>DDYW01000071.1 GCA_002348185.1 Candidatus Hydrogenedentes bacterium UBA2224 | reverse complement strand
GGCGGCACATGGCGGGCAGTCAGAATGAGGGGGAAGAATGAGCAAGCCGAAGTTCTTTTTGAATGACCCGGCACCGGGCAAGCCGTTTTCCATGAAGGGCCTGGCCGAGGGGTTGCGGAATCTGGCCTATGCCGTGCAGAACATTTCCATGCACGGCGGGCACATCAATTGGGGGCCTGACGGAGCGCCAAAAATCATCTACGACAAGGGCGAGACACCACCCGGCGAGGATGCGGAAAACTACCCGTTCAAAGGGATCATTTCGGCTGGCGGCGTCACCGTGTCGGCTGGCATCTGGACGCGCAACGGTATCGAGATCAGCGGCGGCGGGGTCGAGGTTGCGGCCGGTGAGGGCGATTACGTTTGGCTCGAGCTGCTCTCCACAGGCGACGTGCGCGATCCGGCGCTGGTGCCCGATGACCTCGGCATCCGCTTTGGCGCGAGCCGCCCCGATGACCTTGCGCCGGGGAACATCTACCGTGTGCTCGGCCAAGTGGTGAGCGGGTTGTGGGTGCCTGCGTGGACCGGAGGCAGCATTGACGACATCGCCATTGTGGCCGACGGCAGCCAAAACGTGAGCGCCACAGGGGCGCGGTCCACGCTGGAATTCAACATTGCCGACGCCGGAAGCCCTGATCCGTTTCTCCACCAAAAGGAGTTACAGCTTTTCGGCGTTGATGAATGCGTTGCAAGCACCCTCTCGGTCCCGGCGTTCCTGGCCGACTCAACTGGCGGCGGCGGGGCGTTACAATGGCACCCTTTCGATTCGCAGTATGCGACCTTGCTGCAGCGGTCGGTGACCGGATACACGTCCGGGGTTACACCCTCGAAAATCGTTCAGCTCTGGCAGTTTGACAACGCGCTTGACCAGCACGCGTTGATATGCGACCTGGTGCAGGACGACCTGAACCCCACCAGACAGTTGCGGTACGTTTACCCGGCGCTGTATGAGGGCGGACCGCTGCTGACAGGAGCGGGCACGGGGCCAACGGTGGACAGCACAAGCTTCTCCATCATGGACGGGGCGGCCTTCACCGGATCGCTCAACGACACGACATACGTTCTATCACTTTCGGGCTACTTTCGGCCCTATTACCTGGCAGACGGCAGAACCAATTTGGGGGCGCAAGAGGCAATGTTGACCACCATTGACCTTTCACCCTTGCGAGACGGCTTTGCCCTCACCGGCCACCAGCACGATATTGCGGACATTACCGGCGGCTGGGGCGAGATCGAGAAGGTTGACCGACCCGCGTGGTTTGCCCATAGCGAATTGCGGGACATGCCATCGTCCGGTAACGCAGACCACGACTTGCGCTACTTGCGGATTGGGGTTGGAACGGCTGGGGAATTCCGGGTTACTAATCCGACTACCGGCGCGGAAGTGACGCTGACATTTGCGGACGGGCTGCTAATCGGAGTTGCATGATGAAAACCAAACTCGTTTCAATTTTAGTTGCGCTGATTTCAGGGGCGGCGCTGGGCGTGGAGAGCAACTATGTGCCCATGGCCGTGAACACCAATAATGGAATCATGGCGCAATCAGTGGCCGCCCTGAAGCTGACCAACGGCGCGACCATCAGCGCCGGGAAGATCGACACCACGAACATTCTTGTTTACACGCTTCAGGGAACGAACTACTACACGCCGCTTCAGCTGCTAACACCATAAACGAGGGAGACGCGCATGACAATCGACATCGACACCGACGAGGCAAAAATGATTGAGGCGGCTATGGTTCGCCTGCCAATCGCCATGGCCGATCCGGCGTACCGCGTTTTCATTCAGGCGCTCGGGAAAATAAGGGGAGCGGTGCGTGCAGCCGCCCATGCTCCAGCAACTAAGACAACCGACTAACCACCTCCAGCGTCCAAACATCCTCCCCGGGCACCATGCCCACCCTCCGCAAACNNGCGGATCATGCGGAGCACTTCGGCGTCACGTTTGGCGCGGGGGATCATATGCCGTTATCCTTCACCCTGTTCCAGTTGTTATCCCGCTCGCCGTTCATGCGTTCCAGGCGCATCCTGTCCCCTGCGAGTTCCGCCGCGCATTCCTCCCGCGCCCGCTCCCGCTTGGCGGCATAGGCGTCCTCGCGCAATGCATCTGTGCGGTCTTGATTCGCTTCTTTAAGCGATGCCCGCGCCTCGCGCTCGGTTCCATATACGGATATAGGCTCATCATCGTGGCTTCTGATAAGCACCCACCCGCCGCCGTCCATTTCTTGAATGTAGTACGCAGGTGTTTTCATCTCGCCCCCTTGTTCCATGCCTCAGCGGCTTCGGGGAAGGTCTCTCCGAATACCTCGACTAATTCCGTATCGTCTCCGTCAGGACCGACAAACACTTCTCGTCGAAAACAGAAACCATCAAGAGATGCACGCTCGAACACTTCCGGCCACTCCCCGTTGACCTTGCGGACCTCCACGCTCTCCCCTTTTTCAATCCTGATATGAACCGCCATCAGGTCTTTTGCTCGCTCGGCATTCCACTCCACGCTCTCCCCGCTCTCGACGCGCTTGA
>DDYW01000121.1 GCA_002348185.1 Candidatus Hydrogenedentes bacterium UBA2224 | reverse complement strand
CGAGATAATCGTCCAGCGACCGGATGGCGGCCTCGGGTTCGAAGCGCGGGTGGGCCACCGCCTCCCACGTGTCGGTGTCGTAAATCATGGGCATCACCGGCGTGAGCAGGGGCGTGCCGCCCAGGTCGGTCGAGCCGCACTGGGTGAGGGCCGTGCGAATCCTGCAGGCGTCTCTCAGCACGCGCTCGTAGATCCCCGGGGTGTTCGCCTTCTTCATCGCCGCCGAGATGGCCTCATACGTGTTCTCATTGATGTCGCCGGCCCCGTAGAACCGTTGCGCCGCCAGAAGCGCCGCGCGCGCGTACGACCCCCAGCGAATCTGCTTCCAGTACGGCGCGAAAATGTCCCACCGGCACTCCAATGGAATGTCCTGATTGAACAGGGCCTGGTAGTCCGCCTCGGGCATCCCCGCCACGGCCAGATCGCCCCGCGTGTAGTGCGCGAAGAGCGTGAATACGTCGACTTCCTTGTCGAGGCGCCGCTGCTCGGGCCCGAGGTGCTCGTGGCAGTCGATAATCTCGAAGGCCTCCATGGCCTCAACCAGCTTCATGCCCTGTTCCGTGAGTTTCACTGACTCTCTCCTGTGCCGTGATTGCAGCCACACGCCCGTAATCAGGGTGCCGCGGGCGTGATGGTGATCGTGCCGTCTTCGACCTCGATGCGCTCCAGTTTGTCCAGGAATTCCCGCAACTCGGGGTCCTGCTGCATGTTCTTCGCAAGATTCTCGGCTCTCAAGCCAGCCATGAACTCTTCAGGAACCGGGGATCCCTTCAGCGTCGCCGAATCGACGGTCACGAACAGGACGCCGTTCCTCAATTGTACGCTGAATGTCGCGGACCCGTTGAAGTACCGCCCTTTCACCATCTCGAACTCAAGCTCATCCAGGGGGAAGCTTACCTCACCTTTCACAAGGCCGTCCTCAATCGAGACATAGACCTTGCCCTTAAGCGCCTGCCACTCCGGGTCGTGCTGAATGAGCGCGTTAATGTCACGTTCGCTCAGCACGAGCGGTTCCGCGGGCGCCGCAGCCTCGCCAGCGCCTCCCTCCGCGATCTCGGTGACCTCCGGGCCCTCGGCCGCGCCGGACACGGGCTCAGCAGCCGTTTCACCTTCGCCCTTCACGGCCTTGGTGAACGCCGCCGCACGCGCCTGAAGGGCCTCGAGTTCCTCATCGGAGATCGCGACGGCCGGGAGTTCCACGGGCGCCGTCTCGGTGTATTCATCGACCATGGACGTGATCACGCCCTTGACGGCAAAGAAGCCACCCACAACGACCAGCACGACGAGCGCGATAACCACCAGGCAGCCGATGGCCCCCGCGATCAGGCAGGTGTTGGGCCCTTTCGCCGGTTTCGGCGGCGGGCCTTGCCTGACAGGAGGCATGCCCGGCGGGGCGATTCCGTCGTTCGACATAGGATGTTCCCCTTTCCGCGGTGTAGAGCCCGCGCCACGAATCATTCCGCAGAAGGGCACCTGCTGTCAAGAGCGCGCTCGGCGTGGCGACCCGTGCCCCGGATGCCCGCGATAGCGCGGAAAGATACTGACCCTGCGACAGGCGCCTGCTACGCCGCCCATCTCGCCTTCAGCCTCGGAACACAGACCGCGGCGGCTGCGGCGCACGCCATCAGGAGCAACCCGCCGTCAATGCCGCCTGATGGAGGTGCCGGGACAGAGACGCTGCCGCAGCAGAAGATGCCGCCCGTCCCCTCCGTCGGATAGCCCGCCTCGCTCCAGCCTTCGTATCCGTCGACCATGTCGTGAACGAGGGTGAATCCGTTGGTGGCGAGGATCGCACAGGCCTGCGGGCTCTGCGTGCAGGTGCCCGTGGAGCAGTACACAACAACGTCCGCGTCAAGATAGCCCGCCAGCTCGTCCAGCCGGCCGGCCAGTTCTCCGAGGGGGATGTGCCAGGCGTCCGTGACATGCCCGCACCTGTACTGGAATGTAGCCCGCACGTCCAGGAAGAGCGTCCCGCTTTGCCACATGCGATACCCGGTTTCCACGCCGATTTCGTCGTACCCCGCGGAGGCGTCCTGCGTCTCGTAGCCCGCGGCCGACCATGCGTCGAACCCCCCGAGCATGTTGTAGACCTTGGTGTACCCGTTGGCCACAAGAATCCCGGAGGCCGTCGCGCTACGCCCCCCCGCCTTGCAGTAGACCAGGATGTCCACGTCCAGCAGGTCGTCTATCTCGCCCAACCGGCTTGCCAGCTCGTTGACGTCAATGTTGTAGGCGCCGGGGATGTACCCGAGCTGAAACTCCGCCGCCGTCCGCACATCGAGCATGAACACCCCGTTCTGCCACATGGTGTGGGCCGTATCGAGGTCGACGTCGGTGTACTGGGCGGCCGCTGGCACGGCAAGCGCCGCAAGAACAACCGCCGCGATGGTGGCGTATTGAGCCCCCGCAAATCTGCTCATGACCTATATCCCCTCTGGTAGCGCCATCAGAGGCGCGGCATGCCCCCCGAACGACCTGTCCGTCGACACAGCACAACCGTCCGGACCTTGCACATCATATACAAATTCGAAGGCAAGTTATCACACCAAATCCGGCGCCTTCCACTATCCTCAGCGGTTCCGCGTGATACCGCCTGCCTTCCATCCGCGTCATCAGCGCAGTGTGAGGTCCCCTTCTCCCACAGCCCCTGTTCCTTCTTATGCGCGTCCATTCGTGGTTCAACGATCCGGCTCTTCCTCAACCACGAACGAAGAACGGATTCGACCACGCCTTGCGGCCGTCGTGGCCGACGAGTTCGATCCGGACGAACCCGGCTGGCCGGAACCACTCGGGCAGGGCGGACTGCGTGAGTGAGGCGCCCGGAGCCGCATGATCCACGAACCCGGTGTGGCCATACGTCCGCCAACGGACCTCGGCCACCGGCGAGCACTCGATGCGGATTGCGCCTCCTTCGATGGCAGTACGCTCGAAGGTCGGCCCCTGCGTCGAAAAGAACATCCCTCGTTTGAGCGCGCTCAACACCGATTCCCGCGATAGATCCGCCCAGATCTCGACCCACCCGAAACCCGCGTCGGAATAGTAGCCCTTCTCAGGATTCAGGTGCGCGTCATCGCCGGCGACACCCCACAGGCGCTTGCCCTGGCCAAGCACCATGTCCCAGAGTTCCGTGGCCAGGCCGTTCGCGTAGGCCTGATCGCAGTAGGCGTTGTAGATCTCCAGCGCCATCAAGTTGGGACAGTTCACGTAGTCCTCCGGCAACACCCCGCAGTACGTCGGGTGGGCCGCAATGGTGAACCCGCCCTGTGCCGCCAGGGCCTCCGCTTTCTCCACCAGCGACAACTCAACCGGCACGCCGGACGCCACGTCCACGCCGATGATGTCCGGATCCCCGCCGTTCTCCACCGAATCAATACCGAGAAACCCGTCATCCGAAAAACCGCTGACCGGCGTGACACACCGGTGATCGGTGATCCCCAGGCACCGATACCCCTTGGACCGGTACCGCTTGACCGTGTCCTCCGGCGATAGGCCCCCGTCCGAGTTCACCGTGTGGCAGTGAAACCCCGCCTTGATGCGCGGCCCGGAGAGGGTCAGTGGCGCGAGCTCGAATGCGTGGTCTGATTTCATGACATCCTCGTAGGGTGGGGCCTGCCCCACCATGTTCGTCATCGCGTCCGCACAACCCGGACGGTGGGGCAGGCCCGCCCCACCATCTTCATCATCGCGACCGCAACCCTAGAACAGCGCCCCCTGGCTGTCGGCGGGCGGGTTGAGGCCGAAATGCTTGTACGCGTGGAGGGTGGCGACGCGCCCTTTGGACGTGCGCTTGACGAAGCCGATCTGGATCAGATAGGGCTCGTGGACTTCCTCGATGGTCTGTGCCTCTTCGCCGACGGCCACGGCGAGCGATGACAGGCCCACGGGCCCGCCGCTGAATTTGTCGATAAGCGTATGGATGATGAGCTTGTCCATGTCGTCGAGGCCGAGGGCGTCGATACCGAGGACCTGCAGGGCGCCCTTGGCGATCTCGCGCGTGATGGTGCCGTCACCCTTGACCTGGGCGAAGTCGCGGACGCGCCGCAGAAGCCGGTTGGCCACGCGCGCCGTGCCCCGCGAACGGGACGCGATCTCGAGCGCGCCGCTGGGGTCGATGGGCACATCGAGCACCCGGGCCGACCGCGCCACGATGATTTGAAGTTCTTCGGGCGCGTAGAACTCGAACCGGCACGTGTCGCCGAACCGGGCGCGCAACGGCGGGGTCAGCAGGCCGGCCCGCGTGGTGGCCCCGATGAGCGTGAAGGGTTTCAGACCGATCTTCATGGACCGCGCCGTGGGGCCCTTGCCAAGCATGATATCGACCTCGAAATCCTCCATCGCCGAGTACATGGTCTCCTCGACGGCATGATTCAGGCGGTGGATCTCGTCGATGAACAGGATGTCGAATTCTTCGAGGCTGGTCAGAATGGCCGAGAGATCGGCCTGACGCTCGACGACCGGTCCCGCGGTGGATTTGATGTCCACGCCCATTTCGTGCGCGAGAATGCGCGCCAGGGTGGTCTTGCCCAGGCCAGGCGGACCGCACATGAGGATGTGGTCGAGCGGTTCTCCCCGGGCCTTCACGGCCGCGATGGAGATCCGCAAGCGTTCCTTAATGGGGTCCTGTCCCGGAAAGTCACCCAGCCGGTGCGGGCGGATCTGTTCGTCCAGTTCGCGCTCGTCGTCGCGGGGACTCGGATCCAGGACTTCGTCCTTACGCATCATGTCCGTATGCAGTTGGAGTGCCGGGCACGGCGCGGGGGCGCGGCGCGCCGCGGACCACTCATTTCGGTTTTACCCGGGCCAGGGACTGGAGCGCCGCGCGGACCAGCTCTTCGGGGGGCGCATCGGCCCCGAGCCGGGTTCGTGCCTGCGCGGCGGCCCGGCGCGCCTCGCCGATGGTGCAGCCCAGCGCGGTCAGCGCTTCGAGGACATCGTCTTCCTGCGGGTACACATCGGACTCGCTCTCGCCGAGCAGGGCGCCCAGCTCGGTATCCTGGCCGAGTCGGGCTTTGACCTCCAGCACGATCCGCTGGGCCATCTTCTTGCCAACGCCGCTCACTTTCGTAAACGCCGTAACGTTGTTGTCGTGCACGGCCTGCCCGAACTGCTGGACGGACATGGCCGACAGCACCGCCAGGGCCATCTTGGGGCCGACCCCATTGATGCTCAGCAACAGTTCAAACAGCGACTTCTCCTCTTCCCGGAGAAACCCGAAAATCTGAAACGCGTCTTCGCGGATGTGGCAGTACGTGAGCAACGTCGCCTCCGCGTGCACGATCAGCCGCCGGTGCACATCGGCCGGCACCAGCACGTCAAACCCCACTCCGCCGACATCCAGCACGACGCGGTTGAGGCTCTTCTGTGCGACCACTCCTCGGAGAAAGGCAAACATGCCGCCATGGTATCCGCGCGCCCCGCCGCAATCAACTCCCGAGATTCTACTCGTAGAGTTCCCAGCGGCGGAGGCCGACGCGGGAGAGGTAGGTCGGGATCACCTGGAAGCGCGGGTCGATGCCGGGCACGGCCTCGATGAATTTGCGCTTGTGTTCGCCCTCGGCATCGCAGAGGATCGTGAGCGATCCGCCTTCGCCGCCGGCCCCGTTGACTTTCCAGCCCACGGCACCGTATTGGCGGGCGAGCTCAATCACCGCCCGGGCCTCCTCCGACACGAGTTTGGGATGCAGGGCGGCCTGGGCCTCCGTATTGCGGATCATCGCCGCACCCAGGGCCTGGAAGTCGCCCGCATACACGGCGTTCTTGCCGTCGATCGCCGCCTGCCGCAGGGGTTCCAGCACCGATTTGTCGGCGTCTTCAGTTTCCAGGCGCTGGATGACGCGGCCGTGTACCTCGCTGGAGGAGTGCGTCCTGCCGAGATACACGAGGACGAGACGCCGCTCGAGTTCCCACCAGATGGCGTCCGAGACCTGGATGTTGGACACGCTGGCCAGCGGATATTGATACATTTCGATGAAGCAGATGCCGCCGTGTGCGGAACAGATCTGGTCCTGAATGCCGCACTGGAGGCCGAGCTTCTCGGTCTCGACCCGGTGCGCGAGCCGGGCGATTTCGTGGGGGGTCCGGCGGCCGGGCGTGAGGAGGTCGAGGGCGCCGAGCAGAGCGGTCGTGATGGCGGCGGAGGTGCCGGTGGAACAGCCGCCGGGCGCGCGCGAATACAGGTTGATCTCGAAGCTGAGGTTGTCGGGCAGGTCCATGATGTCGATGGAGGCCTCGAGCAGGGGATGGCGGTCGTAGGCGATCTTGTGCGGGTCGATCGCGTAGCGCACGTCGTAGTTTTCGGCGTGGATGACGATGCGCGGGGTATCGGATTGCGTTTCGCGCACGTAGATCTGGACTTCGGCGTACGGATACACGCCGATGTTGAACACCGCGCCGGTCTCGGCGAACCAGGTGTCGGTCCATCCCCCCAGGTCGCAGATGCGGATGGGCGCCATTGCATTGATGACACGTCGTGGAGTCTTCATGAGGCCTGTTCCTGTTGTGAAGGTTCTTGGGTTCCCCGGGCCAGCTTACCGCATCGCCGCGAAACGGGCAAGCGGCGCGCTGGCGAACCGGCCCCATGGACGCGGCCCTGGATTCGGGGTATTATAAGATGCGCAACCCCACGGGGAGTCCAGGGGGTTGCAGGGGCCGCATCCCGGGGGCGCATCTCGCCCCGGCGGCCCAATCAACCACGTGCTGAATGTGCGGGAGGGAACCGTGGAATCCGAAACCAGAGTGCGCAAGCACCGCGCCACCCACCAGGTGGTCACGGTGTTGCTGGTGTTTCTGATGGGCGTGGCGCTCGGATGGGTCCTTCGGGGCGGCCCGGGTCCGGTGAACGACGCGGCCGCGCCCGTCGCCATGACGGAAGCGCCCGGGGAATCGCCGGACACGGAAGAGCCGCTGGACGCGGCAGGGCCGCCGCTTGAACAACTGATTCCGGAGCTTGCGCCTGTCCTGAACGAGGGGACTGCGCCAGTCGATGTCCCCATCCCGCAACCGGCGGAAGAGGCGGCGCCGGCCGAGTCGCCCGGGGAAGAGACGCTGCCCCCGGCTCCGCCCGCGATTCCGGAAGACGTCTGGCCCGCCCGCCATCTGTTTATCGCGGTCAGCGGCAACGCCCTCAGCAACGAGGCCAAAGCCCTCCTTTCGGAACTCAAGCCAGGCGGCGTGGTGCTGCTCGACGACAACATTGCAAACCGGAATCAGACGACCAAGCTCGTCGCGAACATCAAGGACGCGGTGGGGCTGGGCAAGGAGATTTCCGATCTGCCCCTGGTCGCCGTCGATCAGGAAGGCGGGATCTTCAACCGGTTGAATCTGGAATCCGCGCCGGGCGCTCCGGAACTGGGCGCCAAACGCGATCCTGACGCGGCGCACGAGGTGGGCCTGAGTTTCGGAAAAGCGTGCAAAGACCGGGGCATTGCCGTGCTCCTCGCGCCCGTGCTCGACGTGGCCCTGCCCGGCGCGCCCGATGTGATTAAGGCGCGCAGTTTCGGCAAGGATCGCGACGTGGTCCAGGCGCTTGGCCTGGCGTTCGCGGACGGCGCGATGCAGGCCGGCGTGTTTCCTGTCGTAAAGCACTATCCCGGTCACGGGGCCGCGAAACCGGATCCGCAGACCACGCTGGCGGTGATCGAACTGGGCCAAAGCCAGGAATTGGCGAAGGTGCTGTATCCGTTTGCCCAGGCGGTGGTGGCGGGCGTTCCCGGAATGCTCGTGGGACACATTGCGGTGCCGCGCCTCGATGAAGCCGATCCTCAGCGCCCGGCATCCTTGTCGCCGATCCTGGTGCGCGAATTCCTGCGCAACCGGTGGGCGTTCAAGGGCGTGATTCTGAGTGACGACATCGCGCTGGCCGCGGCCGCTACCGGCGGAGATGTCGGGAAGGCCGCCGTGCTGGCGCTGGCCGCCGGCTGCGACGCCCTGCTCCTCGCGGATCCTTCGCAGGAACGTATCCGCGGGGTGTGCGAGGCCATCGAAACGGCGGTCAACGACGGCACGTTGTCCCTGGAAAACCTCAACGAAAGCAAGCGTCGCCTCGAAGATATGCAGAAGTGGCTGCAGGCGCCCAAAGGGCTACCGGGCGGCGTGCCCAAACTCGCGCCGGAGAGCCCGGCCCCGGTCGACGTGGCCGCGGAACCGGCGGCAGCACAGCCCGTGAAACCGGCGGAAGAGCCCGCGGCCGAAGCGGCGCCCGAGCCCGTGAAACCGGCGGAGGCGCCCGCGGCTGAAGCGGTGCCCGCGCCCGAGCCCGCGCCCGCGCCCGATGCCCCAAAAGCGGCCGAGCAACCACCGGCTGAGGCTGCCCCCGAACCGCCAAAGCCACCGGCCGAGACCCCTGCTCCGGCTGCCCCCGGCGCCGACCGGCCCACATACCATGAGATTAAACCGGGGGATACGCTGACCCAGCTGTCCGCGCGGTACGGCGTCTCCATCAAGGATCTGAAGGAATGGAACAAGCTCGACGGGGACAAGATCCTGCTCGGCCAGAAACTGCGCGTGAGCTCTCCCCGCTGACCGCGAGTCCGGTCATCACGGCGGGCCGCCGCCGGGAGGCCCTTCCCCGGGAGGTCCCCCGCGCCCGCGCCGCCCGCCGCCGAAAAACGTGAACGGGCCGGTAAAAAACGGATCGTTCTGGGCTTCCTTATAGGCGGCGATGATGCCGTCCTGCTGCGCTCTGCTGGAGATGCCCTGGCGTTCGAGCGATTCGCGCATGACCTGGTCTTGCTGTTCCTCGACCATGGTCCGCAGCGTCTCGCCGTTCTGCCGCATGGTATCGAAGATGGCCTGGCGTTCCTCGTCGGTCTGCGCGTCGCGCAGGAGCTGGCGCTGCTCCATCAGGCTCTGCGTGTACTCGCTGATGGACGCGAGCCGTGCTTTCTCGGCGGGGTCGCTGCTGGCTTCGATCTCGGCCGTGAGAAAGTCGGACATGCGCTGGCGAAACTCATCCATGTAGCCGCGCCTGCGGTCCTCGCGCGGTTCGCCGCCCTCATCGGGAGGTCTGCGGGTACTCTCGAACCGGTCGCCAAAGCGCCGTTCGCGCCGTCCGGATTCGTCCGTTTCACCGAGCGCCTGGGCGAGTTGCGCAAACAAATCGGCGCTGTCGAAATCCGCCGGTTCAGGCGCCGGCGCGGCCGCCGGGGTTTCGGTGGCGGGCCGGGAACGCGCCTCTTCGAGGTCCTTTCGCAACCGCGCGAGCTCGGCCTCGCGTCCCGCCAGGTCGCGTTCCACGGTCTGAAGGCGGTTCTGAAGCGCCACACCTTCGTTCCGGGCCGTGGCCAGTTCCGTCCTGAGGGCGTTCACCCGGGCCATCCCGAACCAGAGGCCCGCGCCCAATCCCAGCACCAGGGCTATCGCCCCCGCTATCGCTGCTTTCATCGTGCCATCTCCTTCGAATCGTTCAGTTCGAAGACCGCCCACTATCGTCGCACGGGCGCGGATCAGATTCAACCGCGCGCGCCGGAGATTTACCCGTCCCGCAACGCGCCGCGGACGGCGCCAGAGGAAGGAGGGGTACGTGCCCGGCGGTCGCGCGCGGAGCTGTGGACCCGGTGGACGGTATGGACGGTATGGACTGTATGGACGTGCCAGCCTGAGCGATCGTGAAGGGGTTCGAAATCCGGATGACCGCCGGGGGCGGTGGGGGTGGTCTCTTTGGCCCAAGCGTCCCCACGCATCCCGTCCATCCCGTCCATACCGTCCATCCCGCCATCGGCGAGGCGATCCGGGCGTGAGGGCACAACGCCCGAGAGCTGCAGCCGGTATGCTAAAGCGGTTGATACGACCCGCCGGGGATGGTAGGCTGATGGCTCCGCGGGCGGCACGCATCCGGCCGCGACATCCACGAGCACGACGGGCCGGCGCCGCATGTGAACCCGGCCCTTGAGGAGGCAACGCATGATCAGCAGACGCACATTCCTGAAAACCGCCGCGGCCTCGGCGCCGCTCATCCTGTCCGCCCGGGTGCTGGGCATGGAAGGGCCCGGCCCGAACGAGACGGTAAACGTGGGCCTGATCGGACTGGGCGGACGCTGCCAGGACATTGCGGGGACCTGCCTGCACATTCCTGAAATCCGGATCGCGGCGGTCTGCGACTGTTTTCAGCCGCGCGTGGACGCCTGTCTCAACGGCGCGGGCAAGGACCGGGGCTGGAAGGGCTACACCGATTTTCGCGAGATGATCGAGAAGGAGAAACTCGACGGCGTCATGGTGGAAACCACGACGCATGCCCGCGCATGGGTAGCGTGCCACGCCATGGCCATGGGCATGGATGTCTACATCGAGAAACCCATGTGCCTGACCATCGCCGAGGGACGCGAAATGGTCCAGCGCGCCCGCAAATACCAGCGGGTCACTCAGATCGGCACGCAGCAGCGTACGATCGCCCTGAACAACTGGGCCAGCGATCTCGTGAAAAACGGCGCGATCGGCACCGTGACCGAAGTGCTCGCGCCCAATTTCGTCGGCCCGTTGCGCTGGGAACCCAAGCCCGCCGAACCCATGCCCGAGGGCGGCAGCGACAACTGGTGGGATCTCTGGACCAACCAGGCCGAATTCCGCCCCTACCATTCGGACCTGCACCGGAAATGGGCCCACTGGTGGGACTACGACGGCGGCGGCGTCTCGTTCGGCGTTACCGGATGGGGCACGCACAGCTACGACCAGGTCCAGCGCGGGCTCGGCACCGACGAGACCGGTCCAACCGAGATCCTGCTCGAAGAGCCCGTCCAGACGCTCCCCTCCGGCAAATTCGAGGAGCGGCAACCGGCGCCGGAGGAAACGGGCGCCCCGTACTACAGCATGGCGCGGTTCACCGGCCCCCGGGCGAGGATGCGCATGAAATACGCCAACGGCACGGTGCTCAACCTGAGCCTCGACGCCGACTGGGGCCCCGGGCTCGGCTGCATCTTTGTGGGCGAGAAAGGCCGCATCGAAATCAACCGCGACAAGATCTCCGCGGACCCCAGGGAACTGCTCGATGCGCCCGGCAACCCCGGCCATCTCCAGGTGCCCGAGACGCAGCCGCACATTGAAGACTGGGTCCGTTGCATCAAGACGCGCGAACGGTGCACGGCCGACATCGAATACGGTCAGCGCAGTTCGTCGCTCTGCTACCTCGTGAACATTGCCCGCGACGTGGGCCGGGTCGGCGAGACGCTGTACTGGGACCCGAACGCGGAGCGGTTCACGAACTGCGACGAAGGCAACGCGATGCTGAGCCGTCCGCGCCGTCCGGGCTACGAGCTTCCGGCCTGAGCGGGTCTTACGCGTCGATTTTCAGGCGTATCGGCCCGACGGTGGCCGCGCGCTGCGCGAGAAGGCTGATTCGCGTGCTGCGAAACACCCGCGCCATGTCGAGCCCGCCGGGCGCGGGCTGGCCCGCGATGTCCGCGAGGAAATCGTCAAGATAGCCGCCGGTTCGCGGCGCCAGCAGGGCGATTTCACGCGGTCCGCCCTCGGCATCCGGCCATAGCGCGACCGTGCCGAGGTTGGCGCCCGCTTCCACGGCGCCCTTCGTGCCCGTCACGGTGAACCGCCAATAGGCAGGCAGGTCATATCCCGCCGCGTCGGGACTGAAATACGAGAGGTCGGCCATGACCCCGCATCCATTCGCGAGTTTCAGCAGGAGCATCGCGCCGTCTTCGAAGTGGGGGTGCTGTTTGACGCGGCCGTTCCACACGCGGGCGGCCGTGATCTCCGCGATGGGCTGGCCGGTGAGCCATGGCAGCGCGTCGATCACGTGAACGCCGATATCGTTGATCGTGCCGCCGTGGCAGCCTTCCTCGAAGAACCACATCGGACGCGAACCGTAGTTCAGGGGGTGCTGACCGAGGATCGTGATGCTGAGCACGTCGCCGATCTCGCCGCGAAGGATGACGTCGCGCAAGGTCACAAACGGCGCCCCGTCGATCAGATCCAGCATGCAGCCCACGCGGCGGTCCTTCTCGCGGGCAAGCGTTTCGATGCGGTTCAATTCGTCCAGATGGACACAGAGGGGTTTGTCGCACAAGACGTGTTTGCCGCGTTCGAGCGCCTGGGTGACCCGCTCGGCGTGGATGGCGAAATAGTCGGCGCACGCGACGACGTCGCAGGGCACGTCATCGAGCATCGCGCTGTAGCTGTCGTGTGTGATGGTGATGCCGGAATCCGCGAGGCGGGCGCGCGTCTCCGCGTCTTCCTCGCAGGCCGCCACAAGCTCGAGACCGGCATGGTTCCGCGCAAGATGGTAGAGTCCGTGGATATGCGCATGACGAAATCCGACAAAGGCAATTCGCAGACTCACGATACGCTCCTCCCGCGATCACAGGCTGTGTTGGCTGTGCGGGCACCCGTGTGCCGTGACTGCACTCTACCTGTCGGAGCCCCGCAAACGCAACGTGGGGCATAATCGCCAATCGCCGGCCGGAGCGGCTGGAGACGATGACACTGGAAAGGACCTTCGAGGGCGCCGGTCATCTTCCCATTCTTCCCATCTTGAGCCACCCCGTTCGAAAGGCCGTTCCAGTGGCCTCCCGGGGGCTATTTCTCCAGGCGGATCTCGTCGATGGCGACGGCAACGCCGGGTTTGTCGCACGGATCGAAGCGCAGCGACGTGATCTCGCCGCGCCACCGGGGATGAGCGCCGAGATCCAGGGTGTAGGTGTGCACGGCGCCGTCGCTGTACAGCGGGAACCGCACGCTGGTACTCTCGGTAATCGCAGCGCCGGTTTCGGACCAGAAAAGCTGGCCGGCCAGCGCGCCGGCCGGCCCGCCGGTGACCTGCATGACGATTACCATGCGCGGGTACAGCGCGGCCTGCAGGCCGAGCGCGCCGCTCTGAATGGCCGGATCCTGCGAACTCGTCGTGAAGTGCAGCACGCCGTCCCGCGCTTCAAGCTGAGATACGCCCATCATCCCCGACCACTCCTGCGCCCCATCGGAGAAATCCCAGGCGTTGCGCACCACGCGCGGGGGAAACTCGTAGGGACCGCGCCCGACGTCGGCCGGGCCGATGTTGACCGGCCAGGACGCCGGGTCGCCGGTGGCGAAGACGCGGCGCACCGCTTCGTACATCGTGAACCCGAACTCCGTGTTGGGCTCGATGTAGCTCCCTTCGCCCCATTCGTTGAGCGGCGCCAGGATCACCATGCCGCGGTTGTGGGCCCCGGCCCAGGCCTTGAGGTCCCCGAGAATGCGCTCGAAGAGTTCGGGCGTCCTGCCGAGTATCGCCAGCGAACGGGGGCCATGCCAGGGGCGCGAGTCCCATCCGGTATCGGCCACGGGGTAGTAGGTCAGGGGGCCGGCAATGGCCTCGTGGGCGTCCCACGCCGCGACGGTGGTGTCGGCGATGTCGCTGAATTGGGCGCGATGGGGCACCGGGGACCGCTTTACTGCATCGCCCCATTCATGATATGTGGAGAAACCGCTGTACCCTTCTTTGGCGAGGGTGTCGGAACGTTCGCGCGAGACGTTGTACCCCATGGCGACGTAGGTGATGCCCGCGTACCCGGCATCGCGGGCCATCTGCTGGGATTCCTCGAAGGATTGGGCCACGGCCTCGGTGCCGCCCAGATCGTTGCGGATGTTGTCGGGCGCCCAGATGAACACGGCCGGTTTGCCGTCAATCCGGTAGTACCCGGGGAGGTTGAAGTACTTGTCGAGCCATTCCCGGGTTACCTGGCGCCAGTCTTCCGCGGAATGGGTGTTGGGAGCGTTGTGGTTGGCCCACATGATGGCGACCTGAAGCTGGTCGCGGTACCGCGCCTGGCGGTACGCCTCGAACCAGTGCGTGAGGTGCTGATTGCCGGCAGACCAGTACCAGTCCACGAGAAACCCCTTAATCCCGTTCTCGACGGCCCACTTGATCTGCCAGTCGACCACCTCCGGCTTGCCTTCGTCGTAGTAGCCGAGCAGAGGCTTCCGGACGGGGTCGACGAAGCGGATCGGATTCCATTTGACGTCCGTACCCCAGCCCGGAAAATAGTACGCGAACACGTCGATCGCGGTGGCCACCGGTCGGGGTTCGGGCACGTACTCCGCCGCTTGCACAGGCATGGAAGCGAGGACCTCAAGCACGGCAGTCTGGTCGGCCACGGGCGCGCTCTCCGGAAAATCGAGGGTGATCCGCGGCGTGCCGGGGACGCTCGCCCGGACCGTCCACGACAGCGTCGCCCGCTGCCGGAACGCGAGCGCCGGCAGGCTCTGGATCGCGTCGCCTTCAACGAGCGTTATTCCGTCCGGGAGGACCAGGCGCGCTTCGACGGGCGCCGACGCCGTGCCGCCGTCGTTCACGAAATGGGCGGCGACAAGGCAATCGCGTTCCGCGCGGTTGACGCCGTTCTCATATCCGAAATGGAGCACGCGGACGTCCGCGGGGCCCAGGGGTTTTTCGGAAATCTCGATCGCCTTCACCGCGAAACCGGACTGGGGCGCAGCCTCAATGCCGAGCGCGGCGATGGCATCACGCCAGGTGGATTCGCCCTGAAGTTCGATGTCGCAGACCCGGAAATCGGCTGATGCGGGCACCTCGAAACTCAGCGCATGCGACCCGAACCCGGTCGAATTGGCCCAGAACAGCGATGCCGTCGTGGCCACATCGGCTTTGATCGTGAGCGAAACCCACCCTTTTTCCCCCACGTTCAGGTGAAGAGGAGGAGACACGAGCGTGCGGCTTCCGGGCCACAGCCGCCAGGCCTCTCCGCCGTCCTCGAAGTCCCAGCGGTAGGTGTCGCCGGCCGGCGCGGCGCCTTCGGCCCGGTCATAGACGCGAAGCCAGTCGACTTCGAAATGGGCGCCTTCGTAGAGGTCGAGCCGGAATTGCCGGAGCGTGCCCTCGGCGTGCCAGAACGGGAGGAGGACGATTTCCTGCCAGACATCCGGCTCTTCCACCGTGAAACTCGTCACCTTCGACGGATCGAACCCGCCATACTGCCCCTCGGTTTTGGCGGTCCAGAAAAGCTGTCCTTCGCCCGCCTTGCTGGCGCGGATGCGGAGGACCACGAATTGGGACGGGCTGGTGGCGAGTTCGGCCTTGGAATACGTGAAGAACGGATCCCAGTCAATGGTGTCGCATGCCAGGATGCCGTTCTCGGCCGTGACCTGGTTCATGTGGCTGTTGGCCCGCCAGGGCTGCACCTCTTCGGGCGAGTTGAACTCCCATGCGGCCACCGGCGCCTCCGGAATCCCCGAAAAGCCCATCGACAGAATCAGCATTGCAGTAAACACGATAATTCCCCTCTCTCGGCTGATGGGGCCTGGTCTGCCCGGGTTGCGCCGTGCCGGCGCACCCGCGTGCCATGCCCTCTGTACCCTCTATAGCGTCGCCAACTACCTTACCACGGCATAGAGACCCGCCGCATCCAGCACGGGGCGACCCCGCGCCGTTTGAACACGCCGGCCGGCCGGGCCGGATGCCGCCCGCTGAAGCCCGTGATTTCACTTATTCCTTCGGGAGATTGAACAGCTCGACCTCGAATATCCGTGCCAGGTCTCCCTCGGCGGCGCGGATCTCGAGCCGCAGCCGGCCGGCCGTCACGGGGTCAAACCGCGCGTGCCAGTCGTGTTCGGTGTTGTTGGTCATTGCCGTTCCCGGGATGTCGCGCCAGACGCCCTCTTTCAACACCTGCAACGCGAACGCTTCCACACATCCCTGAATGTCGAAGGGTCCGATACGCCACCCGGACACGATCCGCGCCGCGTTGATGGTCTGCGGGGTCTCCCAGCGGAAATCGACGGTGTGGGGAATGCCTTCGCGGGCGCTGCACCAGCGGCTGCTGCTGTTGTCGAGGTCGATGATCCCGTCATTGATGTGCGCCGGGGGATACTGCGCCGGATCGAGCGTGCTCGAAACCGTCACCGACGCGGCCAGGGCGAGGTTGGGCCCGGCGGCGTCGCGCCAGGGCGGCGGCTGGAGCACCGCTTCCCGGGGCGACTGGCCCACCCCCGCCTGCATCAGCCCCTGGAGTTCCCCCAGATGGTGCGCGTAGACGCCGCGCGGCGTGGTGTCGTGTTTCCGGCACAGCGACGCGGCCATGCCCACCACCTCGCCCATCATGCCCCCGGTGCGCATGACGCGGATCGTGCCCAGCGCGACGTGCGTGACCGAAATGTTGCGCCCGGCCATGAACAGGTTCTCGATGTTGCGCGAATACAGGCACCGGTACGGGATCGGGTACGGCACGATCTCCTTCTGTTCCGCGATGGACCGGAATTCCCGCCCCGGAAACTGTTCTGTGTTTTTGGGCTCGGGATAATGCAGGTCGATGGTCCAGGTGGTGGTCACGCACGCGTCTTCAAACTCGCGCCGGAACTCGATGTCCTGCTGCTGCAGCACGACGTCGCCCAGCAGACGGCGCGATTCGCGTTTTCCCGCCACATACGCTACCCAGTCGAGTTTGCGGTGGGCATACTGCTCCTTGTCCGCGCTGTGGTTCTTCAGGAACGCCCAGTTTCCGTAAATCACCCGCAGGGCGTGGTCGCGGATCTGCTCGATCTCGGTCACCTGGTTGCGGTTCATGCCGGTTTCCCAGTTCCAGTTGCCCGTCGTGACCTTCTGCGCCGTGTCCTCGGTGAACGCCTCCGCCCACGGGCACTCGGGGAACGGCGACGGCGCCTCCGTTTCCGCCGAATACCACATCACCGACGAGCCCATCGTCAGGGCGTCGGGCTGCTCCGGGGCCAGCGCTTCCCCGGTTTCGGCGCGACTCTCGCGCCCCATGCGGTACTCCGCCCCCGCCAGGAACCCTAGCGTTCCGTCGCCTGTGCAATCGGCGAACCACCGCGCCGGAAACCGCCATTCCTGCCCCGTGCGCGTGTCCTTCGCGAGCACCGCGGCGATGCTGTCGCCGGCCATCTCCGTCCGGTACGCGTGCATGTTGAGAAACAGGGCGAGCTTCGGCTCCGCGGTGGCCACACCCAGCTTTTTCGCGTCGTTATAATTCTCCGGCGGCCGGGCGTTGCCCGACATGCCCGAATCCAGTTCGCGCACCAGATTGCCCAGCGCCGGGTACGGCGGCAGGTTGGTCTTGCCCTGAAGATGCACCCGCACCTCGGAACTGTTGTTGCCCCCCAGCACGGGCCGGTCCTGCACCAGCGCGACGTTCAAACCGAGCCGGGCCGCCGATACCGCCGCGCAGGTGCCCGCAATCCCGCCACCCACCACGACCAGATCAAACCGGCCCGCGTCCTGCGGCCGTTCCGGCAGGCCGAGCCGTTCCCGGCGGAACGCCACCAACGCCTCGCCGTCATCAGGCGGCAAAAGCGCCGTGTCCTTTGTGAAGAGCAGCGCGTCACAGCGCCCCTCAAAGCCCGTAAGGTCGCGAAACGCCAGCCGAACGGTCGTCCCGGCGATTTCCACCGTGCCCCCATCCTGCCAGTGCCAGGCCGCGCCTTCCGTCCCGAAGACCGTGTCCAGCGGCACGCCATCGACCCATACCTGGAACCGGCCCGGCGCGTCCGAAGCGCCAAACGGCGCCGCCCAGTCACGCGTCCGCACCCACACACGATAGACGCCCGGTTCGGGGAACGTGACGTCCGTGGCGGCGTCCCCGACCGGCTCGCCCAGGCCGTGCGCAAGCAGATACGGCGACCCCATCTGGTCCATCGACTGCTGATCGACGACCCAGCCGCCCGGTTCCTCAAAACTCTCCGCCTCGACAAAGACCGTCTGGGCCCCGGCGGACGCCGCACACGCGGCGACAAGAACGATTGCCCCTGAGATTCGCACGGCGTGCTCCCTCGCGTTACGTGAAATGTACAACCCTGAAACGCATGGTAACGGGGCCCGCGCCGCCTTCGCAAGTGAACCGCCCGGCGCAAATTTGAATTCGCCGCCCGCCATATGGTATACATTTCTGGCTGTCGCGCGACACCGCCTACGCGGGTGCCGCGCATTCTTTACGTTCGATACTCGGTGACCCCATCGTCTAGTCTGGCCTAGGACACCAGCCTTTCACGCTGGCGACACGGGTTCAAATCCCGTTGGGGTCGCCATTCTAATGCCCATAACGCCAAGGACTTCCGCCCAATAAGTCCTTGGCGTTTTCTTTCCCACCTGGATGAATTGTGACCAAAATGCAACCATTTCTGTAAAAGGGACGGCTCAGCCCCCTTGCCCGCGGCAGACCTTTGTATCCGGCCTCCCTGCGTCCACCTTCCACACGATTCGCGCGACCTGCTCTTCGCTGCACCGCTTTTCCTTCGTCCGAGAGTCCTCCCCGGCTCCATGGCCTGCGATTTCTCTCACTCAAACGGGTACAGATTTCGGGGGGCAGGCCGCCTGGGTTAAGCTACTCCTTCAGCTTCAGCCGCAGGCGTCCTTCGGTGACTTCCATGTCGTCGACGCCTTTGGCGAATTGGTTCCAGAAGCCCCCTTCGCCACCGAACTCGGAGACCAAGTCGCGGTTCTTGATGTCCCCAATCCACGCGCTGGGCAGGGGGATGCCGCCGATGCTGACGCCCTTAATAATGACGACCGGGCGGCCATCTTCATAGCGCAGAGCGATGCCCGTACGGATACGGGCCGTCGTGCCGCCAACGATGGGAATCTCTTCATCCATTGGGATGAGCACCGTGAGGCTGACGAGGTCGTCCGCGAGATCAATAGCGATCCGATCGGCCCATTCCGGGTTCCTCGCGATGAGGCCGTTCAGTTCCTTCTCCGTGATGTCGATCTCACGTTTCGCGCCTGCCTCACTGTATGGCTCCGGTTGCAGGCCTCCGGTCTTCGTCTCTTCCAGGCGCGCCATCTTGGCTTCCAGCACGCGCTCCTCCTCCTCGTTCAAGTGGGTCGGCTCCAAGCGGTCGGCGTAGACGTTGTGCTTCACCCAGAAGGCCGCTAGACCGATGGCCACGAGTACCGCGAGCAGCACAACCCCGAACACGTGCAGGCATCCCAATCGATGCTTTTCCTTCTTGGGCCTTTCGGTGCGTTGGACGTTTTCGCTCATCGCGTATCTCCAGTAAGTCTAGACGTGTTGAAAGTCTATCACAGACTTGATTAGCGGGGATTTCCAGTTTGGAATCGCACGAAGAACGCGGCGACGTCCGTCGAGAACTCAATTGGCCTGTTTCCCGAGAATTGTACCCGTTTGAGTGAGAGAAATCGTAGGCCATGGAGCCGCGAAGAATTCAGGAACAGCCCACGATCTTCCGTGATGTTCCTCATTTTCTTGGACTCTTTTTGTTCGTTATGGCACTGCGGCCGCGCGTCCGGGGCGGAGGGTTCGGGGTAAGGGCGATTCCAATTGCTCCAAAAACGCCGCGGCGCCGCATGGCCGCCAGCGTCCTTGAAGTTGCCCCCATTTTTTGGAC
>DDYW01000023.1 GCA_002348185.1 Candidatus Hydrogenedentes bacterium UBA2224 | reverse complement strand
TCGCCTCGGCAAGTCAGGACTGTGTCGTTGCCGTTGCCGTGCTTGAACATCTGAAGAACCCGGGTGCAGCCTTGGATCGCATGACCGGCTGGCTGGCTCCGGGCGGTCTGCTCGTCATCCAGGTTCCTTACGTCTCTGCTTACATCCGCCTAAAAAGGTGGTTACCGCTTCTTTCAATCTACTTCGAGGCGCCGCGGCATCTCTTCGATTTCTCGCCCAAGACATTGTCCCGGTATCTGCGGGAACGCGGCTATGATGATGTGCGGCTCGAAGTGGCCCGCCCGTACGCCAGCCCCAGCACGTTGGCCACCTCCTTGATCTGGGGCGTCAAGCTGCCAGGGATGCTGCTGCACGCTGTCTCCGGAGGGCGCTATGTCTATCCGTTTGCCGGTGCGTTCGTCGTCCACGCAGTCCGAAGTTCTGAAAGNNGTTGGACTAAACGGCTTCGCCGTAGTGGGATATTGGCAGGGGCGGCGGGTTGAGGTGTAGAGATATCCTCCACGGACGTCTGCTCGCGTGGTGCGGGCAGGCTCTTGCAAGCCCTGGCCGCAGTATGGGCGGCCGCAACGCTCGTGGAGGATACGCAGATGTCGAATGGAATTAGAGAGCAATTCGTGCGGGATATGCAAGTGGCGGGGTTGTCGGCGGGAACGCAAGCGCAGTATCTGTCGTCGGTGGACTTGTTCTTCAAGGCAACGTGGCTTTCGCCGGAGGCGGTGACGGAACAGGATGTGCAGACGTTCCTGATCGGGTTGCGGGACCGGGATGTGGCGCGGGAGACGTTCCGGGGGTATCGGTTCGCGCTGGAATGCTTGTTCGGGAACACGCTGGGGCGGGATTGGCCGCTGTTCACGAAAAAAAACTCCGCGCGCCGTCGAAACGGCGTCTGCCGCAGGCGTTGACGCACGCGCAGTGCGTGGCGCTGTTGGGGGCCGTTTGTTCGCCGGTGTACCGGGGCGCGTTGGGGGTGATGTATGGGTGCGGCCTGCGCATTGGGGAAGCGGCGGCGGTCACGGTGAAGGATATCGATGCCGCGCGAGGGGTCATCCGCGTGGTGGGCAAGGGGAACAAGGAACGATTGGCGCCGTTGCCGTCCGCGTTGCTCGCGGGTCTGCGGCGCGTGTGGGCCACGCATCGGCATCCGGTATGGCTGTTCGCCAACAAACGGCACTCGAACCATGTGGACACGGGGGAACTGTACAAGGTCTTTGCGCGGGTCCGGCGCGAGCAAGGTCTTTGCGACGCGGTCAAGCCGCATGCGCTCCGACATAGTTTCGCCACGCGATTGATGGAGCAGGGCGTGCCCGCCGAGACCGTCCGCATCCTGTTGGGCCACGCGAGCATCAAGACGACGCAGACGTATCTGCACCTCACCGAACCCATACGCCGTCAAGTGAACCAGGCCGTGAGCCGCTTTTGCATCTCGCTTTTCGATTGACGCCCGAGCCGCATCATGGCGTCACTCGAAGTCGCGGAC
The DNA here is from genome assembly GCA_002348185.1 of Candidatus Hydrogenedentes bacterium UBA2224. Classification (GTDB taxonomy): domain Bacteria; phylum Hydrogenedentota; class Hydrogenedentia; order Hydrogenedentales; family SLHB01; genus UBA2224. The sequence goes on along the minus strand of DDYW01000023.1, from coordinate 2,411 downwards.
GTATTCCGCCGATTCGGGCCGTCGTATCTCGAAGCGTTCGGCGAGCGGCTCTTGCCGTCGCACCGCCGCGCCATCGAGGATATCACGGCCTGTCGCACGGCGGCCATGGGCGGGCATGCCTATACGTGTGAGGATTGCGGCAAGCGGTTCTACGTGTATCACGGCTGCCGCAACCGGTCCTGCCCCGCCTGCCATACCCATCAGACGCAGCAGTGGCTCGACGCGCGTACCGTCGAGTTGCTGCCGTGCCCCTACTATCATGTCACCGTGACCGTGCCCTCCCAACTGCGCGGCGTGTTACGGTCCAACCAGTCCGGCGGCTACGGCTTACTGATCAAGGCCGCGGCCGGAGCGGTCATCGCGTTGTGCCGCGACAAACGCTATATGGGCGCCACGCCCGCTATCCTTGCCGTGCTCCACACCTGGACCGCCGCCGTGGACTACCACCCCCATGTCCATCTGCTCGTCTCCGGCGGCGGCATCGGACACGACGGCGCCACGTGGCGCCAAGCCAGACACCCCTTCCTCGTCCCCGTGCGCGCCTTGTCCAGACTCGTGCGCGGCACGTTCCATGACGCGCTCAAAAAGGAGCGTCCCGATCTCGCGGCCCAACTGCCCGCCAACGTATGGACCCGCGAGTGGGTCGCCTGGTGCAAGCCCTGGGGACAAGGCGAAACCGCCGTGCTCGACTACCTCGCCCGCTACGTCCACCGCATCGCCATCACCAACCGCCGCATCCTCGCCATGGACGAGCGCACCGTCACGTTTCGCTACAAAGACCGCAAGCAAGGGCGATGGCGCACCTGTACGCTCACCGGACACGAGTTCATGCGCCGATTCCTCCAGCACGTGTTGCCCAAGGGATTCCACAAAGTCCGCTACTACGGACTCTGGCATCCTGCCCATCGGGCGCCACGCGAAAACGCCCGGCGCGCCCTGGCGCTCGCTCACGCCCAACCCGCCCTGGAAGTGCCCCTCGCAGACAGCCTCACCAGCCAAATCGCCTCTGACGACCCCGCCGGCATCACGTGTCCCTACTGCGGCAGCCACCACGCCAAACACCTCGGGCCACTGCCGCCCAGCCCGGCGCCTCATGCCTGTCTGCGTGCGGACACGCACAGGCAGGCCGCTCGCGCATCGCCTGTCGGCCCTTCCTGAAACGCCACAACCGCTACACCAGCGCCTTTATACATCCGTGTGGACATCCGCTTACAAACGGCGCCGCCCCCGCCATGCCTCTTCACGAAAAACCGGTCCCCGCCAGCCATTCACGCCCATCGCGCCCCACAACCTCTCCGCACCAAACCCCGCGATGGCCCCGATCCACGCCACCACCACACAACGCCCCGTTCAGTCCAACGAGGTTTTTCAGTCGGTAAGCGACTGAAAAACCATTATTCGTTTCGACCCCGGTATAACGTTCATCTTCAATTGTTGCACGCGCAGATCCGGATGTTGTGTTCCCGGATCGATGTCAGCCTTATTGTACCAACTCCGAAGGAGAAAGCGGAACTCCTTCGTCTCGGTGCGTTGATCGCTCACGACGTGGACGAGGTGATGCATGTCGTCCAGCCGGAAACGTATCGCAAATGGGTCCGGCAATCCAAGCGCGGCGTCGTCTTCAAGCGTGCGGGGCGGCCGCACACCCTGCCGGTCCGCCTCCGGCAACCACCACGTCGTATTGGCCGAGCACGGCGACACCCCTGGAAGGTTCGAGGCAGGACTTCGGTTCGGCACCCAGATGCCGCCTGTGGCTTCCTTTGGTCATCGGGACATTCCTCTCTGCTGCCCTTTGCAGTTGAGGGCGGGTGCGGCGTTCACGGATTCTCCCCAGTCTTGGGCATCTGCAGTGCGTCCTCGAAGCGTGGACAAGTGCGGAGGGAGCCCGGCGACCTACCTTCGAATGTACTGTCTCGCTCTTTCGTATATTCTCTCGACTTCGGTGCGTTGAACGGGGTCCAGTTCGAACGTAGAGAGCCGGATCTCCTCCTGAGCACGCGCCCATGACTCGGAAAGAATCGAGGGACTGCCTTCCGAACGCCACCGTCCCACATTCCAGTGCCGGAACAAGTCTGACAGGTGGTAGAAGTCGCGGAAACGGGCTATCGTGTCGGCAGCGCTGATGAATTCGCCTGCGCTTACTCCCTGCCGGATCATCTCAACCGAGTCCCCGGGGCCCAATTCAAAGCCCTTCACGACGCGCGCCACATACGCCAGAATCTCGCGGTCAATAACGGCCTGCTGCGGACTGAACACTTCGTCTATGCTTAGTTGTCCCACTGCGCCGAATACGCGCACGCCCAGGAGGGCCTGAAACAGCACGGACGCCATACGCTCGCAGGCGGCCTGCGGGTCGGGCTGGCGGGCATCGGTGCACGCCAGCCCGCATACCGGCAGGCGGTATGAGCGAC
>DDYW01000196.1 GCA_002348185.1 Candidatus Hydrogenedentes bacterium UBA2224 | reverse complement strand
TGTCCCCGTTCTTCGTCCGCTTCTCTGGACGACACCGAAGGTGTCGAATCTGAGTAGCCGCGGGTGAAACCCGTGGATCGGCGACGTCCTCCTATACCAACCCCCGAACGGGGGTTGAACAAACCTCTGCGCCTTTGTTCGATCTCTTCGTAATCGTTCAGGCAGGGACGTCCCTGTCGTCCACCGCGCCGCGGGCGCGCCAGGCGGCTCAGGGTTCGTGGCCCCCGCCTTGCGCACCGGACGTCAAGGCCTTCAGGGCCTCGCGCGTGCGCTCCTGGTCGGGATTGAGTTTCAACGACGTTTCAAAGGCTTCCCGGGCGCGCTCTGTGCGGCCCAGCTGCATGCTGATCGAGCCGAGCATGTTCCACGCTACGTGATTCTTCGGGTCGAGCGTGACCGTACGTTCCAGCGGCGCCACGCTCTCCTCATACTTGCCCGCCCGAAACAGCAGCGACGCATACGCAAACTGCGCGTTCGCCGTGTCTTCAAACCAGAGGCCGGACTGTTCAAAATCCTCCAGGGCCTCGCCCAGCATCTGCCCCACCGCCGCAAGCACATCCGGAGGCGCCTGTGCCAGTGTCGCGACGCGTTCCGATGCTTCCCCCACCGCACCGCGCCGCGCCAGAACAGCGGCGAGACCGGCCTGCGCGAGCGCTTCGTTGGGCGCGGCCTCCAGAGCCAGAGTCCATTGTTCCTCCGCGAGGTCAAACAGCTTCTTGTCCCAGAAATACCGGCCCAGAACGGCGCGGGCCGCGCCCTCGACCGGTCCTCCGCCGCCCAGCGCCGCGGCCCGGGTCAGGGCGCTCTTGGCCTCCTCGGGACGCCGGTACAGCGGCGACAGAAGCCCGCGCCCCAGGGCCAGCCACGCCTCCGCATTCTCCGGCGCCAGGCGGGTGACTTTCCGGAGCGCATCCGCCGCCAGATCCGCATCGTATTGCGCAAGCAGCACTCGTGCATAATCCGCGAGCGCTTCCGTATCCTCGATGTCCAGACCGCCCGCTTCCTCAAAGAGCCGGCGCGCTTCCGCAAACATCTCGTTCGCTTTGGCCTGATGCGTGGCGTAGGCCTCGGCATCACCCGTACGGCCCGCGTCGGCGGCCGCCTGGAGCTGTTGCCGCGCCTGCGCCGCCATCGTACGCGCCTCCCACAGGGCGCCCGAACCCGCGGCCTCGCCCCCCGCGGCTCCGGCACACGCACAGACGAAAAGCGCCAGGTTCACCGCCACCACACGGACAAGACATGTCCTCATCACAGCTCCGCCTCCGGGGCCGCGACTTCGTGCGCGGCCCAAAGATGTTCCTCGAGCACGGTCAACAGAGGCTCAAACGTCGTTGGGTCCAGCGCGCACACCGGCACGCCGCGAAACCGTCTGACCAGCGCCGCCACGCGCTCCGGCTCGCACAAATCCGTCTTGTTCAGCACCGTCACCGCCGCTTTGTCCTCCAGATGCAGCTCCGTCAGAATCTGTCGAACGGCTTCATGAATCTCTTCGATATCTTCGCGCGAAGCATCCACGACATGCAACAGCAGATCGGCGTCATCCAGTTCCTCGAGCGTCGTTCGAAACGCTTCCATCAGTTCCGCGGGCAGATTCCGGATGAATCCGACCGTGTCCGTCACAACGACTTCCCGCTCCTCCGGAAACCGCAAGCGGCGGGACACGGGATTCAACGTGGCAAACAGCACATTCCCGGCCACCACGGCGCTTTCGGTCAGACGGTTCAGCAGGGTGGATTTGCCCGCATTGGTGTATCCGACAATAGACACGACCGGCACGTCGTTGCGGGTCCGGCGCGCCCGGCGAAGCCTGCGCCGTTCCCCCAGCTTGTCGATCTCCCGTTCGAGCTGCGCCACGCGGTCCTGCACACGGCGGCGATCAATCTCCAGCTTCGTTTCGCCCGGGCCCCGCCCTCCGATCCCGCCCGTCAGGCGCGAGAACGCGCTGGCCGACTGTTTGGCCCCGAGCCGGGGCAACAGATAACGAAGCTGAGCAAGTTCCACCTGCAGTTTGCCCTCGCGCGTCGTTGCCCGCTGTGCAAAAATGTCCAGAATGACCTGCGTGCGATCCAGAACCTTCAGATCCGTATGCTCAGCCAGCGCATGGACCTGCGCCGGCGTGAGATTGAGATCGAATACAAGCGCTTCCGCACCCAATTGCATCGCCTTGATCACGGTCTGGGTAAGCCGTCCCTTGCCGACCACATACCGCGGATCGATGGGACGTCGCTGAATCACCGTGGCCATCGGCTCGATGCCCGCGCTCGCGGCAAGTTCCCGCAGCTCCGCCACCGAGTCTTCCGCGTCTGCTTTCGGTGCCCGCGACACATGCACCAGCACGGCCCTCTCGCGCAAATCGCCCGCCGGCCGGGGCTTGCGAAGGCGCGCGAATTCGTCTTCGAGCGCGTCGACCGTCATCAGAAAATCGTCCGCCAGATCATGCACTGTGGTGACCGGCAAGACCTGCCAGGGATGCGTCTCATCGCCTCCCGGCAACAGATGGGCGGCATGCAGCTTCCCGGGAAGCCCGCCTTCCAGAACCTCGATGGCCGCGACACAGTCGAGCCGTAACAAGGCCAGATCCGTGAAATCGTCATCGTCCAGCGGCTCGTGGTTCAAGTGGGTGTGAATCAAGCGCAAACCGCACAGCCGCGCGCGCTCCCGGCGGTACGCGGAAAGGTCCGGAAGGAAAACGGAGCGGGCGTCTCCAACAATACACGCCTGAACATGGCCCCGACGGTCAACGAGCATGCCCACCTGCCGTTGGATCTCCCCGGAAATCTCGGTCAACGCGCGCGCCCATTCCGGGCTGACAAGACACTCGGCGCGGGTCCTTCGGTTGGCCAGTTTCTGTAAACGCTTTAGAGGAGATGCCTTAAGGCCTTGAATGTTGCCTGTTAAGCGGATAGCAGGTCCCTCGCTTGAATCGAATGACTGCCTTCGTCGATCCGTCAGATAAACTCCCTGCTAGAGTATCAAGGAGTGGGCAGGCATGCAAGCGGGTGCAAGCTCACGCCCTCTTCGCGGCGCAATGAAAAACCCGGGCCGAATCGACCGGCCCGGGCGCCCAGCACATTCCGTGCGGAATCTCCTACTGCAACATGACGCGACGGATGATCTTCTGACTTTCCACGGCATCGAGCGTCTTCTGCGCTTTCCGCAGCTCTGTCGTGTCAATTCTCTCGAGTTTCTTCCATAGAATCGCAATGTTCCCCGCGGCAATCTGGCACGCCTGAATGGGATCGATCCGTTTGGGCTGCATGTCGATCGTCAGATAGCCCTTGTATTTTGTGACCTTGAGATAAAACAGCGCCTCCATCGTCTCCCACATGTGTACGCTGCCCGAAATCAGCATATCGTCCGCGCTGTGATAACTGTCGCTCAGATAGAGTTGAAACAGCTTGTTCGAGCGCGACAGAAAAGCGATCGCTTCCGCTGGATTCTCGCCCACCATCATCGCATGCGAGAAATTCAGCGCAACCCCCACATTCTTCATCGCGATTTCCTGACACAGCGACAGCGCCTTCCCCACCGTCGACACCGTGAGAAACTTGCGCGGCTCCGCCCCCTTGTACGCGATCGCAACGTTCACGTCCGGGGAAGCGTATTTCGCAATCGTTTTGATGGACGAGATCAGCGTGTTCCAGTGCACCGCATAGTCGATGTGGAAGGCATAATCGAAGCCGTCGCTGTACAGGCGCAAGGTGATTTCCGTCGCCCCCAGTTGGCGGGCCAAATCAACGGCTTTGCGGCCCTCGTCGATGGCGGCATTGCGGGTCTTCGGGTGCTGATGCCCGAATGCCCCTAGCGCAAAACGCCGATCATAGGCGAGATTCGCCGACACGCCCGAGCAGGCGAGACCGTAGTCTTTCAGCAACCGCTTCAGTTCTTTCGCGGGCACCTCCGGAGAAACATCGGTCTGGGCAACTTCTACGGCCTTGATCGCTTTGATCTTGGACAAGGCCGCCAGACGTTCCTGCATTCGAAGCGGATCTCGGTATCCACTCGGACAGTACCGGTCCGGAGAACCGGAGAATACTTCCAATGCAGTTGCGATTTTGGGGGTCATTTCATTCTCCTGTTGTCACGCTTCTGTGCGCGCTCAGTTGTGGTATGCTAAGGGCTGAATATGATATACGAGGGCAAATAGATTCCCACTTGCGGCAACAATGTGAGCTGTGAAGCACGCATGCAGCCCCTCGGCGAATTGCGGCGCGCACACGGGAATATTTTAGGAATTCCGAGTCAAATTGTCAATAGTTGCGAGAAAACATATAATTTGGAGCCGGATTATCGGCTTCTACCCCCGCGCCGGGCTTCCAGCGATGCCGGGGAGCGCCACTCCCGCACACGCCGCCCTGCGCTGGATGCAGCTCTCTCTTAAGCACTTGAAAGCATTGGTTTTGGCAAAAAAAGAGGAGGCGAGTGCGGGCAGCGGGGGAACTGCCATTCACGCACTCGCCGGTGGTGGGAACCAGTCATTGCTGACTGCCACTGCGGTATGCCTGGGGGAAAGGCGAGCACCGCAGTCGTCTATAGCAACACACCCTATGCCTACCTTATTCCTCGCACCACGAAAAAAAAACAGGAAATCTCTGGAGTCCGTTTCCTCCGTCCCCCCGCCACGGGTGCAGGCCTGCCCGAAGCCTCCCCTTTCCCCGTCTACGTGTGGCCCTGAAGCCCGATGTCGGCCGGGCCGTGCCATCGTCGCCCTGACACTGGTACTGTATTCCATCACATTCCCTTGCATTGTCAACGCCGACCTCATCTCCGAAACGCGCGCAAGGAATCTCCCCCCCGGGCAGACTGGGCCAGAACCGCCTAAAACACCGCCCATCAAACGGTTACGAGACACCGTTCTCCAACTGGATGTCGAGTGGCCCGCCGCTCCGGACCGGCCGTTCGAGAAGGACGCGTCCGTGCCCCTGGAAGCCATGACGCAGGACTCGGACCCTGACACGCGGATTCAGGGATTGCTGGGTCTCGCCGAGGCCAATTCCCCGAACACGGTCCGGATGCTCGTCCACGCCCTGGATGATCCAGCCCCGCAAGTCAGGGAAACGGCGCTCCAAAAACTCGCAATTCTGGATCCGGGCTGCCTGGTACAGGAACTGGTCGTGCGCCTCAATTCCCCCGATGAGACCCTTCGTACCTCACTGGAGGAAACGCTGCCCACGCTGAAGGAACATCTCGAACGGCCCGTGCTGGCCCTGTTGCGGGCCGTGGAGACCGCCCCCGACACCCGGGTCGTGGCCGCGCGCGCGCTGGGTTTGATGGGGTGCGAGCGGGCTGTCCCCGAGTTGTCATCCGTGGCCTTCGAGACCGCGGATGCCAATCTGAGACTGGCCGCGACGCAGGCCTTGACCCGGATCGCCTCGCCGGAAGGCTTGCCGGCGTTGCAGGCTCTGTCGCTTCATTCCAACCCCGAAGTCCGTGCGGAAGCGCTGCTTGGCCTGGCGCGCATCGGGGGCCCCCTCGCCCTTTCCGCCATCGAGGCGATGGCGCTGAACCCGCGTGAAAACAATGCGCGTATCCGGCGGGAGGCCATCGCCTATATCGGACTACTGGGCGCGGACCCGTCCATCGACACCCTGATCAGCGTCATGAACCGCTATCCCCAGACCCGGGAAGCGGTAGTGGCTGCCTTGCGCAGGCTTACCGGGCTTAATCTGGGAAACAGCCCCCTGGAATGGACGCAGTGGCGTTACAAGCAGCAAAAGGCGCTGGAGGAGGCACAAAAGAAAGACGCCCCCTCCGGCGGCGTGCTCGGAATCATCCCCGCAGGCGGCGCGCCGCCGGGCCCCCCGCCACCCTGATCCTGCTCCGGAGCACGCCGGCCCGAAGATCAGCGGTCCAGTGTCCGCCCCCGGAAAGCGGCCATCCGCGGAAGATCCCGGAACAGCTTGACCACGCTCACGAGCACGACAAAGAACTCCAGCCGTCCCAGAAACATGCCCACCGTTTCGGTCCAGATGAGCGTCAACGGAGCCTGCGGCGAGGTGATGCCAAGCGACAACCCCACCCCGCCCTGCGCGGAAGCATACTCGAAGAGGGAATCCCCGATGGGGTAACCATGGAGAGTCAGAATGAGGCTGCCAAGAAACCACGTCGCGAGATACAGGAAAGAGTAACTGGCAATGGCGTGAAGTCTCGCTGGGGTGATTTCGTTCTTTCGGTCCCCCTCCCAGACAGCCCGTGGCATCACCGCCCTCTGAGGCAACAACGCACGCCGGACCTCCCAATAGACGGTCTTGAGCAAAACATACACCCGGAACTGTTTCAGCGCCCCGGAGGTGGAACAGGCGCCCCCCCCGACCACCATCAGAAGGGTCAAGGCGAGCAGACCGAAAGAATTCCATCCGGCGTAGGCATTGATCGACGTGAACCCCGTACCGGTCAGGGCGGAGACGGATTCGAACACCGCCGCCCGCACGGACTTGCCCAGCGTTGGGTAGATGCCGTGCGTGGTGGCCACGAACACCAGCAGGGTACTCCCGGCGAGAATGAAGGCCAGAAACCTGATTTCGCCGTTCCGGACAAAAGCACGGATATTCCCGGTGACCAGCACCCACACCGTGACAAAATTCAGATTCCCGAGAAGCATCAGAACGATGGTTACCCCTTCAACGGCGGCGGAATCCCAATGGCCGATGCTGTCCGGATACGTCGAAAACCCTCCCGTGGCGACGGCCGTAAGGGCATGCGTGATCGCGTCGAAAGCCGTGAGCCCCAAGGTCATGTAGCCCACGACACCCAGAAATACATAACCCGCGCAAAGCGCCACCACACGCCGGGCAGACTGGCGGACATGCGGCACAAGCTGGTCGCCGCGGCCCTCCGCGGCGGCGACCGCCGGGCTGGACGGCCCCACCAACGTCGCCATCATCACAATGGCCAGGCCGGCGCCGCCGACTATTTGCAGAAAACTCCGCCAGAACAGGATGGCGTGACTGGCCGTGGTGACATCCACCAGCGAAAGGCCCGTCGTGGACAAGCCGCTCACGGCCTCAAATACCGCGTGGGAAAAAGACAGCCGGGTCGAGGCCAGCATGAACGGAATCGCTCCGGCGACACTCGCTCCCAGCCAGGCCAGAAACACGACCACGCCGCCATCGGCCATCGTGAGTTCCTCGCGCGGGCTGCGGCGGACCAGCCAGCCCAGGGAACCGAGCCCGGTAGTGACGGCCGCGGGCAGCGCGAACGCGCGAAAATCCCCCGCGGCATAGGGCCAGAACAGACACCCCGCCAATGGCAGAAGCATGAGCCCGCCGAACAGGCACAGCAATTTGCAGACACCCGAAATGATGTACTGGTAGCGCTTTCGCAGGAAGGCCGCCTTCCGCATCGGTGGTCTCTTTCTACGCCATCACTCGTCCCCGGTGAGCATTCGCAGCGCCTGCCCATGGCTCTCCGGAGACGTGATCACGATTACCCTGTCCCCCCGTTGAAGGACTGTTTGCCCGTGAGGAATGATGTTCGTTTTTCCGCGCAGAACGCTGACAAGCAGCGCATCGGCCGGCAGCTCGATATCCATGACGCGTTTTTCGATGACCGGCGCGGCCGGCCCCAATTCCACTTCCGCAAGCGTGAGGCGCCCTTCGCCCAGAGGGAGCAGCGCGCTGATCTCGCCGAAAGCCGCCCGGCGTTCCACCATATCGATCATGATGCGTGTGGCGGACACGGCCGGCGTCCCCAGATCCCCGAAAATCTTCTCGTTGTCGGGGTCGTTCACCAGCGCCAGTACCTGGGGTACCCCAAACCGCGCGGAAGCGATCTGGCAGATCGCCAGATTGTCGTGGTCATGGGGCGTAGCCGCGATTACAACGTCGGCCTCGATGGCCCCGGCGTCTTCGATAATCGCCGGCGCGCTGGCGTCTCCCGCCACCACCGTGGCATTCAGGAGACGCGCCAACTGGGCCGCGTACTTCTCGTCGGGAGTGACCAGCGTGACCACATATCCCCGAGCCAGAAACGCGCGCCCCAGGAAATAAAGGGATTTCCCGTTCCCGCAGATGACCGCTTTCATAGTCCGTTCCCACCTGTCATGATTTGGGCGCTTCCGACAGCCGCTCCCAAAAGGCCTGCCCCGCAACAATCGTGGAGCATATGGTGTCCACCCCCAGGCCGCGATACGATTCCTCACGTTGCGGATCGAACACGCGCGCGATGACGCGCGGCACGCCCAGCACCGATTTCGCCAGTTGAGCCACCATCAGATTGACGTTGTCGCGCCGCGTGGTGGCCAGGAGCAGATCGGCCTGCTCCGCCTTAGCTTGCGCCAGAACGCCCAGCTCGGTGCCATCCCCCTCGATGTGGAAGCCGCTGAATCCGACCGACAGATTTCGGAACGCGTCCGGGCTCACGTCGATCACAACGACGCTGCTCCCCGCCTCGCTGAGCCGATTGGCCAGGTAAGCTCCCAGGCGCCCGCACCCAACGACCACAATGTACTGCGATTCAAATCTCATCGTGTGTCCCTAGAGTTCTTCCTGACCATCCAGCAAAATTGTGCCGGACGAACGAGGAATGGCCGAGATGCGTTCAAGGTTCATGCGCGCCGGCTTATAGGTGGGGTCGAGCGCATACGCGGCGCGGTAACTCTTCGCCGCCCCCAAACCATCGCCGCGAAGCTCCTGCAGCGCCCCGAGCAAGTTGAACGCTTCGGCCCGCGAAGCATCCAGCCCAATGGCCTTGCGCACATGCTCCTCCGCCGAGGGAAAGCGCCGCTCCTGGATACACCGCTTGCTCCACTGGATATGCGCATCGTATCCGTGAAGCGCCGACGGCTCCAGGGCGTCGCGGGCGAGAACACTGTTGACGAGTTCGCGGATCTCCCGGGGCGAAAACGGTTTCTCAATGAAATCAACCGCGCCGAGCTTGATGGCCTCGACGGCATTCTTGACCGTGCCATACGCCGTAATGATGATGATTCGGATTTCCGGACGCACGTCGCTCAGCGAACGCAAGACCTCCATGCCGTCAACGCCGGGCATCTTGAGATCGAGCAGCATCAGGTCAAATTCCGCATCCCTGACCTTCTGCAAGGCCTCTTCGCCGTTGACCGCCGTTTCCACATGCAATCCCATGGGAATCAGGGCCTGTGCAAGGGTCTGGCGGATGTTCTTTTCGTCATCCACCACAAGAACCGATTTCATAGTCATACCTTGTCTCCGGTTTTCATCGTGAACACGGGCAGCGTAAAGGTGAACGTACTGCCCCTTCCGACACTGGAATCGACCCAGATCGCCCCCCGGTGCGCCCGAACGATTTCTCTGCTGATGGCCAGCCCCAGCCCCGTGCCCCCCGTACCGGCGGCGCCATCAACCTGAATGAACTTGTCAAACACCCGGGCATGATATTCCTCGGGAATTCCTTTGCCGTCGTCGGCCACATGCACGTGTACCCAGTCGCCCGCCTGCTCCGCGGAAACCGAGATTTGGCCTCCGGCATCCACGTAGCGCAACGCATTCGAGACCAGGTTGCTCAACACCCAGGCAATCTTGTTGGGGTCTGCTTTCACGTCCGCGACCTCCTCCGGAACGTCGCAGTTGAGGTGAATACCCCGCTCACGGGCCTGAGCGTCGAAGAGGCTGACCGTCTTCCCGGCAATCGACCTCAGCGACACGCGCACAAGCTGAAGGTCGATCTTCCCGCTCTCAAGACGCGACAGATCCAGGAGATCATTGATGAGCGCCTTCAAGCGCGCCACATCCTGCCGGGCCGTTTCCAGGAGCGCGGCCTGATCGGCAGCGAGCGTCCCCCCCACCCGTTCTTCCAGAAGCCCCAGGCTCATCTCAAGCCCCGTCATGGGGGTGCGAAGCTCATGCGATGCTGCCATAACAAACTCGCTCTTCATACGGTCCAGTTCCTGCAAGCGCGTGATGTCTCTGAACACCAGCACGGTGCCGGCGGTGGCCTTGTCTTCCGACTGTACCGGCCGCGCGTCGTACAGGTAGTACCGCGCGCCGCCTTCCCGTTCCAGAGCGAGCACGCGATCCTCCTCGTTCATGCCCGCGCTCGGGCCGGACTCCGCCTGCCGCTTCACATAGTCAAAGACCTTCTGGTCCCTCACGAATTCGAGCAGGTGCGGATTTGCGGGTTCTCCCGCCTCGCATCTGAACAGATTCGCTGCCGCCGGATTCACGCGCGTGATGCGAAACTCAGCATCCAGCACAATGATCCCGTCCGATATGCTCTTCAGAACCGCGTCGGTCTGGCGTTGCTCCGACAACAGCCGTCTCAGGTTCATCTTGTGGTATTCACCGAGTTTTCGCGCCATCGCCTCGAAACCCTGCGCGAGCGCCCCCAATTCATCTGCACCGCCGGCAGGGACCCGTACTTCGTAGTCGCCTTCGGTAAGACGCCGTGTCGCCCGGGTGAGCTCGCCGATGGGATGGACCAGCCGCCGCGAAAACCCCAGGCTGAATCCTATTCCCAGCACCATTGCCACCAGTCCCACAGCCAGGGTCGACCAGATCGCTCTGCTCGCCACCCATCCGGCGTTTGTGCTCGCGGAAAACATGTGGTCCTCGTTCAGGGCCTTGAGTGCACGGCATGCATCGGAGGCCCGTTCCAGGCCCGGCAGCACCTCCCTCTGATAGTCGACAAGCGAATTGGGCCCCGAGGCCGTCCCCGCCATCAGAACATCGTTCGCCGCGCCCAGGAAAGCAAGGTATTCCGTCTCCACGGTGTCGAGCACTCCGCCCTCTTCGCGAATCGTGATATTGTCCTTGGCATTCGCCAAAGCCTCGAAGAAGACTGCCTCCTCTTTTCGGAAAGCGGGCAGGGCCTCATTATCCAGTCCCATCGCCGAATCGCGGACCAGCTTATCCTGGCGTCCCAGGGTCTGCAGCATCTGCTCCGCCGCGAGGATGCTCCGGTAATTCTCACGGAGGATTGCATCGGTGGCCCGGCCCAGCGAAACCAGGTTCGCGATGGCCCAAAGCAGCACAACGCCCAACAAGGCGAAGGCCACACCATAGCCCGCCAGCATCTTCCTGCGAATTTTCATCCGCCACCCGCTCCACAAAACTGCCGCAGATTCGCCCGCAACATAACGGCATATTCTACACGACCATTGCTCAATTTCACCACTTTCCGCGCTTTTCTCCACAATTCCCCGCGCTTGCCAAGGCCGGGGAACATCCGTATTATGCTGGGGCCAGACCCTATCCGGACTGATTGCATGGGCATACCAAACGGAGCCGACGCGTGAAGATTCAGGTAACAGCGTTCCCCCCGCCGGCGGAAAGGCGCCGCTGGCGGCTTCTTCCGCTCCTGCTGGCGCGTGCACCAGAAGATGTATTCCTCCGTTCCGATCTTCAGCTGGCCACGGCAATGACGCCCTTCCAGTCGCGGAGGTAGTTGCCATGCCGTACGCAGATGAGTTTGTGGCCGTCACGGAGCTCACGGGCAAGAAATGCGTGCTGCGCCCGGTCAACGAGGACATGACACTGCCCCTGCTTGAGGCCATCGGCGAGTCCCGCGCCGACCTCTACGAATTCCTGCCATGGAGCAGCGAAAGCATCGAAGATGTCATCGGCTTCATCCGCAGCGCCCGAAACCAGCAGCAGACCGGCGCCGGGCTGCATCTGGCCGTGTTCGACAGGACTTCTGACCGCCTGGTGGGCGTCATGGGCTTTTCTCACATCTCCGCGTACTCGCCGAAAGGCGAGGTGGGTTACTGGATTCGATCCGGCGACACCGGCAAAGGGTTCGCGACGGACGCCCTCCGCACGTTCGTGCGGTTCTGCCATAACGAGCTCGGCTTCGTGCGGATTGACGCCCGTGTGGCGACCGGCAACCTCGCCAGCCAGGCCGTGCTTCGCAGGTGCGGATTCCAGCAGGAAGGGCTCAAACGCAAGGCCATGCTCTGCCACGGACGCTGGCTCGACCTGATACTCATGGGAAAGCTGCTCGACGTACCCCCGGCATGAGCGTGGTATCGCTCTTCTTCCCGGTTTCACACGGAAAGCTGCCTTCTGCGGGAACTTGATCCCGCGCGGTTCCATCGATACGCTTACACGCGGAACTGCCCCCGCATCTCTCACGTGGACGAGGTGGAGAAGCGATACGGCGGAAGAGGGGACGGTTTACCCCGTCAATGACGCGAAAGGAGCACTCGACTCATGCAGAATCTGCCTATCTCGCGAAGGGATTTCGTAAAACACACGGCTCTCGCCGCGGGCGCTGCCAGCGCGCTGGCAATGGCCCGGTCCGGCGCCGCCCAGGAACTCCCGAAACTGCCCATCGCCGTCATTATCGGAATGCTGCCCAAGGAACTCCCCGATAAAGAGAAGTTTGAACTCGCCAAACGGTGCGGTATCGACGGCATCGAGTCACACCCGATGGAAGACCACGCCGCCGCCAGAGCCCAGGCTGAGGCCGCGCGGGAAGCCGGCATCGTGATTCACAGCCTCCTGTACGGCGGCTGGAGCGCCCTGTTCTCGGACCCGGATGAGGCGGTCGTGGCCAAGGGGCTGAAGGAATTCGAGAATGCCCTGCACTGTGCCAACGCGATGGGCGTCCGAAGTGTGCTGCTCGTGCCGGCGAGGGTCTCTCCTCAAGTGCGCTATGTGGAAGCCTACGAGCGGTCCCAGGACAACATCCGCAAACTCCTGCCGCTCGCCGAGGACTTGGGCGTGGTGATCGCGGTCGAAAACGTCTGGAACGATTTCCTGCTGAGCCCGCTTGAATTCGCCCGGTATGTTGACGAGTTCGAAAGTCCCAACCTCAAGGCCTACTTCGACTGCGGCAACGTGGTGAAGTTCGGATACCCCCAGGACTGGATCCGCACCCTCGGCCCGCGCATCAACAAGATCCATCTCAAGGACTATTCGCGCAAGGAGAATGCGTTCAAGCCATTGCGCGAAGGCGAGATTGACTGGCCGGAGGTCCGTAAAGCCCTCGCGGAAGTCGGCTACACCGGGTTCTGCACGGCCGAGGTCGATGGCGGCGACGAAGCGTATCTTACCGACCTCGCCCAGCGCATGACCCTGATCGCGACCGGGCAATAGTCCAACGTCAAACGCAGCCCGGACAGCGGCATCGGGGCAGATTCCTGCGCGGACGCGTTGCCGCCACGTGCCTTGATCCCTGCGCCGCGCACAAGTTCGCTTCGTGTGTCGCGAGAGGCAGGCAACGGGGGAGAATCATGAATCGTCAGATCGAAGTCGTCGCTGAGCGGGACCTGCGCCTGGAAGACCGCGCCGTAATCGCGCAGTGGATCCGGTTGCTCTTTGGAGACGCCGAAGACATGTACGAGTGGGCAACGCCCGACTGGCGAGTGCTGGTCCGCGCAGACGGCCAGCTCGTCGCTCACGCGGCCATCAATCAACGCACCGTAAGCGCCAACGGCGAACCCGCCCGGGTCGGCGGCATCGGCGGCGTCATGGCGCCCGAAGAATTTCAGGGCAAGGGCCATGCCAAAGCCGCCATGCTGCGCGCCCGGGACTTCCTCTGGGAAACCCTCAACCTCGAATTCGGGTTTCTCTTCTGTTCGGCGCGCCTGGTGCCCTACTACCAGCGACTGGGCTGGCAGCGCATTGACGGGCCGGTCAGCTTCGCCCAGGGCGGTTCCGACGTGACCTGGCAGCAGGAAGCCATGGTGCTCCCCTTGACGGACCGCCTGTGGCCCGGGCCGCCCGTCGATCTGAACGGCCCGCCGTGGTAGCCGTGCGGATCGTTCCGACAGGCCCGGCGCATTCACGCAAAACCAAATTGTATTCTGCGCGGAGTTCTTTCGGCGTGCTCCGCGGAGGGCGCAGGCGTTTCGTGGTTCCGGCGCGCTACGCGTCGATATCGCCCGGGCGGAGATTCATCGGCAGCGGCACCGGCCGTTCGCAGGTGCTCTCGATACGGACAGACGCGCCGCTGTTGTTCGAGTCCGCGAACGCGTGCATCACGTCAAGCACATGATACGCGAGCGCATCGTTTGCGCGGTGTCTGCGCTCCGTCCGCAGAGCGCAGGCCATGTCCGCGGCGCCGAGCCCCCGCGCATTCTCGGCATACGGGTGCGTCAGGGGCACCGGCTCCCATTCGCGGGTACGCGGCCGGCAGACCTGCACCACTCCGCCGAACCCGTTGGGGTCCGGCACACTCAGCGAGCCTTCCGTACCGTGAATCTCGATGCAGGGCATATGATGCCCCCAGACATCGAAGCTCATCACCATGGTGGCGATGGCCCCGCCGGAAAACTCCAGGACGCCGGCAATATGCGTTGCCGTGTTAACCTGAATGAACTCGCCGAAACGCGCTTCACTCGTAATCAGCCGTTCTGGAAACGCCGCCCGCGTCAGACCGGCCACCCGCGTAATCGGGCCCATCAGCGATATCAGCGCCGTGAGGTAGTAGGGCCCCATGTCGAACATTGGTCCGCCCCCGGGCTGGTAGTAGAAATCCGGATCCGGATGCCAGTGCTCATGGCCGTGGCACTGCATGAACGCCGTGGCCGACACGGGTTCGCCAATCCAGCCGTCGTCGATCAGTTTCCGGCACGTCTGGAGACCCGCGCCCAGGAACGTGTCGGGCGCCGCCCCCAGCAGCACGCCCTTCTCCCGGGCCAAGGCCACCATGCGCCTACCCTCGTCCCGCGTGACCGCAAGCGGTTTCTCCGTGTAGACGCTCTTGCCCGCGCCCAGTGCCGCGATGCCCACCGGCGCATGCGCTTTGGGAATGGTCAGGTTCAACACGAGCTCGATGCCGGGGTCCGCGAGCACGTCCTCGACCGGACAGGCCCTCGGGATTGAGTACTGTGCCGCGCTGGCCGCCGCGCGCTCCGGCACGATGTCGGCGCAGGCAACAATATTGAAGCTGTTGAACAGCGCCCCATTCCGGAAGTAGATTGCCGAGATGTTTCCGCACCCGACCAGGCCCACGCTGACCGGCTCCATGCCCCGTCCCCTCAGCGCGCCGCCCAGAGGCAGCCGCGTTTCATGATTTCCATCGCTTCCGGCACGTCAAAATCTGTTGCCGCGTGCCCCAGTGCGCTGTAAAACACCCGGCCCGCGCCATAGCGCCGTTTCCACACCACCGGCATCACGCAGGCCGCAATCCACGGGTAGACGTCTCCGGAAAACGTCGTCGTGGCCAGCACCTCATTAGACGGGTCGACGTGCAGGTAATAGCATTCCGAGTGCATCGCAAAGTCGCCGATGCCCGCGGTGATGGGATCCTCGGGCCGGATGATGTTGACGGTGTAGTCCACAATGCCGCCGGGATGCTCGACCCATTGCCCGCCCGTCATGAACTGATATGCCGGATGGTTGCGAAACGAGTCGCACAGGCCCCCGTGCCACCCGGCGATGCCCACGCCGCCCCGGACGGCTTCGAGCAGGCCCTTCTCCTGTTCCGGCAGGATGTCCCCCATCGTCCAGCAGGGCACGAGCAGGCTCAAGGCCGCCATCGTCTCCGCGTCCGCGTACGCGTCCAGGGTATCGGATATCCGGACGTCGAACCCGGCCGCCTCGAGCACCGGCGCGACCTTCTCGACGCATTGCCGCGGTTCGTGGCCCTCCCAGCCGCCCCATACCATCAACGCGGTTCTGCTCACGGCGCCCTCCTGAATCTCAGGCCGAAACCGGTGCGTCCGGGCCCGTTCCCGTTGCCGCGCCGGCCCGGACTACCCCCCGCTCCGCCCTATTTCTCGCCCCAGAGCACAATCGCGGGCGGCAGGTTCTTCCAGCACACCCGCGATTTTCCCACTATCGAAAAACGGCCGGCGAGCTTGTGTCTGAACCGGCGGCCGGCCGGCAGCGCCATGCTGCTCAGATACATGTAGGTGGCAAACTTTCCCCCGGGCCGCAACGCGCTCAGCGTCGCGTCGAGCAAGCGGTCTTGCAGCTCTTCGTCAAACGCCGCCCATGGCAGCCCCGACACGATGCTGTCGCAGAAGTCCTTGCCGTGGTCCCTCAAATACTTCGGGGTATCCTCCGCCGAGCCCTGGATGATTTCGACGCCGGGCATGGATTTTCGGCACACTTCAACGAAATCCGGATTAATCTCGAGAGAGAAGAACGTGGCGCCGGCCTGCAGTCGGGTGCAGAGCACCTGGGTAATTGTGCCCGTGCCCGCGCCAAACTCCACGACCACGTCCGCGTCCGGCACGCCCGCCGCTTGCGTCACGGCAGCCGCCAGATACCTGGAACTCGCCGCAAACGCTCCCACTTCCTTGGGATGCGCGACAAATTGCTTGAAAAAGCCCCAGGCATTGCGCCTGACGCGGCCGTTCGCTGAAGACCCCATAACCCTCAATTCCTATGGTATAAAGCCCTGCGGATGACCCGCGATTCTTCATGATACCGCAGCGGTGGGGATGCATCAAGAAAAACCCGCCCCGCGGCAGATCACCCGTGATTGTCTCGCAACGGCCACGCTTGTCAGTCCTGTTGATTCTGTCGAAAACTCCTCTGTCCGGGCAGGGAGCATTGAGGCGCTGCGCGCGATGCGATACAATAGGCCAACGCAACGCCGTCCGGGGGACGCGCACCTGTGCATCCCGCCCCCTCCCCCCACGGCCACGAAGGAGGAATCATGAGTTTTCTTGCCGAGCGCATGAGCCGCATCGATGCCAGCGGCATTCGCAAGGTCTTTGCCCTGGCCGCCAATCTGCAGGATCCCATCAACCTGAGCATCGGACAACCCGATTTCGATGTGGACGAGGCCGTCAAACGGGACGCCATCGCCGCGATCGAAAGCGGACTCAACAAATACACGCAGACCTGGGGACTCGACGAGCTGCGCGAGGAAGCCTCCGCGTATTACCAGCGCCGGTTCGGCACGCCCCTCGAAAACGTCATGGTCACCTCGGGCGTCTCGGGCGGCCTGTTCCTGGCCCTGCTCGCCACGATCAATCCCGGCGACGAGGTCATTTTCGCCGACCCCTATTTCGTTATGTACAAACACCTCATCAATCTCCTGGGCGGCGTGTGCAGGCCCGTCAGCACCTATCCCGATTTCAAGTTCAAGGCCGCCGACATCGAAGCCGCAATCACCCCAAAGACCAAACTGATCATGGTCAATTCTCCGTGCAACCCCACGGGCGTCACCCTCAATCAGGCCGAACTGAAGGAGATCGCCGATCTCGCGGCCAAACACGGCCTCCTGGTCATCTCGGACGAGATCTACGAGCAGTTCTTCTTTGACGGCCCCCCCGCCTCCATGGCGGGCCTGTGCGAACATCTCATTGTCCTCAACGGATTCTCGAAGATGGCCGGCATGACCGGATGGCGGGTGGGATTTGCGTCCGGGCCCGCCGACATCATCCAGCAGATGAACACCCTGCAGCAATACACGTTCGTCTGCGCGCCATCGATGGCCCAGAAAGCCGCCATCACGGCCCTGCGCATCGATACCTCCGAGAAAATCGCCGCATACAAACGGAAGCGCGATCTCATCTACGAAGGCCTGGCCCGGAAGTTTAACGTGGTCAAACCGGGCGGCGCCTTCTACATCTTCCCCGAAGCCCCCGGCGGCGACGGGGACGCCTTTGTGGCCAAGGCTATCCAGAATAACATCCTCGTCATTCCCGGCAGCGTGTTCAGCGAACGGAAATCCAATTTCCGGCTGAGTTTCGCCGCGGACAACGCTACCATCGAGCGCGGCGTCGAAGCCCTGAACAAGCTGGCCGGAGAGATGGCGTAGGCGCGACAGTCCGGATGAGCGCGCTCCCATGCCGGGCCGAACGCGTGCTGGGCGTGCGGGCCTGTGAATAAGGGGCCGTTATGATGCGCAAACACGACGGACCGCGAAAGGAGAGAGCCACATGAGAAAGACAGTGAGTTCCGGCATTCTCGTCTTGTTGACAGTGAGCGTCCTGCTTGGTGGCAGCATGCCCGCGGCCGGGCTCGAATTGCTCGTTAAACCCTATCTCAATTATCCCACGACAGACAGCATCGTGGTGCGATGGGAGACGGACGTTCCGGCCTCTTCACTCGTGCGGTGGGGAGGCGCAGTGCCCCTCGAAGAAACGACCGCCGCGGAGGGCGCGCACACCCTGCACGAAGTCACGCTGGACGGCCTGGAATCCGGCGCGCCGTACTTTTATCAGGTGGTCTCCCGGGACGACGCCGGGAACGAGATGGAAAGCGAGGTCTACACCTTCGGCACGGCAATGGAAGGCGACGCGGCGTTTGGTTTCG
The DNA here is from genome assembly GCA_002348185.1 of Candidatus Hydrogenedentes bacterium UBA2224. Taxonomy (GTDB): domain Bacteria; phylum Hydrogenedentota; class Hydrogenedentia; order Hydrogenedentales; family SLHB01; genus UBA2224. The sequence goes on along the minus strand of DDYW01000196.1, from coordinate 28,126 downwards.
TGGTGTTTTGCGATACCCAGTCCAATCCGGAGGCCCTGCGACGCCTGGTCGAGTTCGCGTACGCACAACGCCCGGCCTTCACGCTGATCGGCGGCGACCTCGTCAGCGACGGGAGAGAAAAAGACCACTGGACCGGTCATTTCTTTCCCAACATGGAACCCCTGAACACGCGGGTACCGGTCGTGCCGATTCTCGGCAATCATGAAAACAACGCCCAGCATTTCTATGACTACTTCACCTTGCCGGACCCCGAATACCGCTATCGTTTCGATTACGGCAACCTGTCGGTCTTTCTCCTCGACTCGCAGAGGCCGTTCCGGGAAACGTCGGAAGATTACCGGTGGCTCGACAAGGAGCTTGCGCGCAGCAAGGCCACCTGGAAAATCGTCATGATGCACAAACCGCCGTATTCGTCCGACGAAAATGACTACGGCGATACCGCGAATACCCGCTCCGGCATGGGCGACCTCAATGCCCGCAGACTGGTGCCGCTCTACGAAAAATACGGCGTCGACATCGTCTGGAACGGCCACATCCACACCTATGAACGGACCTGGCCGCTGATGAACGGCAAGGCCGTATCGCCGAAGAAAGGGGTCCTCTACATGGTCACCGGCGGCGGCGGCGGCGGGCTGGAAAACGCCGCGCCCGTGCGCACACCGCTACTGGCCAAGGTCTACAGGGGCCACCACTACTGCTATGTCCAGGTGAATGGAAAGAGCTTGCGTATCGAAGCCCACGACCTCGATAACCGCATCTTCGACTGGGTCGAACTGAACAAGTAAACGGATGACGCAGGGCCCCGGTCAGCGGACCGGGACGACTGTCCCCCGCTCGACCGACTCGATGGCGGCGGCGAGCACTTTCTGCGCGGCTAAACCTTCGGCGCCGGAGCCTTCGATTTCGCCGGGACGGCAGCCCGCCTCCACCTGCTCTACAAAACGCTGGATGCGGTTCATGAAGGTGTCCTCGAAACGCTTTTCCGGCACCCCGCCAAACGGCGTGTTCGTAATGACCGTCTTCTCGATACTGCCCGCCGGATAGAAGGTCAACTGCGAGAACATGTCTTCCAGGACGAAGCGCCCGCCGGTTCCGGCCACTTCGCAACGTTCCATCGGGTGGCCGCGCTCGATGTCGTAGCTGCCCGTGAGCCCGCCGACCGCCCCGTTGACAAATTTCATGTTGAAATGCGCCGTGGTCCAGATGCTGCGGCCGGGCGCTTTCGTGACAAAACACTGCACGGCCTCGATGTCGCCGCAGAAATGCCGCATGACGTCCACCGTGTGCGGGTGCAGGGCCTTGAGCTGAAACCAGGGCGAACTCTCCGCGGGGTTTTTGATCCACATGGCCATGTTTACGAACAGCAGATGCCCGAGCCTGCCCGCGTCCACCCATTCCTTCGCGATGCGGGTAAGCATCGTAAACCGGTGGTTCAGGTTGATGCCGTAGCACAGGCCTTTCCGGCTCGCCACAGCAACCATCTCCTCCGCCTGAGCGATGTCGTTTGAGATCGGTTTTTCGCCCAGCACGTGGCATCCGGCCTCGAGCGCCTGCAGGGTCGGCTCGTAATGGTCGCTGCCGTATTCATACCCGCCCGTGGTCACCGAGCACAGATCAGGCTGCACCTGCGCAAGCATCTCGGCCGCGTCGTAGAACGCGGGAACGCCCGTTCGCGCCGACGCGGCATCCGCACGCTCGGCGATCCGGTCGCACACGCCCACGAGTTCGCAGCCGGGAATGGCGCGATAACAGTCGGCATGGCGGTTTCCGATAGGACCCATTCCGATAATGGCAACGCGTTGCACGGGCAGTTCCCTTCCCTAAACGGGGAACCGGATATCGCCGATTTCCCCCTGCAAGACGATTTGGCCGCCATTCTATCCCCCGCCTCTTCCCAGATCCACCCGAAATTGCGCATGATCCTTCGAGAACATCCGGGGTATCCTGTTATCCTGTCACGAGGAATTGCTGGAACGGAAGTCCCGGAACATCCGGTTCAAAGGAGCATGGTCACCATGCATGCAAGCGACGCAGTGGCGCTGTGGATGGCCTGCGCTTTCGCGCTGAACGCCAGCGTATACGCCATTGAAAGCACAGAAGCCCCCGCGGCAGACACAGCATCCCCCGATGGTGTCCAGGAGATGATTCCCGGACAGGCTGCGATCGCAGGCGATTATCTTCTATGGGATGAGCGCGTGCCACTTCCCGCGCCGGAAAACCTCGCCTACCCGGACCACGCGACCGACGTCGTGGTGCACCGCATGGATGAAGAATTCCAATTCCTGCATGACAACGCCGTCGTATGGCACCAAAACACGCTCTTCGCAGCCTGGTACAACTGTCCGCGGGCCGAGATCGAGGATGCGTCGTGCATTCGCTCCCGACGCTCGCTGGACGCGGGCCGAACCTGGTCTGAAGTCGAGGTCATTGCGGCGGACCGGGAAGCCAGAGGCATCTTCTATGTGCCCGTGACGTTTCTTTCGCATGGCCCGCGGCTGCTGGCCTTCGTCTCGAACATGGTGGGACACGACCTCGTCACGCGCTGCGAAGTTTTCAGTCTCGACCGTCTTGAGGGTCCGTGGACATCCCGCGGCCGGGTCGCGGGCCCGTTTCTGCCGAACTGTCCGCCGCTGTTGATGACGGACGGCAATTTCATCATGGCGGGCCGAACGGCGCCCCGCCCTGCGACCACGCCGGAGATGCCTGCCGTGGCTATATCGCATGGAAGCGACCTGACGGGTCCGTGGGACGTGGTTCCCATGATGACCGTCAACGCCCGGCCCTATACCGACTTCCCGGAGAGCACGGTATGGCTCGACGGGCCGCGCGTGACCGCGCTTGTTCGGGGCGGGCTTGCGTTCACCAGCGGCGATTTCGGCCGGACCTGGCAGGGGCCGTTCCGGCACAACCTGCCCGCCGAGGACAGCAAACCGTATGCGCTCCAACTCAGCACCGGTCAGCGCTGTCTGTTGTGGAACTACCCGAAGTCGCCGGAAGTCAGCCGCCACCTGCTCACCATCGCGGTCAGCCGTCCCGGAGAACCCGCTCTCGGCGCCATGTGGAAGCTCCGCGATGGCTACGCGGATTCGCTGCAGGTAGGGCCGGAATGGTCGTATCCCTGCGCTGTCGAGCACGAGGATGCGCTCTACGTGATTTACACCTCGGAGAAAAAACACAGCGTAATGACCATCATTCCGCTGAGCTCACTTCGCGTGGACTGATCGCGCCATCGCCGGGTCTGTCTCCCGTACAATTATCGTGGGAGTAAATCACGATTGGGGCGCGTTTGGCAAAGAGGCGAACACCTGCACTACCGGTAGCGCTCGATGCGCGGTCGTGCGCATGAATCCGCTCGGCGCTCGCTGGAACGCCGCGGTTGAGACGTCAGGCATCAGGAGACAAGCATGGGTGCGTTTTGCATGGACCACGCCTCAGTCGCGCCGAATGAATCGCCTGTGGTAAGATCCGGAATTATGCTCGAAACGCTTACACTCAAAGAGCTTTATGCCCCTGTGCGCGACCCCATTGACGCGGTGTCCGCGCGCGTCGGCGACTTCTGGACGAAAGCCCTGCAACTGGTGCACGGCCCCTCCATGCCGTCCGTGCAGGCCGGCGGCAAGATGCTCCGCCCGGCCCTGTGCTTACTGGCTGTCGGCGTCTCCGGCGCCCCTGACACCCGGCGTTTCGTCAACCTGGCCACGGGCATGGAACTCCTCCATCTGGCTGCGCTGGCCCACGACGACGTGATCGACCGCGCCAGCTTCCGCCGCGGCATGCATACGCTCAACGCCCGGTGGGACGACCATGCCGCCATCCTCGCCGGCGACTACCTGGTCGCCCGTTCCATCGAGATCATGACCTCCTACAACTCCGCCAGCGTTATTTCCACCGCGATCCGGTCTATCCGGGAAATGGCCGAGGCCGAGTTGAAGTGTTTCGCCAACGGAAACGAACCCATGACCGAACAGGATGTGCTGGAAATCGCCCGGAAGAAGACCGCGAGCCTGTTTGCGTCTGCTTGCAGCGCGCCCGCCCTGCTCCTCGGCGATGCCCAAGTGCAAACGCTGCACGATTACGGCATGGCCCTCGGGATTGCCTTCCAGATCGTGGACGACCTGCTCGACCTTCGCCAGGACGCCAAGGTCCTCGGCAAACCCTCGTGTTCCGACGTCGTGGAAGGCAAGCAGACCCTCCCCATCCTCTTCATGCGTGAAAATCTCGACGCGACCAGCCTGGCCCGGCTTCAACGGATGCGCGGCACGGAAGTCACACCGGAGGACCGGGAATGGGTCCTCGACATGCTGACCGCAACCAAGGCGGCCGAGCGTACCGAAGCCATCGCGCGCGAATACGCGGTGCAAGCCCACGCAGCCGCCGCCCAGCTCCCCCCGGGCCCGTACCGCGCTTCCCTCGCGGGCATCGTCGATTTCGTCATCGCCCGAACCTGGTAGCGGACTCCGGCCGCCCCTTTACGCCGTCCTCTCACCGGGGGTATCATGCGGCCTGCGAACCCGATCGCCGAGAGCATAACGCGAAATCTATTAAATATTTTCGCCCCGGAATCGTCCGTTTTGTTCGGGTGAGGAGAATGCACAATTGAGTATCGCATTGGATACGACGGTTCTTTGCGACATCTCGCAGGACGAGGAGCAGGAGCCGCGAGTAACGGTACGGGCCGAGTCTGACGACGCGGATCTGGTCGCCCGTGCAAAAACCGGCGACGTCGACGCCTTTGAATTGCTCGTAAAGCGTTACCGCAACGAGGTTTTTGCGCTCGCCTACCACTTCGTGAGAAACCGCGAACAGGCTTGGGACGTGTCCCAGGAGGTGTTCATTAAGGCACATCATGCCCTCGCACGATTCCGCGGAGACGCCAGTTTCAAAACGTGGCTCATGCGCATCACCGCGAACCAGTGCAAAGATTATTTGAAGAAGCGGCGCCTCGAAACCGTCTCGTTCGATGACAGCCGGCTCGCGGAAAACGCCCCCAGTCACGTGCTTCCCCCTGACCGCAGCCTCGAAGCCGAGGAAATCGGCGCGGCCGTGCAGAAAGCGCTCGGCAAGCTGTCGCATAAGCATCGGACAGCGTTTATTTTACGTGAATTTGAAGGCCTCTCGTATGAGGAGATGGCCGGAGTGATGAATTGCAGCATCGGCACTGTGATGAGCAGGCTGCACCACGCACGCAGGAAACTACAAAAAGGCCTGACGCAAATGGGCTTTATGGGAGCGGACTCATGAACCGGAAACTCTACACCATCGAACGCTGGTTTGACGGCGACACCGCGTGTGAGGCCGAGGCCAAAGCCCTCATCGCGAGCGCGCCCGCGTGCGCGGCCCACGTTGAAGCCCTGAAGTTCTTGCGCAACGGCGCGCGCGAACTCGCACAGCGGGAGAGCATCGAGCCGGCACAGTTTCCTGCCTTCATGGCCGGCATCCGTGAGCGCCTGGAACCCGCTCCCCGGCATTACCGGGGCGTTCTGGCCATCGCCTCCGTCGTTGCGGCCTCCCTGATCGCGGCGATTGCCATCTTTGTGATGGCCTCCCCCGCTCCGGAAAACATCTCCGCCGAAGTGGAACAGGTCGGAACCACCATCGAAGGCGCCGAAGTCGGGTACTACAACACCGACAACGGCACGATGACGGTATGGGTCGACGTCCCGGAAGGAGATTTACCTTGACCTGCGCTGCCTGGGCGGTTACCGTCGCGTTGTTCATCGTCCCCGCAGCCGCGCACGAGGCGCGGGAGGCGCCTGCCCCCTCCGTCACCGTGCAGTTGATTGCCGTGCGCGCCACCAGCCAGGGCCACGAGAAGCCCCAGTTTGACGCGAGCATCGCGTCTATCCGGGAGACCGTCGAAGACCTCAAACAATTCGACGATTTCCGCAAGCTCAAAACCGTCAATACCGTCGCCCCGTACGGACGCGAGACCAGGGTTCCCCTGGACAGCCAGTACACGCTGCTCATCAATCCCATCGAGCGGGCCTCTCATGACCGTATCCGCTGCGATGTCCGCGTGCAGATGCGTCTGCCGGACAAAGAAAACAAGCCGAACACCCCGGCAGACCAGCCGCAGGCCGAGCCCAGGTACAAGGAGGTTCTCCGCTGCACCCTGCTCGCTGTGTCCGGAAAACCGTTCAAGGTGGGCGGACTGAAGCTGGACGAGGGGCAACTGGTTCTGGTTCTTACGCTTACAGATAAACACCCCGCCGAAAATCCGTAGGGCCGACGCTCAGAATGGAATGACCGCATAGCGGTCTTCTTCGGTTCCGCGCGTCCACTCCATCGCCCGCACTTGCGATTGTGAGGCATAGCCCGCGTTACTCAGCCCCCGGGTCTGGATTTCGAGCCGGTCCTCGTGCACATGGATGTCGCGGAATTCGACGGGATACTCGGTCAGGGAACCGGTTACAACCTGCGTAAGCCCCTCTTTCCGATCGATATAATGCGCATGGACGTTTCCGGACAGCAGCAGCTTCACTTGAGGGTGTGCAGCAAGGCGCTGAACAAGCAGCTCGGCGTTCTTGAGACTGCCGTACCGTGCAATGCTCTCCCGGATGGCCTCGCTTTGCGGCAGAATGGCCGGCGGATGCACGGCGATCACCGTGGCCTCTTCAGCGTGCTCCCCGAGATCGGTCTCGAGCCAGTCGAACTGCTGAGGGGGAATGCACCACTCGGGGGGGGCGTCGTGCCCGTCGCTGAACGGCATCAGACGGCCGTCGTTCCACCGCCACCACGGATCCAGGATGCACACGTGGATGTCTCTGTGCGTGAAGGAGTAGCAGGTTTGGGCGTCCGGGAGGTGCGCCCCAAACGCATCCGTAAACCATTGCCGGGACTGCTCATTACGAAAATCGGAGCTGCCCCCCATGGGGTGGTACGCCGGGCCCAGCGAATCCATCAGGTCACGGGCGGCAAAAACCGCATCCCGCGAATCCGCGCGCGCGATATCGCCAGTGACCAGAAGGAAATCAGGCTGAAGGTCCGCGAGATCGCCACGAAGACAGCTCACCACCTCCGGAACCAGGCTGCTCTCCAGCCTGCCGTTCCGGGCGCTATGCACCTGGTTCCCCAAATGGGGGTCAGATAATTGAATGAATCGCCACATCCCGCTCTCCCACTTGATGGTAAGATACCACGAAAGTAAGAAAATTGCGAGAAGGAATCGCGCCTCGCACCCCCTCGAGCATGCGGACACGGGCAGGCACGGACCCATGGGCCGGAAGGCACCCGACAATTAGGCAAGCCATTACCAAATAAGGCGTTGGCCAGGCGGGATGATGGAATCACTCAATGTTCAGGCGTCGCATGGCGCGCCACAGGGTGGTTCGCCCAACGCCCAGTAAGTCCGCGGCAGCGCTGCGGTTGCCGCGCGTCTTCCGCAGCGCCAGCCGGATAACGTCTTCACTGAGCTCATCGGGAGCTTTCTTGAATCGCGACAGGACAACATCTTCGGGAAGATCGGCCAACGTGAGCGTGTCGCCCTGCGCGAAAATGACGGCCTGCTCCAACACGTTGCGCAATTGCCGGACGTTCCCGGGCCAGGCGCATTCCTGCAGCACCTGGACACACTCTCTGGATAGCGTAAGATTTGTGTTTTCATGGACTTCCGCGAACTCGCGCACAAAGGCGTCCGCCATACGCGCCACGTCGCTCCCACGCTCGCGCAGGGGAGGAATGTCCATTCGCGCCACAGATAGAGCGTAGTAGAGGTCTTCGCGAAGGCGGCCTTCCTGGAGGAGCTCGCGCGGCTCCCGGCTGGTCGCGGCGATAAGCCGGACGGACACGTCCTCGCGCGGAGAATTGCCCAATCCCGTCACGGCATGGTTTTCGAGCAGATGAACCAATGCCCGCTGGGCCTCCTGATCCAGGTCCTCGAGATCCTGGATGTAGAGCGTTCCGCGATGGGCCCGTTGAATGGCGCCGACGTGGCCCCGCACCGCCCCCTGGAACGCGCCAGCCGCGAATCCAACCAACTCCTGCAATATCAATCGCTTATCCATGCCGGACAGATCCAGCGCCTCAAACGGAGCCCCCTTCCTGCCGCCTGCAAAATGGATCGCGCGGGCCAGGGTTTTGCGCCCCACGCCGCTTTCACCGACCAGCAGGACCGGAATCTCGGACGCTGCGACCTGTTCCGCGCGCGCCATAACTACTTTCATTGCTTCGGATTGCGCCACTACGTCATTGAAAAGCAATTCGCCTCGGAGGCGGCTCGTGAGCGCGTTGAGTTTGAGCTGGGCCTGCCGGGCTTTCTTCTGGGCCAGGGCGACCCTCCGCTCCGCGTCCGCCAGCTCCTCATCGAGAGGCGCCCCTTTCATGGCCATGCGCACCCAGTCAAGCTCATCACCCCATTCCGGTTCAAAGTGGGCCACCACGCGACACCGCTCATCGCCCTTACCCAGGCACTCCGTCTCGAGGAAATACACCCGGCGCCCGAGGATCTCGCTCACGTGCCCAGAGAAATAGCCTGCGGTATTCCAGCAGGCGCACTGGCCCAGGGAGCCCGCAACTACCTGATGGGCCTTGGCTTCCAGACTTCCTTCGAAAGCGATCTCACGATGCAGCGTGCGCTTTTCCAGGTCGAATTCAAAGCACACCGGATCCGCAACATAGCGGCCCTGCAGTTGCCCGAACACCGGCGCCGCTTGTAAGGCCAGCCGCACATTCTGCTGAAACACGCTCATATGCCGGACAGCGTCGCGGCGCCCCTGCTCGAAGCCTGTCCGGAAGCAGAGTGCACGCGCCCGTCGCCACCCCAGCGACTCAATCAGATGGCGGCGTTCAACCGCCGAAGCCTCCAGATCCTCGAAGCGACCCACCCGGTTGAGGAACGTCAGGCGCCCTTCTTTAGGTTCCGATTCCAGCCAGACGTTGCGTGCGCCTTCCAGGTAATGCGAAAGCACGGGGGGCAGTTCAAGGAAGACCTGTTGGCTCATCCTGGTAGGGCGCATGACATGATTCCTCCCGCACTCAGCATAGATGCAACATGGTGGAAAGTCAAGTGTTTCATGCGAAACATTACCGCAAACTTATTTTAAACAATGGCTTACGGATTTTCAGGCACTTTTCTGCAGTTCCGGAGCGCTTTCCCAGATTTGATGCTGCACCTGGACGTTTCCCCGGAAGCGGTATGGCAGAGCTGGCTTCGTCAGGGAGTCTTCGGGGGATGGGGCGGGGATTCTCCTCGGCCAGGGTGCTTCATTTTGAGATACCAGAAGAGGCCAATTCCCACGAGCATGAGCAGGACGCAGAAGACCTGCTGGTCGGAGAAATGCCCGCCGAAATGCGTGGGGTTGTGGTCGCCCCGGAAGAACTCCACAATAAAGCGCATGACGCCGTACAGGAAGAGGTAGGTGGGCAGAACGAAGCCGCGGAAGGGCATCCATTTCTTTCGCAACAGGATGAGGATGGCGAAGATACACAGCAGCCCGAAGGCGCTGTACAGCTGGGTGGGGTGGACCGGGAAGGACCACTGGTCCTGCCAATATGAAAGGCCGTAGCGCGTACAGTGATCCAGGTAGGGCGGACTGCCAACAGGCTCCTGGCTGAGGTCGAAAGGCACTCGGCGAAACGGGATGGCCCAGGGAACGCCCGAGCGTTCGCCGTAACAGCACCCGTTCAGGAAACAGCCCAGACGGCCGATGGCGTGCCCCAGGGGGATGTAACAGACCGCGATGTCGGCAAACGTCCAGAAATCGAGGCCTTTACGTCGCAAATACCAATAAACAAACAGGATAGCGACCAGGGCGCCCTGAAACACCAGGCCGCCGCGCCAGAATGCAATCCATCCCAGCGGGTCCTGCCAGGAGTATTCCGTGCGATAGAGGAGGATATGGGCGACCCGTGACCCCAGCAGCCCCACCAGCAGGGTCCAGAAGGCCAGGTCGGCAATCATGTCGGAGTCAATGCCCGCGCGTTTGCACTCCCGCCGTACCAGATACACGCCCAGTAGGAACGCGGTAGCCATCATCAGGCCATAGGAGTGAATCTTGAGAGGACCCAGTTCAATCAGCGTCGGCAGCATGGGCGTTTCCCGGGGAGTCCATCTGAGGGGTTCTCCATGTGAGTAGAATCAGGGCGGCCACACCGACACAAATGGCGGAGTCCGCTATGTTAAAGGCAGGATAGAGCTTCCAGGGAAAATCGAAGCTCACGAGATAGAAGTGGACCTGGATAAAATCCGTAACGGACCCCAGGCGGAACCGGTCGATCAAATTTCCGATCGCCCCGCCCGCGACACATCCGTAGGCCACGGATTGCAGCTTTGAGAGTGGATTCAGGTGTTTGAACAGGTACACGAGCACGACGGTGGCAAACACGGGTGCGATATAGGGCAGCACCGCGTTGCCCCGAAACATCCCCCCCACAAGGCCGGTGTTGCGCTGGTGGGTCAGCCAGAAGAACTCGCGCGGATGGGAGACCACCGTCTCGCTGCCCTCAGGGATATACGCCATCACGAGGGCCTTGGTCGCCTGATCCAGAACCACCACGACGCCGATGACGGCAGCCACCCAGAGGATTTGGCGTTTTTTTTCCGGACTCAGTCCAGCCCTCATATTGCGCCGTCGCGCTCGAACTTCGCCTGACAATCGACGCAGAAGCGAGCCGCGGGAAAGACCTCGAGCCGTTTTCTGAGGATTTCTTCCTCGCAGCCCTGGCACTTGCCGTAATTGCCTTCCTCGATTCGCCGGAGGGCATCGGCGACCTCGCCCAGTTGCCGGGACGTGGCGCCAGCGATGCTCAGGGCCGTCTCGCGCTCGAAGCTGTCGGTACCCACTTCCGCATAGCTCGAGATGTCGGAGACGTTGTCGGTGGCGGGCTGATAGAGGGTATCTTCCTCGAGCTGGCGCACACCGCGCGCTAACCGTTCGCGCTCTTCCAGCAGGAGTTTCTGGAATTTCTTGGCATCACGCTTGTTCATTTTGGCCTCTGACCTCCTTGTGTTGGTCGAAGGGTGTGGAAAATTGTACCACACCTTCACAGCACGCGCAGGACCAGACCCCAGCGGCGCGTACTCATCTAACTAACTGCCAAATAATGACTTAAGCCCCGCCGCGAAGACAGGGCCAAGCAAAATATCATCTGAGCGGCCGAGACCATATCATACGCCCCGAAGATCTGTCAAGGCTGCAGCGGACAGGCTGCAGCGGCCGGGTTGCGGCCGGGTGCAACGTGGCCGTATCACGGCCGGCATCCCAAGAACCACTCGCCGTGTCCGTTGACCAGGAAGTCCTCAGAGAGCAGCATGCTGGTCTGGCGCGCGGGAGACCGGGCTCTGGGTTCTGCTGGAACGGGGGCAAGTTCCAGGTGCGGGGCATCAGGGAAGCAGAGTGCGTGCCTTGACACCGGGCGCGGGGTATACTGATAGAAGCTTGGAGAGACAACAGGAAGGTGGCGCGCATGTCCGAAATCGTCTATGAATGCCACGGAGATGGCGAAGTCGAGGTGGTGCTGTCGTTTCTCGCGGCGAACGGGATTCGCGCGATGACAACGTCGCTGGCGTCTCGGTCTGTGCATCCGTTCACGGTCGACGGGATGGGCAAGACGAGCATCCTGGTCGAGGAGGCGGATGCGGAACAGGCCCGGCGTCTGCTGTCGGCGCACGAGTTCCGTGCCGGGGACGCCGGCGAGGCGCCTGCGTAAGCGAGGGGGTTAGGGTCTCAACGCAGTTTGGCTTTCAGCGCAGCGAGCTGTTCGGCCAACTGGGTATTGAGGGGCTGATTGTTTCCGGTATCCCTTCCGGGACGTGGCTGCGGGCTGACGGGTGCTTTGCTCTTGCCCCGGTCGCGCTGTGCGCGGCGGTCGCGCCGGACCCGCATTCCCTGGGGACGTTCTTCGCGCCGCTCCGCGGGAGGTCGCGGTTCCCGGTCGCGCCGTTCGGGCACGGCCTCGGGTCGGGTCGTGCCGTCCCCGGCCTGCGGTTCCCCGTGCTTCGCGCGCCGTGGATGCTTTTTGCGCGCGGGGATCAGGGCCTTCATGGACAGCGAGATACGCGGCAATTCCTTGTCCACCTTGATGACCTTAACCTGGACGATTTCGCCGACCTTGACGACCTGGCGGGGATCCTGCACGAACCGGTTGGTGAGTTCGGAGAGGTGGACGAGCCCGTCCTGGTGGACGCCGATGTCCACAAAGGCGCCGAAATCGGTGACGTTGGTAACGACGCCTTCCATGACCATGCCGCCCTCGAGTTGTTCGACGCAGGTCACGTTGTCGAGGAACTTGGGCACCTTGAATTCGGTGCGGGGATCGCGTCCCGGTTTCAGCAGCTCGTGCCGAATATCGGTCAAGGTATGATTGCCGATGACGTCGTCAGAGAACTGCGAGAGATCGAGTCCGGCGAGCACTTTGGGGTCCTTGATCAACAGGTCGACCTGCACCTGGACGGCCTCGGCAATGCGTTCGACCACGGGATAGGCCTCGGGGTGGATTCCCGTGTTGTCGAGCACGTTGTCGCCATTGCTCACCCTCAGGAACCCGGCGCATTGTTCGAAGACTTTCTCTCCGATGCCGTCGACCTCCATCAACTGCCGCCGGTTTCTGAAGGCGCCGGTCCGGGACCGGAATTCGACGATGTTTTCGGCGACATTGGAGGGAACACCGCTCACGTAGCGCAGGAGCGCCACGGAGGCGGAGTTGACGTCGACGCCGACCTTGTTGACGCACGAGACGACGGTGGTGCGCAAGCCTTCGCGGAGGCTCTTCTGGTTGACGTCATGCTGGTATTGTCCGACGCCGACATGCCGCGGGTCGATCTTGACGAGCTCGGCGAGGGGGTCCTGAAGCCGGCGGGCAATCGAGATGGCGCCGCGGACGGTCACGTCCAGGTCGGGAAATTCGGCGCGGGCCAGTTTGGATGCGGAGTACACGGAGGCGCCCGCCTCGTTGACCAGAACCGAGAACAGGTCGTCTCGGTTGAGCCGCCGGAGGGCGTCGCGGATGAACGCCGAGACTTCCCGGGAGCCCGTTCCGTTGCCAATAGCGACCGCGCGGACGTTGTGCTTGTTGATGAGTTCGACGAGGACTTTTTCGGCGCCCTCGATGTCGTTCTGCGGGGGCGTCGGGAAGACGGTCGCGTGTTCGACGAGGTTGCCGGTCTGATCGACCACGGCGAGTTTGCATCCGGTGCGGAGGCCCGGGTCAACCCCGATGACGGAGATCTGGCCGGCCGGGGCGAGGAGCAGGAGGTTTTCGGCGTTTTCCCGGAAGACCCGTATGGCTTCGGTTTCGGCGCGTTCGCGGGCGATCCCGAGCACTTCATTCTCGAGCGAGGGCCGGAGGAGGCGGTTGTAGGCGTCGCGCACGATTTCCTTGAGGTACTTTTCGAAGGACGAACCGGGTTCCTTGAGGTAATGGGCGAGGATATCGCGCATCATAATCTCGTCGTCGATGACGAGTTCCATGCGGAGCACGCCTTCTTTCAGGCCGCGGAGGACCGCCAGCAGGCGGTGGGACGGGATTTTTCCGATCGGCTCGGAGAAGTTGTAGTAGGTTTCAAACTTGGTTTTCTTGCCTTCGGCGTTCTTGGTGGGATGGGCTTTGATGATGCCCTCGTCGAGCATTCTGGCGCGCACGAGGGCGCGCACGTTGGCGTCGGTGCTGATGCGTTCCGCGAGGATGTATCCGGCGCCTTCGAGGGCTTCCTCGGGCGAGCTTACGGCTTTCTCGGGGTTGACGTATTTTCCGGCGAAGAACTCGATGGGCCCCTCGATGAGAAGCTGGGTCATCAGGAAATCGGCGAGGGGTTCGAGCCCCTTTTCGCGGGCGACGGTGGCCTTGGTCCGGCGCGCGGGTTTGAAGGGCAAATAGAGGTCTTCGAGCCGGGTCCGGTCAAAGCAGGCGTCGATTTCGGCGCGCAGTTCACCGGTGAGCTTGCCCTGCTTCTCGATGGTGTCGAGGACGCTGTCGCGACGCTGGGCGAGGGAGGCGAAATACTGGGCGCGTTCGTGCACCGCCTCGAGCTGGATTTCGTCGAGATTGCCGGTAACGTCCTTGCGGTACCGGGCCACAAAGGGGATGGTGGCTCCAGAGTCGAACAACTCGACGGTGCGCTGTACCTGTTCGGGCTTCAGCGAGATTTCCTGCGCGATCCGACCTATGAATTTTGATTCCAGCATTCCCAAACGCTCCCCAATTCTGAACAGGGCATAAGCGGGGCAAGTCTAGCAAACCAAACGCTCATTGTACAGCCGCCGGGCCCATTTCGTTTCGTGCCGGTCACTGGAACTCGATCCGCACCGCAATGTCCTCCGCGGCGTTCTCAAACGTGAGGAAGAGGGCGCCGTCGCCCGCATCGTAGCGCTGTTCAAACGGCACGGGCGGGGTCAGTTCGATTTTGCCCGGCGCTTGCGTAACCAGGAGCTCTACTCTGGCCACGGCGCCCACGGGGCCCCGGGTTAGAAACGAAAAAGCTCCGTCTTCGCGGACTTCGCCCCGGATGCGCGTGGAGGCGGCCGCCACCGCGGGCAGCGGCTCGTGCTCCCGGGCCCAGTTGAGGTCGTAGAGCAGCGCCACGTCGCCGGGATGCAGAGTCACGCGCCGCTGGATGGCCAGGGCCGGATCGAAGAGGCTGACGAACGCCCCGTCGAGCTGTACGGGGTCGCGCGAGATGGACTCGTCGAACACGGTCCCCAGGACGTAGGGTCCGCGGTGCAGCAGGAGATAGTGTTGGAGGTCGAGCGTCGAACCGGTGAGTTCGAGGGCGGTACGAACCCATTGCCGGACGCGCTCCGCCCCGGCGGGGTCGTGCTGCAATTCTGCGGGGTGCTCGCCGGCCAGCAGGACATACCCCTTGCCGGCGGGTTGCGGTTCGGGCGCGCCGACCCGGACGCCCAGGATCTCAAACAGGTGGTTGTACGGCGTCTCGTCCGTCTTCCCCTGCTGGTTCCACCATTCGCGCACTCCGTGATACGGGTCTGCGCCGTTGCCGACACAGATCAGCACGCCGCCGGACCGGACCCACTGGTCGATCGCCGCATGATACTCGGGCTTCAGGGGCTTCTGTCCTTCGTAGGTGAGCAGGAGGACCCGGCAGTCGTCGAGGGCGCCATCCTGGAGGACGTTTTCGAGCTGGACGACTTCCAGGGGGACGCCGGCTTTGAGGAGGGGCAGCGCGAGACCGTAGAAGAATCCCATGGCGGAGTCGCTGGGCTGGGGCGCGGCCCGCTGGAACATCATGGTGTCAGAAACGAGGATGCCGATGCCGCGGGAGCCGCACTGGAACGCGACCTCCTCCTGGCGCATGTCGTTGAGTGCATTGATGACAGAGAGGATTTCGGTGGCGTAATCGATGGGAATGCCCTGCCGGTCGCCGGACTGGGTGTCGAGGTCGACTTTCGGGTACGTTCCACGGAAAATCCGGTCGGGCCAGGGCATGACTTCGTAACGGAAGACGCCGGGCCACATGAGCGACGCCACGATGGTCCGTTCGTAGTTGGCCCGGTAGTCGTTCCAGCTCCGGTTGGGATTGTCCTCGACGGGGTCCGCCAGAAACCAGACTTTGCGTCCGGTTGGGCGCACCATGGCCCACATCTGGCCGTACTCGAAAAAGGCGGTCTCGAAGGTACGTTCCTTTGCAACGCCCTGGTATATGTTTGGCGTGCGGGCGGTGCCGGTCCACACCTGGGCGATATAGCCGTCAAAATCGGGCAGGTCGCTGAGGTGAGATTCGGGACTCACAATGGCCCAGTGCGCGTAACTGATGAGACTGTGGGTGGGGACATGGCACTCGATGGCAATGTCTTTTTCGCGGGCCCGGGCCTTGATGTGGGCGAACACGTCTTTGAGGGCATTGAAATAGAGCTCATATTTGAGCTTGCTTGCGCGGTACTGGGCGTCGGGGGACGAATCCGGCTCCTGCCAGGGCTCGCCATAGAAGCGTAGCCATTCCTTCTTGAACCCTTCGCTCCACCCGGCCCGCGCCCAGAACTCGGGTTCCTCGAGATAAATGGCCGACACCCCGGCGTCCACCGCGGGGTCCATCAGTTTCTTGATGTACTCGACATACGCGGGGGAAGGCACGTTGTAGCCGACGGTCGTGCTGTTGCCGTGCATGAGCAGATCGCCGTTCTTCACGGTCTGGATCTCGTCGCGTTTGAGCTGGCCGTCGACGAGGTAATAGTCGCCGTAGCCGCCCCACGAGATACCGGTCATCATGGCGGCCGTATAGCCGTGCTCGCGCCAATGGGCCACGCGTTCCGCGAAGGTCTCGTTCACGCCGTAAACTACGGCGACATCGGATGCTATATCCAGCTCAGGCGCATAGGGCGCGGCCGTCTGGAAACACGTGTAATCCGTCGTGTTGGTCTCCGCGGCCCAGGCGAATGCCGCAGCCAGACAAGAGGCACAGGCCATGACAGAAAGATAGCGGGACATGCAACGTTTCTCCTTGAACCCGTACACCGGCGCCAGAACTCGACAATAGCACGCGCCCACCGGGCAATCAACGCGCGGGTCCCGCACGGCGTCGGGCGCCGGTTTCCCGCAACCGGGCGTTGCCCCACGCTGCGCCCGATGGTACCATCCGCGCCATGGAACAGCCGAGACTCAAGGTGTCAAACCGTCTGCGCGAACTGTTTACGTACGCCAAGTTCGCGGGAACGGCGCCGCGGATTGTGATTCTGCGCAGCGAGTACTGGATAGACGGGGCATGCGTCCATGCCTGCCGGGATCTTCACTGGGAGGTCAAGACGGTCCCGACGGTTTTGGAAGGCACGCTGCCCCGGGCCAGCGTGGCGCGGCTGCTCGAAACCCTGGCGGAATTCCGTCCCGATTTTGTGCTGACCGTGAATCTCAGCGGCATGGACGTTTCGGGACTGTTCGCACGCTTTTTCGAGGACGTGCGGATCCCGTATGTGACGTGGTTTGTGGACGACCCGCGCACGATCCTCATGGACCGCACGGATTTCGCGTCGCCGTACGCCGTGGCGCTGACGTGGGAGCGGGCGTATATGGCCAGTCTTGAAGCGGCCGGGTTCCCGGTAGTGGCGACCGTGCCCCTGGCGGCCGATCCGCACGTGTTCAATTGTGCTCCGAGGGAAACCTGGGAGCACCCGCCGTCGTTCGTGGGGAATTCGATGGTGTCGTTTGCGCACCGTCAGTGGGAACGCTTGCGGGAAACGCCGGACCTTGCGGCGGCCGTGAATCAGAGCTTCGACGAGGGGCGCGTGACGCGAGAGCACTTTGGCCGCGGACTTTGCGCGCTGCTGGATCCGGCATACGTCGGCACGCTGAACGCGGAGCAGCGCCGGCATGCGGAAATGACGTTTTTTGTGGAGGGCACGCGCCGTCTCCGGCACGCTCTGGCCTCGGCAACGGTGCCCGAGGGCGCGGTGATGCGGGGCGACGACGACTGGCGCACCGCGTTCCCGTCGTCGGGCGGTTCCCTGCCGTACCTGGAAGAGTTGCCGGGGTTTTACGGCAGTTGCGAAGTGAATCTCAACTCGACGAGCCTTCAGATGGCGACCACGGTCAACCAACGGGTCTTCGACTGTCCCGCTGCGGGCGGGTTCCTGCTCACGGATTACCAGCCGGTGCTCGACGATCTGTTTGACGTTGAGAGAGAGTGCGCCGTGTACCGGTCTCTGGACGAGTGCCGGGACCTGCTGCGTTTTTTCCGGGCGCATCCGGCCGCGCGTCGCGAGATCGCCGTCCGCGCCCGCACCCGCGTGCTGGGGGAGCACAGCTACGCCCACCGGTTGCGGTTCATTGCCGGGCATGTCAAGCAGCACTTTGCCTGACCGGTGGGACGGAGGCGGGCGGAAGGCGTGAAAATTTGTTTACTGCAATGGTATAGTACCCCCATGAAGTTGACTCGGGAAGACAGAGACTGGTTGCGGCTCGCGCTGGTTCCGGGAGTAGGCACGGCGCATTTCATCCGTCTGCTGGCCCGGTTCCGCACGCCCAGCCATGTGTTCGAAGCGCCGCGGGGCATGGTCGCGGACCTGGTCGGCCCGAAGCTGGCGGCTCGCATCCGCCAGTATGCGGACACGAACGAGGCCGCCGGTCAGGAAGCCGCCATGGAAGAGTGGGGCGCTTCGCTGGTGACGCTAGAGAACCCGCGGTATCCGTTGCGTCTCGCCGAGATTTACGATCCGCCGCTTCTGCTGTTTGTCCGCGGCAGCCTTCCCGCGGACCAGGAACCCTACGTGGCGCTGGTGGGGACCCGGCGCGCCTCTCCGTACGGCATCCGCATGGCGGACCGGCTGGCGCGCGAACTTGCCGCGCGCGGGATCACGGTGGTCAGCGGGATGGCGATGGGGATCGACGCGGCGGCGCACCGCGGGGCCCTGGAAGCGGGCGGCCGGACCGTTGCGGTGCTGGGCTGCGGGGTCGATGTCGTCTATCCGCCTCAGAACGCCCAGTTGATGGAGGACATCGCGGCGCACGGGGCGGTGGTTTCCCAGTTTTCCATGGGGATGCAACCCAGCAAGGGTCATTTCCCCTACCGGAACCGGATCATCAGCGGGATGAGCCTGGGCACCGTGGTGATTGAAGCCCCGCTCACAAGCGGCGCGCTCATCACCGCCCGGCAGGCCGCGGAACAGGGCCGGGAAGTCTTTGCGGTGCCAGGACAGGCGGGCACACAGAATGCCGAGGGGCCGCATGCCCTGATTCGCGAGGGGGCGAAACTGGTCGAACGGGTCGAGGACATCCTGGTCGAACTGGAACTCCCGGCCGCGTGCCTGCGGGGGGCCCGTGCCGACGCCGGGGAAATGCTGCCCCCGGAGGACGGCGCCGACGCGGTCTCCGCGCGCCGTGCTTCGCGGCAAGCGGCGCCGCCGAAGCCCGCACTGGAGCCGCGGCCCGCCGCGAGGCGGGAACCCGCGTCTCCGCCGCCGAACGACCTGGAACGGGCCATCCTGGCGGCCTTGTCGCCCGACGGCTCGTATGTGGATGAGATCGCGACGTCGTGCCGGCTGAGCGTATCCGAGGCACTGAGTTCGCTGACCATGCTGGAGTTGAAGGGCCTGGTCCGCCAGTTCAGCGGCAAGCGGTTTGCCCCCCGATGAGCGCGTGGATTCAAAGCGTTGCCGACCGGGTCCGCCGGGGCGAACCTCTCCCCCTCCCCCTGGCCGGTCTCTTGAGTCTGGCGACCCCGGCAATGCGCCTGGGGATGCGCCTGCGCCTGCGCCAGCCGCGCGTGCGCGTGGATGCCCGGGTCATCAGCATCGGCAACATCACGGCAGGCGGTACGGGCAAGACGCCGGCGGTGATCGAACGGGCGCGCCGGGAAATCCGCAATGGGCATCGTGTCGCGGTGCTCACGCGGGGGTACGGGGCGAAAACGGGCGGGGCCATGGCCGTCCATGCGGGGAAAGGCTCCCCGGAACTGTGCGCGAGGCTGGGCGACGAGCCGGCTCTGATCGCGACGAAGGCGCCCGAGGCCCTGATCGTACGGTGCGCGGACCGCGTAGCGGCGGCGCAGAAGGCCATCGACGAGTATGACTGCGACACGCTAATCCTGGATGACGGGTACCAGTATGTGCGGCTGGAACGGGACGAGAACGTGCTTGTCATTGATGCGACCAACCCGTTCGGAAACGGCCGGTTGCTTCCCCGGGGCCTGTTGCGCGAGCCCCTGCCCGCCATGGGACGCGCGACGCACATCCTCCTGACCCGCTGCGACCAGGCGGAGTCGCTGGAGACCGTGTTTGAGGCGATTGACCGGTATTGTCCGGGCGTGCCGGTGCGGCGAACGCGGCATGTGCCTTCCATGCTGTGGCGGGTGGCGAACGGCGAGCGCCTACCGCTTTCGCGGCTCGCGGAGGGGCGAATCTGCGCGGTGTGCGGGATTGGCAACCCGGACGCCTTCTTTGAGACGCTCGAACGTCTGGGCGCGGAGCTGACCACGCGCATGGCGTACCCCGATCACAGCCCGTTCCCCGTGGAAACCCTCCCGCGTGATATGCTCGTAGTGACCACCGAGAAGGACGCGATGCGGCTCGAAGAACCCGGAACGAACATTGCCGCCCTGGGCGTTGATCTGGAAGATATGGATGGAGCGCCTTGACGGAGAGGACGCCGTCGGGCGCGGATTTCCGGTCTGGGCGGAGCGGTAGCAGAATCGATGCGAACCAATCTCCGATTTGCGTTGATCATCGCGGCCTGTGTTGGGCTGGTTGCGGTGGTATGGGTGTTGCTTCATGGCGCCGCCCCGTCCCCCAACCGCGGCGATGAGTCCCCTCCCGCGCCGGCGGCATCCGCGGACCGGCGTCCCCCTGGCCCAACGGCGCCTTCGCCCCGCAGGCCCCGAACCGGGCGGCTCGACTCGGGCGCCATCGGCGGCCGCGTTGCTGTGACCGAACCCACGCCGGACGGGGATGTGGTCTTCCGGGGGGCGATCGTGGGACGCATCCGGGGATACGACGGCAAACCCGCTGCCAAGGCCACGGTGTCTCTTCTGCAAACGGCGGGCGAGGACCGCTTCATGCCCCCTGAGACCCCGGCCAGGCGGGAAGCGCAGACCCGGGAGGACGGCGGCTTCGAGGTCTCGGGGCTGCCGATGGGGACCTATTCGGTGCTGGCGCGGTATAGCGGCTACGCCCAGTCAAATACAGCGCTCTTGAGTTTCGAGAACCCCATCGCGGATATGGACCTCAAATTGGCGAAATCGGGCCGCGTTACGGGTGTGATCCGTAATGCGTCCGGCGAGCCGGTTGAGGGCGTGGTGGTCTGGGCGCTCCAGTCGGCGAGCCCGGGACGGTATGGTTCCCCACGAGGGTTCGCGGCGCCGGGCGGGCCGGAGTCGATGCTGCAACTGCTGCCGGGCTCAGAAAAGACCGGCGCCGATGGCGCGTTTCGTTTTGAGGACCTGCCCGCGGCGCCTACCTCTGTGCTGGCGATGCCTGCCGGTGCCGCGGCCGCTCTGAGCGGCCGCGTGCAGCCTTCGTATGACGGTCTGGAGATCCTCCTCTCCCCCGGCGGCGTTATCAGCGGACGTGTCCTGCTGGGCGGCAGCGACGAGCCGGTGGCCGGTGTGACCGTCATTGCGAACGGAACCATCGCGACGGAACACGTGAATGCGGTGACGTCCGGCGAAGGGCGCTTTGAGTTTCCCGCGCTTCGGCCGGCCGTCTATGAGTTGGCGGTGGTCGATGAGCGCTTCGCCCTCGCCGAGGGCGCCATTCCGCAGGTGCAAATCCGTGAGAATGAAGAGGGCGACCCGGTGGTGGTGCGGGTGGTGCCTGCCGCGAGCGTCGCGGGCCGCGTGCTGGAGCGGGAAACCGGTGAGCCCGTTCCGGGAGTCTACGTGGCCGCGCGGAGCGAAGGCCTTCGGTCGTCCGTCCACGTCGAGACGGGCGCCGACGGCGCGTATGCCATCCGCGGCATGGCTCCGGGAAAGCACCGGGTATTCGTGGCGGAACCGGGGCTGCGCCGTCTCCCCGCGGCACGGGGCGCCGCGAGCCAGGCATCCGTCTCGCTGCACGAAGGCCAGGCGCTGGAAGGACTCGATTTTCGCGTCGCGTTCGGGGGGACCATTCAGGGCAACGTGGTTGACGAGGGAGGAAACCCGGTGCCCTTTGCCGATGTCGCGATAAACAGCGCGGAAGGCGGCCGAATGCGGGCGGAAAAAGCCGATGCGCAGGGACTCTTCGCGTTTTCCGACGTGACGCCGGGCGCGAGGCTGCTGTTGCGGGCCCGGAGGATGCATCTGGTCTCGGCGGACGCGTATCCGGTCGACGTTCCCCTGGATGAATCGGCGGCCAACGTGACCCTCGTGGTGTCGCCCGGAGCACGCATTCAGGGACAGGTGATCCGTTCGTCCGGCGCGCCGCTGGAAGGGGCGCCGGTGTACATCAACCCGGCCCGGTCCGCGAACGTTCAATTGGACCGCATGCAGGTGGCCGGCAGCGACGGGACGTTCGGCTGGGACGGTCTTCCCGGGGGGGAGTACCAGGTGGGCGTGGCGGCCAGAGATCGGGCGGAAGGCGTGGAATCGCCCCGAGTCACGGTAACGCTCGCGCCGGGGGAGGAGAGCGCCCCGGTGAGTCTGGTCTATGACGGCCCGATTGATTTGGAAAGCTCGCTTGAGACTGGCGAAACGGGGAATCTGTTTATTCGCGGCCGGGTGACCGACCCGCAGGGCAATCCAATCTCCGGCGCGGACGTGCACGCCCGATCCGGAACGGGGTACGGGCACACGGCCAAAACGCTCTATGACGGCGCCTTTGAAATCGCGGGGATCGCCGCAGGGAGCTACTCCGTAAGCGCATTTCACCGGGAGTACTCGCCCCCGGATACCCGGGAGGTCCGGGCGGGAGAGACCAACGTTGTGGTGGTGCTGCAACCGTCGGCGAAAGTGTCGGGGCAGGTCATCGATGCCGCCACCGGGCAGCCGCTCCAGGAATTCGAGGTCGCGGAGGTGTCCGCGCGGCAGTTGGAACGCCAGCAAGCGATGGCCTACATGAACTGGGAGCCGTTCTTTGACCCCGACGGGCGGTTCAGCCTCCCCGTGGGCCTGGGCCAGGTTGAGCGCGTGCTGGTGGTGCGGGCGGAAGGCTACGCGCCGGAACAGCAGTCCATCGGCCAGGTGGCCTCCGGCCAGCGTCTGGACAACCTGGTGTTCCGCCTGCGGCCCGGGGCCATAGTGGAAGGCACGGTGCGCGACGCGTCCGGCAACGCCATCCCGGGTGCGGTGATTTTTCAGGGAACGGATGAGCGGCGAAACGCGGCCCTGGCGCGCACGGATACGAGCGGCGCCTTCCGCGCGGCGGGCCTTGAACCGGGCGCCGCCGACTTGACGGCATCGCACCCGTCATACGCGCCCGCGACCGTGACGATTACCACACGCCTGGGCGCGGTGACTCGCGCCGATTTCGTGCTCGGGACCGGGGGGACCGTCGAAGGCTATGTCACGAAAAGTGGCCAACCCCTGGAAGGGCAGACGGTGTCCTTGAACCTCTCGAATGCGCACCAGAACGCCGTGACCGACGCGACGGGGTATTACGCGTTCAGGCGGCTTCCCGAAGGCGAGGGCACGGTGACCGTGAACCTGCGGGGCCAGGCCAGCGGCGACCGCCGCCAGTACGTGAACTCGCAGCGCTCGGTGATCGTGGCCGAGAACAGCGTCACGCGCGCCGATTTTGACTTTTCGAGCCAGGACGCCGTCGTCGAAGGGATGGTGACCGTGGAAGGGGCGCCGGCTTCGCAGGCGTACGTATCGCTGACCGTGACCTCCAGCGGCGGCGAACAGCGTACCGGAACCCGGATCGAAGCGAACGGGTTCTACCGGCTCGAGAACCTCTCCCCCGGTTCGGCGACCCTCGACGTGTCGCTCCGCAACGGACGCGAGGGCCGCAACAAGACGCTGCACTTTGAGCTCCGGGCGGGACAGCGCCTGCGCCAGGACGTCGATTTCGGGCCCGTGTCGTCGGTTACGGGCACATTGCGGGGCGTTCGGAGCGGTGAACAGGCCCACATTGCGGTGGTTCCGGGCGAAGTCCAGATGGAAAAACCCACGCTCGAGGATGTCCAGGCACTCTCAAGCCTCCTGTCGGGCTATGGCGAAGTGTCGGCGGACGGCACGTTTGTGGTCGAGAATCTGGAGCCGGGCACGTACACAATCGTCGGCATCGCCATTGCGGGTGAGCCGGAGTCCGAACTCGAAGCCTTCGCCAACGCGCGCTACGTGACCCAGGTCATCCATGTTGAGGTGGGCCAGCCGCTTCAGGTCAGCCTGAGCCTGTAAGACGGTCCGGCAGGGCGGTGCAGAGGGGCCTGGCAGCTCCGATTCGGCGTGTTTTCCGTGATCGTAGGCCACGAAGAAGGCCATATGTCAGGTGGCGGGAAGTATTCCGGCTGGGGGGCTTGCCATGAGACAGAATGCACGCTTTGTTCTGACGCTGGTGCTGGTCTTGGCGGCGGTTGCCGCAATCTGGTGGTACTTGTTCCGGCCGGAGATCATAACGCCTCTGGAGCCGTCAACGGCGCGGGACGAGACGGTCCGGGAATCTACGGAACTGCCTCCGCCGGCGGCTCCCGCGAGGCCCGACGAGGCCGCCCAGCGGCTGGACGGGGGGGCTGTAGGTACCCGCGTTGCCGTGGACAGGCCGGCAGCCACGCGTCGAGCCGCGGGCGGGGCCACGCTCGCGGGACTGGTCCTGGACGAGGCCCTTGAACCGGCGCCGGGCGTGGATGTTGTCATCCGGCGAACCGCATCGGAGAAGAACACGGCGGTTTCAGATACGCCCCAGACCGTGACCACGGGAACGGACGGCACGTTTGCCGCCGACGGGCTCCCCTTTGGCTCGTATAGCCTGCTCGCCACCCGCGGAAACCTGGCCGCGGTGTGCGATGCGCAAACCGGGCCGTTCCGGCCCGGGGTCAACGACATGACGCTTCAACTCCGGCCGGCGCACAGCCTTGCGGGCCGGATAAGCAACACACAGGGCGAGCCCGTCGCCGGAGCCGAGGTCACGGTGCTCTACCTTCCGCCCATGGGTCTTATGCGCCAGCAGGGACGGCCGGGGAGTCCGGAGGAGGCCGCGCGGGCCTTGCCCCTGGTGGCGCAAAGTGAGGACCAAGGTACATTTGAATTTGATCGAGTGCCGGTAAGCCGGGCGCTCGTGGCGGTGAAAGCCGAAGGTTACGCGCCATACATCAGCGAACTCATTCAACTCCCGGCGGCCGGGGTGGCGATCACTCTGGGCCTTGGCGGTAGCCTGGCGGGACGGGTACTTCAAGCCGATACCGGCGAACCCCTCAGCGGTTTCGCGCTGCGCGTCAGCGGGCCGACGATGGCCGACACGCACGAGGCCATGACCAACGATTCGGGCGAGTACGAATGCGCGGGCCTTCGCCCCGGGGAGTACACCATCGCGCCCGCAGACACCCTGTGGGCAAACTCCGGGTCCGCGCCCCGCGTCAAGCTGGGCATGGATGAACAGCGATCGGGCCTCGAGCTTCGGGTCGCCCAGGCGGGCATCATCCGCGGACGCGTCTATGACGAAGAGACCGGGGAAGGCGTCCCCGGCGCCGCGGTGATCCTTCGCCCGAACCTCATGGGCTATGGCGCCTCCGTGAACACGGACAACAACGGCGCCTACGAAATGTCCGGGGTCCCTCCGGGAGAGCATACGCTGGCGCTCCGGGTCCAGAATCGGTGCATCAGCAATCCCTATATCGAGCAGGAGATGGCGCTCGTCAGCCTGAAGGCCGGCGAGGTGCTCGAAGGGATCGACCTGCCGGTGTTCATGGGCACGACCATCTCCGGGCAGGTTCAGAATGCCGATGGAACGCCTGCCCCCAGCGCGACGGTGAACGTGATCCCGGTCATGGGCTATAACCGCACACAGGTCATGGCGGACCAGGACGGCGCGTTCGCGGTGTCGGGCGTCGCGAACGGTGAGCAGTTCCGTCTGCAGGCCTCCAAAGGCACGCAGGCCTCGGCCCCGACCGATACGTTGCAGGTCCCGGCAACGGGCGGCCTGGAAGGCATCGTGCTGACCTTGCAGGAAGGCGGCGTCATCGGGGGAACCGTGGTCACGCCCTCCGGCACTCCCCTTGCCGGGATGGGGGTTCTGCTAGGACGAGACGGGGTCATGTCCTTTCAGCCCGGCTATACCGTCACGGACGAAGTGGGCCGGTTCCTTGCCGCGGGTCTGGCCCCAGGGTTGTACACGCTGACCGCGATGACCCCGGGAGAGCAGGGCGGGCCCGATTCCACCGCCAAAGTGGAATTGGCGGCGGCGCAGCGCGTGGACAATGTGGTTTTGACCTGGAGCAAGAAGCCTCCGGCGCTCGGTCCCGAAGGAAACCTGAGCATTTCGGGCCAGGTGGTGGATAGCGCGGGCAAACCGGTGTCGGACGCGCTGGTGTACGCCACTCTGGACGGGGCGAACACGAATTACACCACGAAGAGCCTTTTGGACGGCGCGTTTGCGGTGAGCGGGCTGGCGCCGGGTTCGTACAAGCTGAGCGCGATATCGGGCGGCAATCGCACGTTACAGGTCGTGGACGCCCAGGCCGGCGCCTCGGGTTTGCGCCTGACGGTGTCCACACAGGGCAAGGTCTCCGGCAAGGTGGTGGACTCGGCCACGGGCAAACCCGTAACGCGTTTCGGGGTCGCGTTCGTAGCGCCGGGTTACCTGAACGAGCCGTCGAAGCAATACGTGGCCTGGCAGCCGTGCAACAGCCCGGAGGGCAAGTTTACGGTCCCCATCCGCGAAGAGCGCAACCAACAGAGCGGGAATCTCGCGGTGGCGGTGCGCGCGGACGGGTACGCGCCTGTCGAACAGGTGCTTGGCGCGCTGTCGCAGGGACAGAACGTCGAGGGCTTGTTGATCCGGTTGAAACCCGGCGCGCGCGTGGAGGGCACGGTGCGGTCGTCGTCCGGCCAGATGATTGCAGGAGCGTCCGTCTACCTGGAACGGTACGATCAGCACCGGTCTCCCGAGACGCGCACGGACCCCGAAGGCGGGTTCACCTTGACCAACCTTCCCTTGACCACCGTCAAGCTGGTTGCGGCCCATCCCGCCTACAGCAACGGTGAAGCATCCGTGACCCCGCGCGCGGGAACCACCTCGAGCGTGACCATTGAACTTCCCGCGGGCGGGTCGGTGGAGGGAAGCATCACATCCGGCAACCAGCCCAAGGCCGGGGCCGGCGTGCACCTGTATATGTATGAGGGGGGAAACCAGCAACTCTCCACGGTGACGGATGGTTCCGGGCGTTACGTGTTCAGCAATGTCAGCAGTGGCCGCGGGCAAGTCTCCACCTGGGTGCAGTCCGGCAGCGGTAACTTGAGTCAAAGCCGCCAGATCATTGTCGAGACCGGCCGCACGACGACGGCGAACTTCGATCTTCCGGCGCAGACCGGCACGCTCGAAGGGTTTGTAAGCGTCGGCGGACAGCCCGTGAGCAACGGGCAGGTTTCCGCGTTCCTGGCTTCGGAAGCGGGCGGGACGTCGAGTTATGCGCAATTGGGCAGCGACGGTTCCTACCGCATCGAGAGCGTGGCCGTGGGCGAAGTTCGCGCCTCTGTGTATCTGCACGATTTCAGCGGAGCGAGAGGACGCCAACAGACGGAGACCGTTCAGATTGCCGCGGGCCGCGTGACCCGGCTCGACTTCGAGCTCCCCCTCCCCACGTTCGTGTCGGGATACCTGTCGGGTCTGAAAGAAGGCGAAGGAGGGTATATCGGGCTCTTGCCCGGAGAGGTCACGCTCGGGTCATTGACGAGGGAAAAAATCACGGAATACCTCGGCATGCTCGCCGGGCAGGCCGAGATGAATCCCGACGGCAGTTTCCGGATGGAGAATGTCGAACCGGGCACCTACACCGTCGTGGGTGTTGCCGCGGATCCGACGGCCGCGTCGGCTGAAGACGCCCTTCTGAACGCCCGCATCGTCACCGACGTCATCGAAGTGCGCGAAGGCGAGGAAATCACCGTCGAGCTTTCGATCCGGTAATGCGAGAGATCCCGGGCTGGCGCCCGGCGATCCCAGGCAGCCCGCAGACGATGAACAGGGGACGAGCGACCAAGCACATAGGGTTGCGCCCAGAATTGCGGAGCTGGAATCCACCCCCGGCCACGCGGACCCGCGTGGCCACCCCCGCCAGCGGGGGACACGACCCGCACAACGGTTCTGAAATTCCGCAGCGTTGTCCCCCGCTGGCGGGAAACAAAACCCGTACGACGATTTCGAAATTCCGCAGCGGTGTCCCCCGCTGGCGGGGGTGGCCGCGAAGCGGACGGGGGTGGACTCTTTGGCGCAGGTGTCCCTGGAATCCACGTCCGCCACGTGTCACGTGAAGAGCCGAGGTCGACCGTCGTTCTTCATCCCGCCCCTACCAGCACGGGGTGACCGCGCGCAGAATTGCGGAGCTGGAATCCACCCCCGGCCACGCGGAAGCTAAGAATGCAGGCGAGACGCCTGCGCTACAAGATGCAGCCCTGAAGGGGCGACCGAGAATAGCCCGGGGCAAGTCACGTCGGCCCGCGTAGCGGGACGCGTGACGGTGCCCCGGGATCGGATCCCCAACCCATTTCGCCCTGTAGGGGCAAGCCATGTTCGAATCCTACACGTGCGTTTCATCATGTTTTCATCACGTGAAATCATGGATGTCGATTCCCGCTCCCGATGACGATTTTCGGGTTGCCCTTGTATGATCCCAACCGCCT
>DDYW01000034.1 GCA_002348185.1 Candidatus Hydrogenedentes bacterium UBA2224 | reverse complement strand
GTGGAGATGGTGATGCCCGGAGACAACGTGACGATCTCGGCGGAATTGATTACGCCGATCGCCATGGACGAAGGGCTCCGCTTCGCGATCCGCGAAGGCGGACGCACCGTCGGCGCCGGCGTCGTGACGAAGATCATTCAGTAACAACCAGAAACGAGGATAGGGACCCGGAGTCCGGCAATGGCAGAAACGCAAAAGATTCGAATCAAGTTACGGGCGTACGATCACCGGTTGCTCGACCAGTCGACGGAGGAGATCGTGTCGGCGGCGAAGCGCACGGGCGCGGGCATCAATGGGCCCATTCCGCTGCCCACCGCCACCTCGAAGTTCACGGTAAACCGGTCGCCTCATGTGGACAAGAAGTCGCGGGAACAGTTTGAGATTCGCACCCACAAGCGGCTGATGGACATTGTGAACCCGACGGCGCAGACGGTGGACGCGCTGATGCGGCTGGATTTGCCGGCGGGTGTCGACGTCGAGATCAAACAATAGGCAGCGTACAGGGACAGGCGTGCGGGGTCGGACAGACCCTGGCGCGCAAGAGGATAGTGAGACGATGGTAACCGCATTGCTGGGAAAGAAGCTCGGGATGACCCGCATCTTCACCGAGGACGGGCGCTGGATCCCCGTGACGGTGCTGGAGGCGGGGCCGTGCACCGTGACGCAGGTGAAGACGAAGGAGCGGGACGGGTACGAGGCCGTGCAGCTTGGGTTTGAGGACGCCAAGAAATCGCGCATGACGAAGGCGGCCCTGGGCCACCAGTCGAAGGTGAGCGACGCAGCGAAGCGGCGGCTGGGTGAAGTCGCCCTGGCGCCCGGCAGCGAACTCAAGCCGGGCGATGAGGTCCGCGTGGACATTTTCAGCGTGGGCGAGCATGTGGACATCGCCGGGACGACCAAGGGCAAAGGGTTCGCGGGCGTGCACAAGCGGCATCATTTCAAGGGCGGTCCGGGCACGCACGGCTCGAACTTTCACCGGGCCCCGGGTTCGATCGGCCAGAGCGCGGATCCGTCGAAAGTGGTGAAGGGCAAGCGGCTTCCGGGCCACATGGGCAACGAACGGAATACCACGAGAAACCTCGAAGTGGTGAAGGTGGACGCGGAAAAGAACCTTCTGGTCATTCTGGGCGCGGTTCCGGGCGCCAACGGCGGGTACGTCGAAGTGAAGAAGCGTGTGAAAGGAAGCAAGTAGCAATGGCAGCGGCGAAAGTATATAAGGCGGACGGGAGCGAGGCCGGCTCGCTGGACCTGAATGACGCGGTGTTCAATGTGCCTGCGAATCCCACGCTGATTAAGCAGGTGGCGGTCGCGCTTCGCAACGCCAAGCGCCAGGGCAACGCGGAAACGAAGGTGCGCCGCCTGGTGAGCGGCGGCGGCGCGAAGCCGTACCGGCAGAAGGGCACCGGCAACGCCCGGCACGGCAGCACCCGCGAACCGCAAATGCGGGGCGGCGGCGTGGTCTGGGGGCCGCACAAGCGGAGTTACCGGCAGAAGGTGACCCCGGTGTCGCGGAACAAGGCCTTGTGCTGCGCGTTGAGCGATCGGCTCCGCAGCGAGTCGCTGTATGTGTTGGACGCGCTCCAGTGCGATGCCCCGAAAACGAAGCCGATGGCGTCGATGCTGGCGCATTTCCGGCCGAACGCGGAGCGGACGCTTCTGGTGACGGCGGAGACGAGCCGGCCGGTGCTGCTGTCGTCGCGCAATATCCCGCGGGTGACGGTGCGCACGGCTTCGGACGTGAATGCCCTGGATGTGTTGGAAGCGAAGCGTATCGTCGTGGTGCAGGACGCCGTGGCGAAGCTTGAGGAGCGGCTGTCATGAACCGGAATCCGCACGATATAGTCAAGGCGCCGGTAATCACGGAGGAATCGACGATTCAGACCGAGACGCGGAATCAATACGTGTTTCGCGTGGATCCGCGCGCGAACAAGCCGGAGATCCGCGACGCGATCGAGCGCTTGTTCAATGTGAAGGTGTTGTCGGTGAATACGTGTAATTACCAGGGCAAACAGCGCCGCCGCGGGATACTCTACGGCCGCGCGGCCCATTGGAAGAAAGCCGTCGTGACGTTGCGCGAAGGCGACAAGATCGACCTTATCTAACGGGAGTGAGTTGGCATGCCGCTACGGAGATTCAAACCAGTAACGCCGGCCCGGCGCTATATGAGCGTGTCGGATTTCGCGGAGATCACGAAAAGCAAGCCGGAGAAATCGCTGACGTCGCCGCGGCCGGGCAATTCGGGCCGGAACGCCCATGGCCGGATCACGGTTCGGCGGCGGGGCGGCGGCCACAAGCGCCGGTATCGCGAGATCGATTTCCGGCGGGAGAAGGACGGGATTCCCGGCCGGGTCGTGGCGATTGAGTATGACCCGAACCGTTCCGCGCGGATCGCGCTGGTCACGTATGCGGACGGCGAGAAGCGGTACATTCTGTGCCCGTCGGGGCTCGAGGTGGGGATGACCCTGGCGAGCGGTCCCGATGCGGAGCTTCAGGTTGGGAACTGCCTGCCGTTGTCGCGCATGCCGTTGGGCACGACGGTGCACAACGTGGAGATGACGCCGGGGCGCGGCGGAAAGATCGCGCGTTCGGCGGGCAATGCGTGCCAGCTGGTCGCGCGCGAAGGCCGCTATGCGGCCTTGCGGCTGCCGTCGGGCGAGATGCGGCGGGTGCTGTCGGAATGCCGCGCGACGGTCGGCAGCGTCGGAAATGAAGAGCATCAGAACATCAGCATCGGTAAGGCCGGCCGGTCCCGTTGGCTTGGGCGTCGGCCGAAGGTGCGCGGGGTGGTTATGAACCCGGTCGACCATCCGCACGGGGGCGGCGAGGGCCGCACGTCGGGCGGGCGGAACCCGGTGACGCCGTGGGGCGTACCGACGAAGGGGTACAAGACCCGGAAGAAGAGCAAGCGCTCGAACATGTACATCATTCGCCGCCGGAAGAAATAGGCATAGCAACGCCGAGGAGAGAATACCGTGCCACGCTCAGTCAAAAAAGGCCCGTTTGTCGACTATCACCTCATGGAGAAGGTGGAGAAGCACATGGGCACCAAGGACAAGCGGGTTGTCCGCACGTGGTCGCGCCGGTCGACCATCACGCCGGAGATGGTGGGGATGACGATCGCGGTCCACAACGGCCAGAAGTTTGTTCCCGTGTTTATCACGGAGAATTCGGTGGGCCACAAGCTGGGCGAGTTTGCGCCCACGCGGCAATTCCGTGGCCATTCCGGCACGTCGAAAGAGGGAGGTAGCAAGTAATGGCTGAGGCGATTGCACGAGCCCGGTTTATCCCGCTGGCCCCGCGCAAGGTGCGCCTGGTCGCGGACATGATACGCGGCAAGAAGGTGGACGAGGCGCGCGACACGCTGGCGTTTACCGTGAAAGGGGCGGCTCCGGTGCTGGCGAAGCTGCTGGCTTCGGCGGTGGCGAACGCGGAGAGCAAGGCCGCGGAAACGCGGCAGCGGATTGATACGGATGAGATGGTGGTAAGGCAGGTGCTCGTGAACGGCGGCCCGTCGATGAAGCGCCTGCTGAGTGCTCCGCGCGGCCGGCCGACGCGCATCCGGAAGCGTATGAGCCATATCGAGCTGGTAATAAGCGATTCGTGAAGGCGGGCCTCCGAGGGAGGCCGCAAGACGAGGAGACGACCGTGGGTCAAAAGGTACATCCGTTGGGCTTTCGCCTGGGTGTGATACGCACTTGGAGTTCGATCTGGTACGCAGGAAAGGATTATGCGGACCTGCTGCACGAGGATCTGAAGCTTCGGGACTACATCAAGAGGCGCTTGTACAGCACCGGCGTGGCGCGCATCGACATTGAGCGGGCGGGCCGGAAGGCGAAGGTGCACATTCATACGGCGCGCCCGGGACTGGTGATCGGGCCGCGGGGCGCCGAGGTGGACAAGCTTCGGTTTGAACTCGAACGGCTGACGGGTCGTGAACTCCTGATCAACATTCACGAGGTGTTCAGTCCGGAATTGAGCGCGCAGCTTGTGGCGGAAGCGGTGGCGTCGCAGCTGGAACGGCGCGTGTCGTTCCGCCGTGCGATGAAGAAGACGATCCAGAGCACGATGCGCCTGGGGGCCCAGGGGATCCGGTTGCGGGTGTCGGGCCGCTTGAACGGCGCGGAGATCGCCCGTTCCGAGGAAACCCGTTCGGGCAGCGTGCCGCTGCATACGCTGCGTGCGAACGTGGACTACGGGTTCGCGACGAGCTACACGACGTACGGGACGATTGGCGTGAAATGCTGGATCTACCAGGGCGACGTGGCGCGTGGCGAGCGGGTATCGGGATTGCCGGAAGCGCGTGCGATGACGGGCCGCAGGGAAGGCCGCGGGCGCGGCGCGGAACGGGCGCAGCGCCGCTAGGCCCTGCGACATAGAGTTCGAGGAGACAACAACCCATGTTGATGCCGAAACGAGTCAAACACCGCAAAGTGCAGCGGGGCCGCCGTTCGGGCGCGGCCAAGGGCTGCACGAAAGTGGACTTCGGCGAGTACGGTCTGAAGGCGATGGAAGACGGGTGGGTGACCGCCCGGCAGATCGAGGCGGCCCGTATCGCGCTGACGCGCGCCGTGAAACGCGGCGGCAAGATCTGGATCCGGGTGTTCCCGGACAAACCGATCACGAAGAAGCCGGCGGAAGTCCGGATGGGAAAAGGCAAGGGCGCCCCGGAAGAGTGGGTGGCCGTGGTGAAGCCGGGCCGGGTGATGTTCGAGTTGGAGGGCATTTCGGAGCCGCTTGCGCGGGAAGCCGTGCGGCTGGCCGGCCATAAACTGCCCATTGCAACGAAATTCGTGGCGCGGGTATAACGGCGCGCGGCGCGCTCCCGCATGGAGAGGTACGGTGAAGGCATCTGAAATTCGTGAACTGACGGATGAGGAATTGCGGCAACGGTTGCGTGAACGCACGGACGCGCTTTGGGCGTTCCGCATGCAGCAGGTGACGGGCGCGGTGGACAATGTGCGCGGCGCCCGGAACGCGCGGCGCGACATTGCCCGGATCAAGACCATCATCCGCGAACGGGAGCTTGCTCAGGCGAAGCAGGCGAAAGAGGCGAAATAACCATGGCGGAACGTGGCCAGACAAAAGTACGCGTGGGCGTGGTGACGAGCAACGCGATGGACAAGACGGTGACGGTGGCCGTGGAGCGCACCGTGCCGCATCCGTTGTACAAGAAGGCGGTCAAGCGCACGAAGAAGTTCAAGGCGCATGACAAGGACAACAACTGCAACGTGGGCGACGTGGTGCGTATCGCGGAAACGCGCCCCATGAGCAAGACCAAACGCTGGCGCGTGACGGAAATCGTGCGCCGCGCGGACTAAGCGGTAAGGAAGCGTCGTCATGATACAGATTTACACGAATCTCAATGTTGCGGACAACACGGGCGCGCGGCGCATCCGTTGCGTCCAGGTGATGGGCGGCACACGGCGCCGGTATGCGCACCTGGGCGATATCATCACCGCGACGGTGAAAGAGGCGTTGCCCAATTCAAACGTGAAGAAGGGCGATGTGGTGAAGGCGGTGGTGGTGCGCATCAAGCAGGACACGCAGCGTCCGGACGGGACGGTGATCCGTTTTGACTCGAACGCGGCGGTGCTGATCAACGCGAACAAGGAGCCCCAGGGCACGCGCATTTTCGGCCCGGTTCCCCGCGAGCTTCGCGAGAAGGGGTTCATGCGCATCGTTTCGCTGGCGCCGGAAGTCGTGTGAGGCAGTCGAGGCAACAGGCCGGTTAACGGTTCGAGGATTTTGGGCAATGTACATACATAAGGGCGATACGGTGGTGGTCATCACCGGGAAGTACAAGGGAAGCCGCGGTCGCGTGCTCCGGGTGCACCCGAAGAGCAGCCGGGTTACGGTGGAGGGGGTGAATCTGATCAAGCGGCACACGCGCCCCTCGCAGCGGAACCAGCAGGGCGGCATCGTGGAACGCGAAGCGCCCATTCACATGTCGAACGTGCTTCCCTGGTGCGAATCGGCGGGACGCCCGTCGCGCGTGGGCGTGAAGCATCTCGAGGACGGTTCGCGGGTACGGTATTACAAGGTGAACGGTGAGACGTTAAACGACTAGCCGGTGCGATCCGCACGGAT
Organism: Candidatus Hydrogenedentes bacterium UBA2224; assembly: GCA_002348185.1. GTDB lineage: Bacteria > Hydrogenedentota > Hydrogenedentia > Hydrogenedentales > SLHB01 > UBA2224. Next base: position 17,003 of record DDYW01000034.1, on the reverse strand, counting down.
GAGGCGGACGCTCTGGCGCATGGAGAAGATTCGTGGCGGCTAGACTGAAAGAGAAGTACCGGACGACGATTCTGCCGGCGTTGAAGGACGAGCTCGGACGCACGAACGTCATGAACGTGCCGAGGCTGGAGAAGATCGTGGTGAACGTGGGCGTGGGCGATTCGCAGACCGAGCCGCGCCTGATGGAAGAGGCGATGGAGGTCCTGGCCCAGATCACGGGACAGAAGGGCAGCATCCGCACGGCGCGCCGTTCGATTGCGGGCTTTAAAGTGCGCGAGGGCGCGAAGATCGGCTGCATGGCGACGCTTCGCGGCGACCGGATGTACGAGTTTCTGGACCGGCTCCTGAACGTGGCGATCCCGCGTATCCGCGACTTCCGCGGGGTTTCCGCGAAGAGTTTTGACAAGCAGGGCAATTACACGATGGGTCTCCGGGAGCAGACGATCTTTCCGGAAGTCAATATTGACGGGGTGACGCGGGTTCGCGGGATGAACATTACGTTTGTGATCAAGAATTCGGGCAGCGCCGACGCCAGCCGGGCCCTCTTGCGGCGATTCGGGATGCCGTTCCGCAGCTAGCCGCAGGGGCGCTGCGCGATACAACGTTAAGGGATTCAAGGAGGTATTCGTGGCCAAGAAATCGATGATCGTGAAGACGAACCGGCCGCAGAAGTTCAAGGTGCGGGCGTACCACCGGTGCCGGGTGTGCGGGCGGCCGCGCAGCTATATGCGCAAGTTTGCCTTGTGCCGCATCTGTTTCCGCAACCTGGCGTTGGAAGGTCAACTGCCCGGCGTCACCAAGTCGAGCTGGTAAGGGAGAGAGACGAAGCCATGTCGATGAACGATCCAATTGCCGACCTGTTGACGCGTATCCGGAATGCCATGGGCGCGAAGCACGACGTAGTCGATATTCCCGCCTCCAACCTCAAAGAAAAGGTCTGCGAGGTGCTGAAGCGCGAAGGGTACATCGAGGAGTACCGCAGGGTGGATGATGGTCTCCAGGGCACCTTGCACGTGACGTTGCGGTATCTGCCCAATGGCGAGCCGGTCTTGAAGGGCCTTCGGCGCGTAAGCAAGCCGGGGCTTCGGGTGCACAGCGGCTGCGCGGACCTGAAACCGGTGCGCAGCGGCCTGGGCATCACGATATTGACCACGTCGCGCGGGGTCATGACGAGCAAGCAGGCGCGTGAAGAGCACGTGGGCGGCGAGGTGTTGTGCGAGGTTTGGTAATCCGGCCCCGCGGAGCGCACGCGCGCGGCTAACCCGGCGCTTAGGCCGGATACGAAAGGAACGAGAGTCGTGTCACGAGTAGGGAGATTGCCCGTAACGATCCCCGATGGGGTCACGGTGGAGCTTTCCGCCGGCCGCATCAAGGTCACGGGTCCGAAAGGAACGCTGGAGCAGGACATCCACCCCGATGTCGGCGTAGCGGTCGAGGACAACAGTGTGGTGGTGACGCGTTCGAGCGACAGGCCCGAGCAGCGCTCGCTGCACGGCCTGACGCGCGCGCTCATATACAATCTGGTGACGGGCGTGACGCGCGGCTATGAGCGCGTGCTGCAGATCGAAGGGGTCGGGTACCGCGCTTCGATGCAGGGGAAAAGCCTGAATCTGGCGGTCGGCCACAGCCACGCCGTGGTCGTGGAGCCTCCGGCGGGGATTGCCTTCGAAGTGGAGGGCACGCAGATCATCAAGGTGATCGGGATTGACAAGCAGTTGGTCGGACAGGTGGCGGCGAATGTCCGCGCCTGGCGGAAGCCGGAGCCGTACAAGGGCAAGGGCATCCGTTATCGCGGCGAGCGTATCCGGCGGAAAGTTGGGAAGGCGGGTGCCGGCTGATAAGGCGGCATCTGGGAGCAGCGAATTATGGCGAAGACAACAGACAAGACACGGTTGCGGGAACGCCGGCGGTTGCGTGTCCGGCAGCGCATTCGTGGCACGGCGGATCAGCCCCGGCTTTCGGTGTTCCGTTCGGCCAAACACATCTACGCGCAGATCATTGACGATGCGTCGGGGCGGACGCTTGCGGCCGCGTCGTCGTTGTCGGCGAAGGTTGCCGGGGGAAACATCGCGGGTGCGCAGGCCGTGGGCAAAGCGATTGCCGAAAAGGCAAAAGCGGCTTCCATCACCCGGGTGTGCTTTGATCGGGGAGGCAACCTTTTTCATGGCCGGGTGAAGGCGCTTGCCGATGCGGCGCGGGAAGCAGGACTGGAATTTTAGGAGAACAGGACTTGAGCAGGGTAGAAGAAAAACGAGACTCGAGAGCGGACCGGGCTTCGCGCGACGAGGGCGACCAGGGGCTGATCGAACAGGTAGTGAAGATCTACCGTGTTGCCAAGGTCGTCAAAGGCGGCCGGCGGTTCAAGTTCAGCGCGATCGTGGTCGTCGGCGATGGCCAGGGCCGTGTCGGCGCGGCGCTGGGCAAGGCGACGGAAGTGCCTGAGGCGATCCGGAAGGCGATTGAGAAGGCCAAGCGCGAAATGGTGGAAGTGCCGATCGTGAGCACGACGATCCCCCATGAGGTGATTGGCCGGTCCGGAGCGGCGCAGGTGCTGCTCAAGCCCGCCTCGCTGGGCACGGGCGTGATTGCGGGCGGTCCGGTGCGCGCGGTGGTCGAGTCGGCGGGATACCGCAATATCCTGACCAAGTCGCTGGGTTCAAACAACGCCACGAACGTGGTTTGGGCGACGCTCGACGGGCTGCGCCAGTTGGAGACGGTGGAAGCCGTCGGCCGGCGGCGCGGACGCGACGTGACGGACATCTTGTAGAAGCATGGAATCGAGAGGGTGCGCGGCGGCCGTGCCGCGTGTGGACCGAAACGACCAGGAATGAACGATGATTGATCTCAGCACGCTGAAAGAGGCGCCCGGCACAAAGAAGAACCGCAAGCGCGTCGGACGCGGCCCGAGTTCGGGGAGCGGCAAGACGTCTGGCCGCGGCCACAAAGGGCAGAAGTCGCGTTCGGGGTATTCGCGCCGCCAGGGCTTTGAAGGGGGCCAGATGCCGATCAACCGGCGTCTGCCCAAGCGCGGCTTTTTCCATGAAGACCGGTTCGCGATGGCCGTGGTAAACGTGGCCGCGCTCGAAAAGGCGTTCGAGGCAGGCGCGGAAGTGACGCCGGCGGCGCTGACGGACGCGGGCCTGGTGCGCCCCTGCAAGGGCGGGGTGAAGGTGCTGGGCGGCGGCGAGCTTTCGAAGAAGCTGCTTGTGAAGGTCAATGCGGTGAGCGCATCGGCCCGCACAAAGATTGAGGCGGCCGGTGGCGCCGTGGAGTTGTTTGAGGTGCCCTCGAGCCGGGCGAAGACCCGCCGTGGAAACGGACGCAGTGCGAAAGCGCGGGCGGAGGAATAATCAGTGTCGCAGCCTGTAGAAGCGCTCCGAAACGCGTTTAAGATCCCCGAGCTGAAGAGCCGCATCATTTTTACGCTGATTATGCTCGCGGTCTATCGTCTGGGTGCGCATGTTCCGACGCCGGGCGTGGACGGCGGCGCGCTGAGCGACGCCATGGGCACGGGCGGCCTGTTGAGCTTTTACGACATGTTTTCGGGGGGCGCGTTCAGCAATGCCACGGTGTTTGCGCTGGGCATCATGCCGTACATCAGCGCATCGATTATCATCCAGCTGCTGACGGCGGTGTGGGCGCCGTTGGAACGCCTGGCGAAAGAGGGCGCGGAAGGGCAGAAGAAAATTACGGAATACACCCGTTACGGCACGATCGGGTTGTGCATCGTGCAGTCGCTGTTTGTCGCGGCGTACCTGGTGAAGCTGAACACCCCGGAACTGGTCATTGTTCCGAATCCGAGCCTGTTTTTCTACATCTTGTGCGTGATTTCATTCACGACCGGCACGGCGTTCATCATGTGGCTGGGCGAGCAGATCAGCGAGCACGGCGTGGGCAACGGGATTTCGCTCATCATTTTCGTGAGCATTGTTTCGCGGATGCCGGAGGCGGTGTACAGCCTGTTTCAGCAATTGCGCAATGACGACCTGAGCATGTTTGAAGGGATCATGCTGATCGTGGTGATGGTGCTGGTGGTCGCGGGCGTGATCCTGGTGACGACGGGCCAGCGGCGCATTCCGGTGCAGTATCCGCGCCAGGTGAAGGGCCGCCGCGTGACGGCGGGCGGCCGGAATTACCTGCCGTTGCGGGTAAACCAGGCGGGCGTGATTCCGATCATTTTCGCGAGTTCGATCCTGATGCTTCCGAGCATGGTCATGAACGCGGTCAAATCGCCGGAAGCGCAGGCGTTTTTTGAGCACTGGTTCGAATACGATTCGCTTCTGTACAACCTGGTGTACGCGGGCCTGATCATCTTTTTCTGCTTCTTCTACACGGCGATCACGTTCAATCCGGTGGAGATCGCGGAAAACCTCAAGAAGTACGGCGGCGTGGTAATGGGCGTGCGGCCGGGAAAGGCCACGGCGGAATACCTGAACCGCGTCATGACGCGGATCACGCTGGTGGGCGCGGTGTTCCTGGCGGGCGTCGCCCTGCTGCCGAAGTTCGTGAACAGCGGGCTGGGCGTTCAGGATTTCAATGTTTCGCAGTTTTTCGGCGGCACCAGCCTCCTGATCCTGGTGGGCGTGGCGCTGGATACGGTGCGCCAGGTGGAACAACACCTGATCATGCGCAACTACGATGGGTTTATGAAGAGCGGGCGCAAGACGCCCGGCCGCCGGTAGACGGGGCGGCAGGCGAGGACGGACGGTACGCATGGGACGACGCATTGTAATGCTGGGCGCTCCGGGCGCGGGCAAAGGGACGCAGGCGGTGCGGATTGCCGGGCGCCTGGCGGCGCCGCATATTTCGACCGGCGACATCTTCCGTGCGCACCTCAAGAATGGAACGGCGATTGGCCGCCAGGTGCAACCGTATCTGGACGCCGGCCAACTGGTGCCCGATGAATTGACCTGCGCCATTGTGGCCGACCGCTTGCAGGCGGACGATTGCCGGGGCGGGTATGTGTTGGACGGGTTTCCCCGGTCGGTGCCGCAGGCCGAGATGCTGACAAAGCTCTTGCGCGACCACGGCGACGACCTCGACATGGCCATCGACATCGCGGTGCCGGACGAGGAGATCGTCGGGCGTTTGGCGGCCCGCCGGTTCTGCCCGAAATGCGGAAAGATCTTCAATTTGAAGTTCAGTCCCTCGGGCAACGGCAAAAAGTGCGATGCCCCGGGGTGCGACGGAACCCTCGAGCGGCGTTCGGACGACGAGGAAGAGACGATTCGGGAACGGCTGCGCGTCTATCATGAGACGACGGAGCCGATCATCGGATATTACGAGAGTCAGGGTATTCTACGTACGGTTCCGGCGGCGAAGGCCAGCGCGGACGACGTGTTTGCGAAAGTTGAAGAGCTGTTGAGAACCGCCGGAGCCGCCTAGCCGGTGATTGCGCTGCGTGAAGAGAGCGAAATCGCGACGCTGCGCGACGCCAACCGGATCGTGTCGGACACGCTGGTAACGCTTGTCGAGCAGGTTCGGCCGGGCGTAACCACGCGGGAGCTGGACGCGATCGCGGAGGATTGTATTCGCGGCGCGGGCGCGGTGCCCTCGTTTCTGGGGTACCGCGGGTATCCGAACAGCACGTGCATCTCGGTGGAGGATGTCATTGTGCACGGGATACCCGGCGACCGCGAGCTGCGTGAAGGGCAGATCGTGAGCATGGACGTGGGCGCCTACTATCTGGGCTACCATGGCGATGCCGCGCTGACCGTGGCATGCGGTCCGGTGGATGAGCTTCGCCGGCGCCTGATGGACGCGACCGATCGGGCGCTGTCGGCGGGCGTGCAGGCGGCGCGCGCGGGCAACTACCTGGTCGACGTGTCGCGTGCGGTTCAGCGCGTGTGCGAACAGGCCGGGTTCAGCGTGGTTCGTGATTTCGTCGGGCACGGCATCGGGCGCAAGATGCACGAGGATCCGCAGGTGCCCAATTTCGACACGGGCGTGCGGGGCCCCTTGCTGCGTGACGGCATGGTGCTGGCGATTGAACCGATGGTCAACGCCGGAAAGCCCGGCGTGAAAGTGCTGCGCGACGGATGGACGGCGGTGACGATCGACGGGAAACCGAGTGCGCACTTTGAGCACAGTATTGTGGTGCGCGACGGCCCTCCGGAGATCTTGTCGGCGACGCCGCGGCTCATCTGGGGCCAGCGGTGAGGGAGCGTATCCCGTACCGGCATGACGGACGAAGCGGAAATTGCGGTGGACGGCACGGTGACGGAGGCGCTGGCGAACGGCGTGTTCCGGGTCGAGCTGGCCAACCGGCAGGTGGTATTGGCCCACATATCGGGCAAGGACAGCATACGATTTGTGCGCGTGCTTCCGGGCGATCGGGTGAAGGTTGTGCTTTCGCCGTACGATCACGGCCGGGGGCGGATTGTTGAGCGCTATCGATAGACGGTCTTCCGGAACGCCGGGGATCGTCACTCCGAAAAGGGAGAGGTGAGATGAAGATTCGCAGTTCGGTGAAAAAGATTTGTGAGAAGTGCAAGATAATCCGGCGCCATGGCCGGGTGCGGGTGATTTGTGAGAATCCGCGCCACAAACAGCGCCAAGGGTAACCGCAGGGCACCGGGTAAGGAGAACGGGTAACATGGCACGAGTAGTCGGCGTCGATTTGCCGCGCGAGAAACGCGTCGAGGCAGGACTCACCTACATCTACGGCATTGGGCCGACGCGGTCGAGGGAGATCCTTGCGGAGACCAACATCAGTCCCGACACGCGGGTGCGTGACCTGACCGATGAAGAGGTCAGCCGCCTTTCGACGGCCATCCAGGCCGAGTTCAAGGTGGAAGGCGATCTGCGCCGTGAGGTTACGGCGAACATCAAGCGATTGATGGATATCAACAGTTACCGGGGTCTCCGGCACAAACGCGGCTTGCCCGTGCGTGGTCAGCGGACGCATACGAATGCGCGCACGCGCAAGGGCAAGAAGGGCGCCACCATCAAGAAGAAATAAAAGGAGGAGGCTACGTGGCCACGGAAAAACGCAAGAGCAAGGGCAAGAAGCGCCGCACTACGTTGAATGTCACGTCGGGGATGGCGCACATTCAGGCGACGTTCAACAATACGGTCGTGTCGATCACCGACAACCAGGGCAATGTGGTGTCCTGGTCGAGCGCGGGCCAGGTGGGCTTCTCCGGCTCACGGAAGAGCACGTCGTTTGCGGCGCAGGTGGCCGCGGAAGCGGCGGCGCGCCGGGCGCTCGAGGCGGGGCTGCGCGAGGTGCGCGTTCAGGTCAATGGACCGGGCGCGGGCCGGGAGTCGGCCATCCGGGCGATTCAGGCGGCGGGGTTGAATATCACGCTGATCCGGGATGTGACCCCCATCCCGCATAACGGCTGCCGGCCTCCGAAACGGCGCCGTGTATAACGCGGCATCGGACATGCCGGGCAGAAGTATCCAGGAAACGGAAGTAGAAGCGGGAAAACAGACCTCGTTGCCGGGAGGCGAAATCGAATGATAGCAAGAGACTTTGTGACACCAAAGTTCGTGAAGTCGGATGAAGGCGCGTCGCAGCAGTACGCGCGCTTCCTCGTTGAACCGTTTGAACGCGGCTACGGCACGACCGTGGGGAATTCCCTGCGCCGGGTGCTGTTGGCGTCGCTGGAAGGTTCGGCGGTCACCGCGATCCGGATCGAGGGCATCCATCACGAATTTTCGTCGATACCGGGCGTCATGGAAGACGCGACCGACGTGGTCTTGAATTTCAAGCGGTGCCAGTTGCGCCTCAACCGGGAAGAGCCCATCATTTTCTCGTTCAAACACAAGGGCGGCGGCGCGGTGACGGCCGGCGACGTGTTCAAGGAACACGACGTTGATGTCTTCAATCCGGACCTGGTGGTCTTCACGTCCACGTCGGATTCGACGCAGATCGAGATGGAGATCAAGGTGGCGCGCGGCCGGGGCTATGTGACGGCGGAGAATTTCGAGCTGGAACACGCCCCCCTGGGAACGATCTACCTGGACGCGAATTTCTCGCCGGTGACCCGGGTGAACTTCCTCGTGGAAGACGCGCGCGTGGGCCAGCGCACGGACTACGACCGCCTGATTCTGGAAGTGTGGACAAACGGTTCGATTACGCCCCAGAAGGCCCTGGAAGAGGCCTCGAACCTGTTGATCGAGCATTTGAAGATCTTCGTGCAGCAGCCGGAGGACGTGCAACAGGATGCCGGGGGCGGCAGTGTAGACGACCCGGAACTGGCGCGCAAACTGTCGCGTCCGGTCGAGGAACTGGAACTGAGCGTGCGCGCGGCGAACTGTCTGAAGGCGGCGGGCATCAAGACGATTGGCGATCTGGTGAAACGGTCGGAGCCGGAAATGCTCCGGTTTCACAATTTCGGGAAGAAGTCGCTGGATGAGATTCGCAGCATTCTCGAAACCATGGACTTGCATTTGGGCATGGGAAGCAGCGATGATGCCGGCGTGGTCGAGGAAGTTGAGGAGACGAGTGAAACTACCTGACGGTGCGCCGTTTCTGGTAGTATTTGGGCTAGGGAGGGGCTTGGAGGGCCCCGGGCACAGTAAGAGGAATAGGAATTGCTATCATGAGGCATCGTAAAGCAGGCAGACGGCTCGGCCGCACGACGGCGCACCGTAAAGCTACCGTGAAGAACATGGCCGTGGCCCTGTTTACTCATAACGCCATTGAGACCACGCTGGCGAAATCGAAGGAGTTGCGCGGGTTTGCCGAGCCGCTCATCACCATGGCCAAGAAGGACACGGTGTATAACCGGCGGCGGGCGTTTGCGGCGTTGCGCGACAAGAGCGCGGTGAGCCGGCTGTTCAACGAGATCGGCCCGGCCTTCGCGGAACGTCCGGGCGGGTATACGCGGATTCTCCGGCTGGGCAACCGTCTGGGCGATGCGTCGTCCATGGCGCGGATCGAGCTGGTGGGCCTGGGCGAGTACGAGGAGGAATAACTCCGCGGCTGGCATGTTGCACGCACAGGAGCCGGGTCGACATGACCGCTCCTGTGCGTTTTCGTTGTGGAAGAGCGCGCGGGGAAGCGGCTGCGGGCCCGCGAACGCTGCGCCGGGCCGCGCGAGGCGGGTATAATCACGCCCTATGACCAAGAACTGGAAATCGTTGGGCGACATTTCAGAGCGCGAGCTGACGCCCATGCTGCGCCAGTACCTCGAAGCCAAAGCCGAGAGCGGGGATTCGCTCCTGTTTTTCCGGATGGGCGATTTCTACGAGTTGTTCTTCGAGGACGCCATTGAAGCCTCTGAACTGCTTGGCCTGACGCTCACGTCGCGCGACGGCGCGGAAAAAGACGCACGCATTCCTATGGCCGGGGTGCCGGTGCGCGCCGTTGACGGCTACCTCGCGCGGGTGATTCAGGCGGGGCGGACCGTCACGATCTGCGACCAGATGGAGGACCCCCGGCAGGCCAAAGGCGTGGTGCGGCGTGCCGTCACCCGCACGGTCACACCGGGCACCGTGCTCGAACCCGATCTGCTCGATGCGGCGTCCAACAATTACCTGGCGGCGTTTATCGTCGACGGGCCGTCGGCGGGGCTGGCGCTGGCCGACGTGTCGACGGGGGAACTGCTGGCCGCGCAACTGGACCATGCCCCCGCGAAGACCCTGCGCGACGAGCTGACCCGCATGGCGCCGGTCGAGGCGCTGTTCCCGGAAGGCAGTGATCCCGAAATGCTCGAAGCGTTGCGGGCGCAATTCGAGACCCTGCGGTTTACCGAACGGCCGCGCGACGAATTCGACGCGAAATACACGCGCGAGCTGCTTCTCGATGAGTTTGGCCTGAGCACGCTGAAAGGCCTCGAACTGGAAGATGCGCCGGAAGCCACAGGGTGCGCGGGTGCGGTGCTTGCCTACGTCCGCGCGACCCAGCGCGACGGCGTGCCCCATCTGCGCCCGCCGCGGCGCTACAGTCCGTCGAGTTTCGTGGTGATCGACGGCAATACGCAGCGAAACCTCGAACTCGTGGAATCGCTTCGCGACAAGTCACGCCGCGGAACCCTCATTGCCACGCTGGACCGGACCCGCACGAGCATGGGCGGCCGCAAGCTGCGCCACTGGATACTGCATCCGCTGCTGGATGTGGAAGCGGTCCGCGCGCGGCTCGATGCGGTCGAGGCATTGTTCAATGATGCGGCGCTGCGGCTGCGGCTCGCCGGGATGCTGAAAGGGGTCGCGGACGTCGAGCGCCTCCTGGGCCGGCTCACCTCGCGTTCGGGCAACGCGCGCGACGTAAAAGCGCTGGGCGAATCGCTGGCGCAGGTGCCGGAGCTTCGCGCGGCCCTTGTCCCCTGCGAGGCGGCCCTGCTCCGCGAAGTCCACGCGGGCATGGATGAACTGCGCGACGTGGCGCGCACGGCCGCCAACGCCATTGTGGACGAGCCGCCCCTGGTGCTGAATGAGGGCCGGATCATCCGCGATGGCTTTGACGCGGAGCTTGACCGTCTCCGCGATCTGGTGCGCGGGGGGCGCGACTGGATCGCACGTCTTCAGCGGCAGGAAGTCGAGCGCACGGGCATTTCCAATCTCAAAGTGGGATACAACAAGGTTTTCGGCTACTACATCGAGGTTTCGAAGGCCCACACGGGTAAAGTGCCGGAGACGTATCATCGCAAGCAGACGCTCGTCAATGCCGAACGCTACATCACCCCCGAATTGAAGTCGCGCGAAGAGGAGATCGTCAATGCGCAGGAACGCATGAACGACCTCGAATACGCGCTGTTCTGCCGCGTGCGCGACGAAATCTGCGCGCACGCGGGACGCATCCAGGCGACCGCGGACGCGGTCGCGGTGCTGGATGCGCTGTTGTCGATGGCGGACACGGCCGCGGCGAAGAATTACTGCAAGCCCGTGCTCGACGCCTCGGACCGCATCGTGGTGCGCGACGGGCGGCATCCCGTGGTCGAGGACCTGATGCCGCAGGGAAAGTTCGTGCCCAACGACACGGTCCTGGACCCCGCCGAAGCGTTCCTGCAGATCGTGACCGGGCCGAACATGGCGGGGAAATCGACCTATCTGCGCCAGGTCGCGCTCATCACGCTGATGGCGCAGATGGGCAGTTTTGTGCCCGCCGCCGAGGCCCACATCGGGGTGGTCGACCGGATCTTCACACGCGTGGGGGCCAGCGACAATCTGGTGCGCGGCGAAAGCACCTTCATGGTCGAGATGATCGAGAGCGCGGCGATCCTGAATTCGGCGACCGGGCGCAGCCTGATCGTGCTCGACGAGATCGGGCGGGGCACCAGCACGTTTGATGGGATCAGCATCGCCTGGTCCGTCGCCGAGTACATCCACGACCAGATCCGGGCCAAGACCCTGTTTGCGACGCATTACCACGAGTTGACCGAACTGGCCACGAAGCTGGATCGGGTCAAGAACCTCAACGTGGCTGTGCGGGAGTGGTCGGGCAAAGTGATCTTTCTCTACCGAATCGTCGATGGCGGCGCCGATCACAGTTACGGCATCCAGGTGGCGAAGCTGGCGGGCCTCCCCAAAGGGGTTATTGAGCGCGCGCACGAGATTCTCACCGCGCTCGAGTCGGGCAGCACGGCGAACATCGGTCTGCCCCAACAATTGCAGTTGTTCGCGCCGGCATCGGCGGCGCCGGCGGCGAAGCCGAGCGAAGTGGTGCAGGAACTCCGCCGCGTCAACCCCGATGAGCTGAGCCCCCGCGAGGCCCAGGAGCTGCTCTACCATCTCAAACAGCTCGCCGAGCGCGGAGAATAACGGCGTTCCGTCAAATCCCCGCCGGCGCAACGTTGCGCAGGAGCAGGCCCAGCGGATGGCGCTTGACGGCCTGGGGCACGGCGGCGGTGATGTCGGTCCGGGCGCAGAAGGGAATGTCGTCCTCGAGACCCGCGCAGCGGAGTTTTTGCGCGTGGGGCGCGGTCTGAAACAGGGGTTCGATGCCCTCAGCTTCGATGCGCTCGCGCCAGGCCGCGAAGGCGTCGGCGCCTTCACCGATGACGCTGCTCGAGCGCATGGCGATCACAACGGCCGCCACCCAGTCCTCCTGCGCGTTGAACCCCGGGTCGGACATGAGGCCCGCGGGAATGAGCACAACGTCTTTTCCGTGGCGAGCGGCCGCGCGGGCCACCGCCGCGGCGTTCACGGTCGAGCCCATGTAGGCGGCCTCGGCGCCCCAGCAGTCCACCAGCCTTCCGGCGCCGGTGGTGGTGGTGAAGATGATGCGGCGGCCGCGGGCGGCGTCGACCGTGCGGGGGCTGTTGCCGAAGTCGAACCCTTCGGGGGGCAAGCCGCCGCGTTCGCCGTAGAGGAGGGCGTCGCTGAACTCGCCCCGCGCGGTGCGGGCCTCCGCAACCTCGCGAACGGCCAGGATCTCGGTGGCGCCCGCATCGAACAACAGGGCCGCGGTGGCGCTCGCGCGCAGGGCGTCGACGACGACGGCCACGAGACCGTGTTCGCGGGCGTGCGCGCATCCCGCCGCGCCTTCGATGATGTGCCATTGAATCTCAGGCATGGGGCATCACGGACACTACGATGCAGCGCCGTCCTTTCGCTTGTTGAGGATATCCGCGATGATCTTCGGACCGTGTTCACGGCCGTTCTCGACGAACACGACGTTGGCGTCCTTACCCGCGCAGAGGGTCCCCGCGACGTACATGCCGGGGACCGTGGTTTCGAGGGCCTCCGTGAGGACGGGTTTGCCGGTTTCCGGGTCGACGGCGGCCCCGGCCGCCTCGAGCAGCGAGGTATCGGGCACGAACCCGGTCAGGGCGAGGACAAATTCCGCGGGCGCCACGATGCGTCCGCCGCTGTGCCGTTCCAGCTCGACCTCGTCGGGGCGAATGGCGACGACGTCTACGCCGCGATGGCACGCGATGGCGCCTTCACGGATGCGGTTTTCGATGTCGGGTTCGAGCCAATACTTGGTCTGGAAACCCTGTCCGCGCATGGCGACGGTCACCCGGGCGCCTTCGCGGTAGAGTTCGAGGGCGGTCTCGGCAGCCGAGCTGCCCGCGCCGATGACGAGCACCTCGTGGCCGGCGTAGCGGTGTCCCTCGGTGTAATAATGGGCGACGTGGGGCAGGTCTTCGCCGGGGACGCCGAGGCGGCGCGGCGAATCATAGAAACCCGTCGCGACGATGACGTTGCGCGCGTTCCAGGCGTAGGTCCGGTTGAACAGATCCCGCCCGCGCACCGTGAATCCCGGAGAGCGGGGTTCCATGGCGCTGACCGTGCAATACGTGACCACGCGCAGTCCGAAATAGCGCACGAAGGTTTGGCAATACTTCAGGTACTCGCGGCGGGTGGGGTTCTTTTCGGAGACGACGAGTGGGAAACCCGCGAGTTCGAGCTTGTCGAAGGTCGAGAACCAGCGCATATAGGTCGGGTGGGCCATGAGTGCGGAGCAGACGGGGCCCTTGTCGAGCGCGACCGCGTTCAGGCCGGCCTCCTGCGCCGCGTGCAACGCCGCCAGCCCCGCCGGTCCGGCGCCCACTACCACAAGATCCAAATCCTCGTTAATGCCGTACGTTTTCATATCGCCTCCAGAAAAATGAATTTTAGCAGGTAAGGGGGGAGACAGCGAAACGGGGGCACGCTTCCGCACTTCCGACGCTCCGGGCTTGCCGAGCGCCAAGCCGGCATGAAGCTGCATCCGGCTCGGGTGTGGGACCCCGCGGGCCGCGGGGCCATCCGAACGGGTAGAGGCAGGCGCGCCGCTTATTCCTGGTTGTTCTGGCGGGCTACCTCGCAGTCGTCGCCCACAAACCAGTTTTCCGGCTGGTTGCTGGACAGGGCACAGCCTCCGATGTCGCCGCGCCCGCCTTCGTAAGCGCGAATGCCGTAACCGCGGTTGTTTGTGATGCTGCAGTCGCGCACGGCCGGATTGCCGGCCGTGGTAATGGAAATGCCGGCGAGGGCGTTCTGCGAAATGTCGCAGCCCTCGATCATGCCGCGTCCGCCATCGTTGACAAAAATGCCGCTGCCTTTGTTTTGCCGGATCTTGCACTGGCGCACAGTGGGATGGGCCCCGGACTTGATCTGGATGCCCGCCAGACCGTTGCCGGCGATCTCGCAGTTTTCAATGGTTCCCCGGGCGCCGTCATGGAAGAAGATGCCGGCCTGGGTGCTGTCGTGGATGTTGCAGCCGCGGATGACCGGAACCGTTTCGGCGCCTTTGACCGCCACGGCGGACAGGGAATCGGTGGCGATGTCGCAGTACTCGATGAGAAGGCGTCCCTGGGCGCAAAAAACGGTGTACACGCCGCGCTCGTTAAAACCGGACGAACTGCGGAGCGTCAATCCGTGCACGACCGCCTGCCCGGTTTTGATCGTGATGCAGTCCGCGCCGGTGCTTTCGATGCGGATCTCGTTGCGCGCGCCGTCGCCGATGAGGGCGACCGGTTTGTCGATCACGATGGTTTCCCTGTAGATGCCGGGCTTGATCAAAATGGGGGTGTCGGGGGCCACCGCGGCGATGGCCTCGCCGATCGTCGTATAGTCGCCGCCGGCCGGCGCAACCACGACGCCCTGCTCGCGAAGTTCGGTCACGAATTCCCGGTGTCTTGCGTTCTCGGCAGCGGCCACGGCGGCGTCGTACTGTGTGCGCGCCTGCCCAAAAAGTTCGGCGGCTTTCGCGGGATCACGCTCGGCCGACTGCGTGGCGAGATCCCACAGGGCATCGGCCTGGGCGGCCTGCTGCTGCGCGAGTTTGCGGACTTCCCCGGTGATCTTGGCCTGGGCTTTCTGCGCGTTGGCGCGCTCGGTGTCGAGATTCTGCTGAATCTTTGCGGCGGTCTCGTCGTGTTCGGCGGCGCGTTGCGCGGCGATGCGTAACGCCTTGGCGTATTCGTCCTGCGCGAGGTCATAGAGGTTCCTGGCCCGCTCGGGAGCGTCGGCCTCCTCGGCGGCGTTCCAGGCGGTGTCGCCCGCAACGGCCTCCTGTTGCGCGAGGGTACGGGTTTCCTGCGTGACCTGGTTCCGGGTCTCGAGCGCCGCGGCACGGGCGGTTGCGGCGGCCCGGGCAGCCTCCGCCTGGGCTTCGGTTTTCTGGAGGGCTTCGCCATAGAGCTTTTCGGCCAACTGATAGGCGGCCAGGGCCTCGGTGGGGTTGCCGGTCTCGTTCTGAGCGGCGTCGGCCATATGATTGCCGGCGGCGTCGAGGACGGACTGCGCGGCCTCCATCACCGGTTGGGTCAGGGCCTTCCGCCGCGCAGTCTCCGCGGACTGCCTGGCCAGCCGAAGCGGTTCATCGATCACGGCCGGGACCTCGGCCTGCGGTGCGTCTTCCCCGGCCGGTGCGGTTTCGGAGACGGTCTCGGCAGGCTCTTCGACGACGACAACGGGGGGCGAGGGGGCGGTCGCAGCATCTTCGGGCGCCGCAGGCTCGGCCTCCACGACGCGCTCTTCGCCGGCAGGCGCAGGCGGCGTCTCGATGCCGGTGACCGTGGTGATCCGGTCGGTCGGGATGGCGGGCCGGGGCGGCGCCGGCGTTTCGGACTGCGCGGGCGCGGGCGCTTGCGTCGCCTGGTCCTCGGGGGCCGGTTTCGCACAGCCCGAAACAGCGGACGCGACCGCGGCGCATGCGACGGCAAAGCACAGGGCCGCCCGGCGAACGGCTCGTCTCACTACAGGTTGACGTTGGATTTCGCAGGGTACAAACACGGCAAATACTCCCCTGGGCGCGAATCGCCCCACATTCTGTATCCCACCGTGATGATTAAACTGACGACGTTTCCGCGCCGCCCCGGGGGCCTTATTCGCCTTCCTTGGTCCAGATGGGGCGTTCGATGAGGCCGATGTATTCGGACCAGTCCTGACCGCGGAGTTTGGCTTCTTCGACGATGCGGGTGAAGGCGTCGAGCTGCGCGCCCAGATTATCGATGTGGTGCAGGGCCATGGCCTCGACGGTTTTGGGGACTACCGGCGATCCGTTGGCCAACTCTCCATGGTGCGAGAGAACGCAGTGAAGAACCTGCAGCCGTATGGTTTCGGGGAAGCCCTCAATCGCGCGAATGCGCTCCTGGACCATGTCGGCGCCGATGGCGAGATGGCCCAACAGTTTTCCCGGGGTGGTGTAGTCGACGTACATGCCATGCGACATCTCGGCGATCTTGCCGATGTCGTGGACAAGAATGCCCGTGAACAGCATGTCGCGGTCGACGCCGGGGAAGATGGCGCAGACGGCGTCGGCTAGTTTTGCCAGTTCGAGGCAATGTTGCGCCAGGCCGCCGGTATAGGCGTGATGCCATTTCTTGCCCGCGGCGGCTTCGGCGAAGGCGCTCATGAAAGCCTCGTCGCTCAAGAAGGAGTCGATGAGCCTGGCCAGCCACTCGTTCTTGACGCTCCGCATGATCTCGATGAACTCGGCGAGGGTTTTGTCGAGCGTTTCCGGGACGTAGGACAGGTCGCTGAGGTCGAATTCGCCCTCGCGCAGGGGGAGCACCTGGTCGACCCGAACCTGGAGGCGGCCCTGATAACTGGTGACCGCGCCCTGCACGTTGACGACGTCGCCCAGCTCGAACAGCTTGGCCACCGACGCCGCGTTGTTCCATAGAATGCCGCCGATCTCGCCGGTCTTGTCTTTAAACACCATGCCAAGGAACTTCCCGCCGTTGCGCTGGTCGCGCAGATCCTTGCGTACGGCGAGGAAGTAATCGTTTATGCGATCGCCCTCCTGGAGGGCTTCGACAAATTGCCGTTTCATGAAATCTCCTTTGCTTGCATCCGGCCGGGCAGGCGCTGGCGGCTGAGTAAATCCCCCGGCGCCGTATCAATGGCCTAGAGTATCGTGCGGGCATGCTGCCTTGCAAATGCCGGATGCCGGCGGTACCCTAGGCCGTTCGTTAATTCCCGGAAAGGAGGCCTAATGCCGAAACCGCGAGCCGTGGTGTTGATGACGCGCGAGATGCAGGTGAGGGTCTTTTCTGAACGCCACCTGGCCCGGCTCGGCGAGCTTGCCGCACTGACCCCCGCGCGGGACGATGACATCACGCCGGACGGGCAGCACTCGGCGATGACGGACGCGGAAATCAACACCACGGCTCGCGGTTTCG
>DDYW01000195.1 GCA_002348185.1 Candidatus Hydrogenedentes bacterium UBA2224 | reverse complement strand
TTGGTGTATGCCCGGAACCGGCACGGGCCGAATCCCTGCGTGAGCTCATCGAGGCAGACTGGATAGAACAGGACCTCCGATATGCGCTGGCGGGCAAAGAAGCGCTTCCCGTGGACGGCGACGCCCTCCCCGCCAACGACGCGGGGGTGACGAGCGCGCAGGATGCCGCGGGGGGATGCGACGGGATCAAGAACGGCAAGCTCGGGTTTCACACTGCCAGCGGCGAGACCGATCCCTGGTGGCAGGTCGACTTGGGCACGGTCGTCGAATTGGACCGCGTGGTCGTGTTTAACCGGACCGACGGCGGCAACGCCCCGCGCACGCGTAAGCTCCGCGTCCTGACAGCGACCGAACGAAGCGACGCTGACCTCTCCCGTGAAAGCGACCGCTGGGATTTTGCCGAAATCTATCAACACGACGGCGGGACGTTCTTCGGGGTCAACGAGGGCGCGCCGCTCGTCGTGGACGTGCGCGGCAAAGGCATCCGGGCGCGGGTGGTACGGTTGCTGGTGCCTGGTACATGCTCGTTTGCGCTCGATGAGGTCGAGGTGTACGGGGCGGACGCGCCCGAGACCAATCTCGCGCTGCACCGTCCCGCCGACCAGAAGAGCGTCGGTCCGTACTCGCTCGCGGAGGCGCAGGGCGCGCCGCACGCAGATACGGTCTCCGAGATTTCCGAGGCGGACCGGTTCTCCCTGGCCCACAGCGCCGCGATCCTTGACCGGGCGGGCGCACTTGCCGCACGTCTTGCCGAAAGTACTGACACGCGTGGCGATGCGGAGGCGGCGGGCGCGATGGAGCTGCTTCAGGCGCGACGCGATGACCTGGCCGCGCTTTTGGACCCGCTGGAAGCCTCGGAGCAAACCGGGCTTGATGCCCGAAAGGCCTTCTATTTCGAGTGCCGCCGCATTTTGCGGGCCACCGCCTTCGCAAACCCGTTGCTCGGCTTTGACCGGCTCCTGTTCGTCAAGCGCCACGATCCCGGCGGGCTGTTCCACATGTGCCACCAATACTACGGGTTCACGGCCGCGCCCGGCGGCGGGCTGTTTGTGCTTGAACAGCCGTTCGGGCCGCATCCGCACGTGCGCGACCTGCTCGCGGAGGCCGTGGTCGAAAACGGCCGTCTCGCGGGCCAGCCCCTCATCCCCGGCTCGTTCCTGTCGCCCGAGCTGTCGTTTGACGGTAACACCGTGTTGTTCGCCTACACGCAGGCCCTCGGCGACGACCCGGAATGGTCTCCGCGCAGCAGCTACCATGTTTTCAAGGTCAACCGCGATGGGACGGGATTGACCCAGCTCACCGACGGCGACACCAACGATTTTGATCCCTGTTTTCTGCCCGACGGACGCATCGTGTTCATCTCGGAACGCCGCGGAGGGTATCTGCGCTGCGGCGGTTCGTCGCCCCCGCTCGATTCTCCCACCTACACGCTCCACTCGATGGCCCCGGATGGGACGGACATCGTCTGCCTGAGTTTTCACGAAACCCACGAATGGCATCCGAGCGTGACGCACGACGGCATGCTGGTGTATACCCGCTGGGACTACGTTGATCGCGACACAAACGTCGCGCACCACATCTGGACGTGCTACCCCGATGGCCGTGACCCGCGCGCGTTTCACGGCAATTACCCCTTCGCGCGCGAAAGCCGGCCCTGGATGGAGATGAGCATCCGCGCGATCCCCGGCTCGCACCGGTTCGTGGCCACGGCCGCCGCACACCACGGCCATGCCTTCGGCTCGCTCGTGCTCATCGACCCGCACGTCGAAGACGACGGCGCCATGGCGCAATTGACGCGCCTGACGCCCGAGGCGCCGCTTCCCGAAGCCGAGACTCCGGTCAAGGCCATTCGTGAACACATGGCGTACGGCAGCCCGTGGCCCTTGAGCGAGGACGATTATCTGTGCGTGTATGGCGAGAACGGCGCGAACCGCGGCATCTACTGGCTCGACCGTTTCGGCAACCGCGAGTTGATCTACCGCGATCCCGCGATCTCCTGTCTGAGCCCCATTCCATTGCGTTCGCGGCCCGCGCCCCCCGTCCTCCCGGACGGAACGGCGCAGACGGCGAACAGCGAACCACGGCCCGCGACCGTCGCCGTCATGAACGTCTACAACAGCGACTTCGAATGGCCCGGGGGCGTGAACATCCGTGCGTTGCGCATCATCCACGTGCTGCCGAAAACTACGCCGCCGAGCAACAAACCCCGCATCGGCGTTGCCGGTCAGAGCAATGCCCGCGCCGTGCTGGGCACGGTTCCCGTGGAACCGGATGGTTCGGCCTTTTTCGAGGCGCCCGTGGGCAAGCTCATCTACTTTCAGGCGCTGGATGATACGGGTATGGCGGTGCAGTCGATGCGTTCCGGCACCTATGTGCATCCGGGCGAACAGCTCACGTGCCTGGGCTGTCATGAATCCAAGCACCTGGCCACGCCCGCTTCTCCGGCAACGACGCGCGTGCCGCTCGCGCTGCGCCGGGCCGCTTCGCCCATCCAGCCCGAACCGGAGGGGTCGCGTCCCTTCAGCTACGTGCGTCTGGTACAGCCCGTGCTTGACCGCCATTGCGTCGCGTGCCACCAGAGCGAAGACGCCCTGGATCTGAGCGGCACTGTCGACGGCGAACACGGCTGGACCCGGTCGTACGCCAATCTCGCCAAGGCGTACGGGTTTTATTTCGATTCGAACAATGGCTCCATCCGGTCCAAAGAGCATGGTGGCAGCCGGACCGTCGCCGGGAAATTCGGCGCCCGGGCCGCGGCCCTGCTCCCCTATCTGAGCGCGGACCATTACGGAACGCAACTCACTGAGGACGAATTCCACCGCGTCACCCTCTGGTTGGATTGTAATTCCGAGTTCTACGGCGCCTACGAAAACCCGGAAGCCCAGGCCCGCGGCGAGATCGTCTGGCCTTCGCTGGACTGAGCCTGCCGCCGTGAACAGGATGAGGGTCTGGAAGCCCGTCTTCGGCGGTCCAACTTGCGCGGGGCAGCACGCATGCGCGAATATCGGGGGAGCGCCATTCGGTAGACGGAGCGCCAACAGGAGGGCCTTATGCGACATGGTGTCCTGGTATTAAAGAGCATGCTTGTAGCATCAGCGGCGCTGGCGGCCCCGGGGACCGGGCAGCCGCTCGAAGACGCATGGTGTTTGTGGTACGCGCAGCCCGCGCAGGAATGGACCGAGGCCCTGCCCGTCGGCAACGGACGCCTCGGCGCGATGGTGTTCGGAGGCGCTGGCGACGAGCGCATCCAGCTCAACGAGGAAACCGTCTGGGAAGGGTATCCGCGCGACACCACCAATCCGAAAGCCCTCGAGGTCCTGCCGGAAGTGCGCCGCCTGCTGTTCGAGGGCAAGAACGCCGAAGCCACCACGCTGGCCGAGAACATGATGGGCGAGCCGCAGCGGATCAAGTCGTATCAGACCCTGGGCGACCTGGTCCTGTCGTTTGGCCCGCCCGGCCCGGCCGCGGACTACCGCCGGAGTCTCAACCTCGATTCCGGCGTGGCCTCGACCCGGTACACCGTGGACGGCGTGACATACACGCGGGAGGTATTCGCCTCGGCGCCCCACAACGTCATCGTGGTGCGTATCGAGGCTGATCGACCCGCCGCGGTCTCCTGCGGCATTACGCTGACCCGCCCGAAGGACGCCGTATGTGTGAGCGACGGCCCCGGCCAGCTCGTGCTGAGCGGGCGGCTCGACATCCGCCATCATGAAACCGGCGAACCGGCCGGCCTGAGCTTCGCGGGCCGTCTCGCGGCGCGCCTCGAAGGCGGCCAACTGCACAACGAAGGCGGCGCGATGCGCATCGAAGGGGCCCATGCCGTCACCCTCGTGCTCGCCGCCGCCACCAGCTACCGTGGCGAAGACCCGCTCGAGGCGACGCGCGAAACGCTGGCGACCCTGCCCGGGTATCCCGAACTTCGCGCGGCCCACATCGAGGACCACCGCGGCCTGTTCCGGCGCGTCGACCTGGCCCTGGGCGACGGCCCCGCGCCCGATCTCCCCACGGATGTCCGGCTCGAGCGCGTGCGTAACGGGGAAAGCGACCCCGCGCTCGCGGCGCTCTATTTTCAGTACGGCCGCTATCTGCTCATGGGGTCGTCGCGGCCCGGATGCCTCCCCGCCAACCTCCAGGGNNTTCGATTACATGGACTCGCTCGTGCCCTCTGGTGAACGCACCGCCCGCGTGCATTACGGCGCGCGCGGATGGGTCGTGCATCACCTCTCCGACATCTTCGGGTTCACCACGCCCGCCGACGGCGTATGGGGTCTCTGGCCCATGGGCGCCGCGTGGCTGGCCCAGCACCCCTACGAACACTACCGGTTCACGGGCGACGAGACCTTTCTGCGCGACCGCGCCTACCCGCTCATGAAAGGCGCCGCGCTGTTCCTGCTCGACTTCCTGGTCGAGGGGCCCGACGGGCGGCTCGTCACCAACCCGTCCCATTCGCCCGAGAACAGCTTTCGCACCCCCGACGGCAGCACATCAATGTTCACCTGCGGCGCCACCATGGACCTCATGATCATTCACGACCTGTTCACGAATTGCATCGAGGCCAGCACCATCCTGGGGATTGACGCCGGGTTCCGGCAGGAACTGCAGTCCGCGCTGGACCGCCTCGCCCCGCTCCAGATCAGCACGAAGACGGGCCGGCTTCAGGAATGGATCGAGGATTACGACGAAGCGGAGCCGGGGCACCGTCACATGTCGCATTTCTACGGCCTGCACCCCGGACACCAGATCACGCTGGAAGGCACGCCCGAGCTGGCGGCCGCGCTGCGGAAATCGCTCGAATCCCGTCTGGCGCACGGCGGCGGGCACACGGGCTGGAGCCGCGCATGGATCATCAGTTTCTGGGCGCGGCTGCGCGAACCCGAAATGGCCCACGAGAACGTGCAGGCCCTGTTGGCGAAATCGACCCTGCCCAACCTGTTCGATAACCACCCGCCATTCCAGATCGACGGCAACTTCGGCGGAACCGCAGGCATCGCCGAGATGCTGCTCCAGAGCCACAACGGCGAACTCCACCTGCTGCCCGCCCTGCCTGCGGCGTGGCACTCCGGGCACGCAAACGGTCTGCGCGCGCGCGGCGGCTTCGAGGTTGGGCAGGAGTGGACAAACGGGGCGCTCCTGCGAGCGGTCATTCGAGCCCGGGAAGACGGGTCCTGTCGCGTGCGGTACGCGAAACCGATCACGGTTGCCCTCGATGGTCAGCCGGTCCAGACGGAACATCCTGAACCCGGCGTGGCCGTGTTCACGGCCCAGGCGGGCCGCGCCTACGAACTGGCTCCGGCGCCATAGCACGGTCGTCTCGCCCGTGGCCGTTGCGGCTCATGGCCGTCATGGGGATTCGGGGACACATTTGTCTCTGGGCGGCCATTCCGGCTAGAATCAGGGTTTTGCGGGGCAATCCCGCGGGAGTTGCGCCACGATGGCAGAGACCGGCGACGGATACATCAACTTTTTCGAGATCCTTGGCCTCAATGAAGAGGCCAGGCCGGGCGAGGTGCGCAAAGTCTACCGCCGCCGCATGAAAGAGCTGGTCGGCGAGATTGCCCGGGTCGAGATCACCCAGCAGCGCCGGGCGCGGTATCTGCTTGAAATGGCCCAGCTTAACGCGGCTCTCCTGGTGCTGCGCGAGAACGACACCCGCGACGCCTATTGGTCGGAGCGGCAGGCCCTGATCGAGCTCGAACAGAAATGGCGCGACGCCATTGCCGCAAAAAGCGACGGGGCCGACGCCTTCCGCAGACAGTTCGACGGGCGGCTCCAGGCGTTCCTCAGCAAGTATTGTGAGGAGTGGATGCTCGCGGCCGGGCAGGACAAGGAGTGCGTGGAGCACAGCAATTGGGATGCCGCCCACACGCGGCACGCTTCGCGCATTCTGCGTTTCTACCGCAACGACCTGTACCAGAAGATTCTGGAGCGCCTGCCCTACGCGGAGGTTACCCCGCCGTCCATCGACTGGAAGGAACGGGCCCGATTCGTGCGCGGCGCGCTCGACGAAAGGAACTAGCCACCGTGCTGGGACGCAAACGCCATCCTGCCACCGACGCCAAACAGGTGGACTGGGAACTCGCGGCCAGGGCCTTCGCGAAAGCCGTCCACGACGGCGATATTGTGAACCTCCGGTTTCTCTTTGGCCCGTTCACGCCGGCCCGGGCGACGTCGTCCGAGCGGTTCGAGACTGAAAAATACGCGTATCTGCTGCCGGACGAAGAGCAGGAGCGCAGCCGGGAGTTTCAGGGCGTGCTCGACCTGGTGCGTTCGCGAAGCGTGTGGGCGCACATCCAGAACGAATTGAGCATGACGCGCCCGCCTCAGTTGCCGTCCGAACTGGTTCTGGCGCTGGGCGATAACGCATTGCGCCAGGGCAAATACACGAGCGCCGCGCAAGCCTACGAGATGCTGCGCATCCGGGCCCGCATGCAGGAACTGGTCCTGGAAGCGGCCGACGAGAGCCTCGACAAGGGGGAGCTCACGAAGGCGGTTCGGGGCTATGTCACGGCTTCCGGCCTGGAATACGATTATGCGGCATTCCCCGAACCCCTGCCCAAGACGCCCGATTATCAGATGCGCGCCCTGGTGCTTCACGGGGATTACCCCGTGCGGCCCGAAGACGGCCTCCCGCTTCAGGAGACCAGCCATTTCGTGATGACGGCGCTGGGCTACCTGCTCATGAGCAGCGAGATCGCCGCGCGCCTCGAGCGGCGACCTGAAGACGTTCGCCTGGCGGTCCTCAAGGAGCTGGTGGAATCCGTAGACCCCGCCTGGCGCGAGTTCGTGCACCGGTACCGGGAGGCCCTGGAACTGAAACGCGAATTTGCCGAGCGCATCCAGCGCGCCATTGACGCGCGCACCGCGGCACAGGGTGCGTCGCCCCGGAGTCTTGCGGGAGAGATCGACGATACCCTTGGGGCGGATCCGGGCCGGATGCCCGTCGCGCTGCTGGGCCGCGAGATCGAAGACGGCGAGTGGTGGCAGTACCTGAAGGAGCTGGCCTTTCTGCACCCGGCCGGCATTCTCTTCGTTTCGCGGCAGTTCGTCGGAGAAAAGGAAATCATCGTGCCGCTGTACCGCGAGGGCTGCCCCGTGGTTCATGCCCTGGGCCTCCTGCCCGGAACGGCGCCCTGACCGAATCTCCCGGACGCGCCGGGGTTGCAGAAAACTGGGCAGGGTGGTAGATTTCGGCTAGTGGATAACCTGCGCACGGAATTGGAAATACGGTGAACGAAAAGGAAAACAGCCTGTCCGCGCCGCCCGAGCCCCGGCCCGAACACGGCCCCGAAGCCCGCGAGCGAACCCGCCAGGACGCCAAGCGCGAAATGGTCGAGTTCGTCAAGATGGTGGTGTGGTTTCTGCTCCTGTTTCTGGTGCTCCGCGGATTTGTCATCGAGGGCTACGAAGTCCAGGGACCCTCGATGGAGCCTACTCTGCACGAGCAGGAACGCATTCTCGTGTTCAAACTGGGCCAGCACTGGCCGTTTTCGGGCTTTCTCGGCACGCGCCCGGGAGATATTGTGGTCTTCGACAGCCCCGATGACCGGGGCAAGCGGTACGTCAAACGCGTCATCGCCATGGGCCCCGAAGAGCGTTCCGGAAACATGGTCCGAGCCGGCCGGGACGGCGAGCCCGAGACGGGCGTGCGTCTGCGCCTTCGGGACACGGCCATCTACGTCAACGACCGCAAACTCGATCAGTCCTACCTCGCTGAAAATGCCCTTTCCAGCGAAGAGGACCGCGAAGTCGTGATTGGGCCCGACGAATACTTCGTCATGGGCGACAACCGAAACATCAGCAAGGACAGCCGCAACTTCGGCGCCGTGGGCGAGGACCTCGTGATCGGCCGTGCCCTCCTCCGGTTCTGGCCGCTTGACCGCTTCGGCTTCATCAAATGAAGACCGTCTATCTCTCGGACGCACACCTCAGCGTGGCTCCCGGCGGACGTGATGCGATGGACGCTTTCGTGGCGTTTTTGCGACGCTTGGACCCGTCGGAGGTGGCGCGCGTTGTCGTGCTTGGCGACCTGTTCGATTTCTGGTTCGAATACAAGCACGTCGTGTTTTCGGGCTATTTTGAGGTGCTGCGCGCGTTTGCGGACCTGCGGGACGCGGGCGTCGACCTCCATTTCGTCTGCGGCAACCACGACTTCTGGGCGGGCCGCTTTCTGGAAGCGCAGATTGGGTTCACGGTCCATCCCGATCCCGTGACCCTCGAGATCGACGGCCGCCGCGTTCATCTGGCCCATGGCGACGGCATCAACCCCGACGACTGGCGGTACCGGGCCTACAAGCGGGTCGCCCGCTGGGGAGGCGCGGTGCGGCTGTTCCGGCTGCTGCATCCCGACTGGGCCATGGCCATCGCGCAGCGCGTGTCGCGCGGGAGCCGCCACCTGTTCAGCCCCGCGGACCCGGCCAAGAGCGCGGAGATCGGCCCGTTGCGCGCGTATGCCGAGCGCCGTCTCGCCGCGGGCGAGGCCGATGTTGTTGTGTGTGCGCATTGCCACTTTCCCGAGCGCATGGAGTTTTCCACGCCCGGAGGATCGGGACTGTACCTCAACACGGGAGACTGGATGTGGCATCAGTCGTACGTGGTCAGCGAGGGCGGGGACTTCCGCCTGGAATCAGCGCACGGCGCCGCCCTGGCCGAGCCAGTATCCGGCCAGGAAACACAAGCCGCCGAACAACAGAAATAGCAGCGTGTAGAGGAGTTTCGCGCCGCGCTTCTTCGAGAAGGCCTTCAGTCGGCGCGCGATGACCGTTCCCAGGCTCGGCATGATGTCGGCCACAATGACGGTAATGTTGTCTTTGCCGCCATTGTCGTTGGCGATGTTGACCAGGCGGTGGGCAATCTCGGCCGGACTGGCGTTGCGCTTGAACTCCTGCGTGATCTCCGCGTCCTTGACCATGTTCACGAGCCCGTCGGTGCACAGGAGCAGCATGTCGCCGGGCTGGATGTCCCAGACGTAGTCGTCGATGTCGACCTGGGGATGGGTGCCCACGCTGCGCGTGAGGATGTACTTGCGCGAGTCCGATTCGGCCTCGGCCTTCGACATCAGCCCCGCCTTGACCTGTTCGTCCACCCAGGAATGGTCTTCCGTGCGGCACACCAGTTCATCGTCACGGAAGAGATAGCACCGCGAGTCGCCGACGTTGGCAATATAGACCTTCTTGGGGGTGATCAGGGCCGCCAGCAGCGTCGTGCCCATCGGCCGCCCACTTTTCACGAGATCCTGATTGGTCTTGTGGACGTTGTCGTTGGCCCGCACAATGTACTGTTTGATGAGCGACAGGTATCCCTGGTCCTCCTGGCCTTCGACAGGTGCGGGAACGGGTTCCTTGAGGATGTCCCTGAGGATGGAGACGGCGAGTTTGCTGGCGATCTCGCCTGCCACGTGCCCGCCCAGACCGTCCGCCACACACAGCAGCGCCCCCTCGCGGAAGAGTTGCAGTCCCGGAGAGTCGTCGCGGAACACGCCATAGAAATCTTCATTCTTACGTTTACGGCGTCCGATATCTGTCTGCGCCGCAACATCGATTCGCATAAAAGTCGCTCCCTGACCTTAACGGAACGTACCAGATTGCGCCCCTGATACGCAAGTAGAGGGCCGGGCGGCCTAATCCTCCAACGCCGCGAGAGAGTTTTAGACAGGATTGACAGGATTGACAGGATTGACACTATGAGCCGTTCGAAGGCGGTCACCGGCGCCGTATCTGCATCCGGGGCGCCTTCGGCGCGATATGCCCTGGCGATCATAGGGTTGTGTCTACATCAACCCCGTACAACGATCGTAGGGTTCCGCAGCGTTGTCCCCCGCTGGCGGGGGTGGCCACGCGGCCCGCGTGGACGGGGGTGGACTCTGAGGCCCAGTTGGCCTCGTCCATATTGTCCATGCTGTCCATACCGTCCGCCTCACGCGAATTTCCGCCGCGCCACCGGCGCGCCGGAGGGCAGAATCGTCTCTTGTCTCGCCGCGTGGGTGAGTCGACAAAAGCTCCAGCGCTCGACGGCGCAAGCGTCTGAGCCATCTGCCTTCGCGTTAACTGGGGATTGGGGCGGACGGCCTTCACAGGCGCCTGGACCCCGGTGCCTTCGCGGAAAGCGGTGGAATACGCGGCCAGAAGCGCGGAACGGCGGGCGCCTCTTCGGAATCAGGTCTGGCTGGTGAAGAGACGGCGGGGGCGCGCGATCTCAGTTTCTGGGACCTTCTCCAGCAGCGTCGGGCGGTACACGATGTGGATGGGACCCTCGCTCTCGCCGTGAAACCATGCCGCGAGTTCGTCGAATCCCTCGCCGACCGCATCGAACTGCGGCAGCCACAACTGCGCACAGGCCTCGGGCAGCACGGCCTCGTCTTCGCGGTAGCTCCACGTCAGCACCTCGATGTCTTTGCCGGGCGTCCGCCCGGCCCGGCGGGCGCCGTTGCGCAGGGCCGCGCCGTCCTCGGTCACGCTGCAGTCGATGAGGGCGGTCACGTCGCGGTCGAGCAGCAGCCGGTGAACGCACCGGGTCATGTCCTGGGCATCGAACGCCACGGCCCGGATCAGCGATTCATCCGGTTCAATGCCGGCCTCCTCCAGGGCGCGCAGGTAGCCGCGGCGCCGTTCGGCGCCCGGCTGAAACCCGCTGAAGGCTTTGAGCATGGCAATGCGCCGGTGGCCCCGTTCGATCAGGAACCGCGTGCTCTCGTAGGCGCCCTGCTCGAAGTCCACGGTGGCGCAACTCAGTTCCGGGCAGCCGTCCAGGCGGCTCAGCACCAGGTACGGCACGCCCCACTCGTGAATGCGCCGGGCGGTCGTATCGTCGAGGGGCAACGGCCCCGCAACAACGCAGCCCCGGTACAGTTGCTGCCACAGGCCCCGGGCATAGTCTCCGTTGGGCGAATGCCCCGAGGGATTGATGTCGAAACAGATGTATTCCCCGCGCGACCCGAACAGGCGCAGCAAGCGGCCAAAAATCCACAGCAGCACTTCTTCGCTGATGGGCACCACCTCGAGCGATACCGGAAGCGTCACTCCGATGCACGCGGCACCGCCGCCCCGCAGCGAACGCGCGCCGATATGCGGGTGATATCCCACCTCGTCCATGATGGCCAGAATGCGCGCGCGCGTCTCGTCCGCCACGCCGTCTTTGTGGTTCAGCACCTTGCTGACGGTCTTGGCCGACACGCCCGCCTTCCTGGCGATGTCGTAAATGGTCAGATGTCTGGCACGTGTCACGGCTCTCGCACGCCCTCTCCCCGTACAACCGGCTTCCCCTGGTACGTATCCAGCTGACAGCATACCCGAACGTCCCTGCGCCGTCAAAACCGGTCCCGCGGCCAACCCTCTTCTGACGGCCCCTCCGGCGGGGAAGACAGAGACCGGACAATGGGGTTCTGGGAACCGGCCCCATCTCTGGTTATGCAGGGTAACAGATGCCCTATATCTAATATCAATATAGCTATCTATACTCATAACCACAAAGATACATTGACAGGGGGTTGACATTTTTGACCGCGGGTGCTACGATGCCGCTTGGTAATCGGTTACTGCAGAAACCGGTTGTCCTGGACAATCTGACGCATTGACGCAGTGTCATCAAAGAGGAGAGTAGCTATGCACAAAAAGGGATTCACTCTAATCGAATTGCTCGTGGTCATTGCCATCATTGGCATTCTCGCCGCCATCCTGCTGCCGGCGCTGGCCCGAGCCCGCGAAGCCGCGCGTCGCGCGAGCTGCGCGAACAACCTCAAACAATTGGGCCTCATGTTCAAGATGTATGCCAATGAGGCCAAGGGCGAGAAGTGGCCCACCCTCTCCATGTATGGAGAAGACAACGAAGATGACGGCCTGGCGGATTGCAATAAGCCTTGGAACGGGCACATCTTCTTCGAGGGGTTGCAGGTCTACCCCGAGTACCTGACCGATGCCAACGTGCTGATCTGCCCGTCGGACTCGGCCGGCGCGGAAGCCGTCGAGAGAAAGTGGCGCGTGGACGACGATCCGGCGCGTGAACTGCTGCCCTGCAAATTCAATTCGACGTCGTACGTCTACATGGGCTGGGCGTTGAGCGAAAACATGATGACGTGGCCCGGCGGCGACGTGAACGCCTCCGTCTTCTCGGACGTCTCCGCGTTTCTTGATGGCGACGGCGAAGTGGATCAGAGTCTGGTCATCCCGGCCATGATGGGCGCCGGACTGGATCCGAGCGGTCTCGCAGCCTTGTACATGGTGTGGGACGCCATAGACAGCGACCTGGCATACAGCTACCTGGCCGACGAAGACGTCAATGTGCAGAGCGTCCTCACCGATGCGGGTATGGGCGCGCTGTTGCAGGCCGGAAGCCCCGGGACGGTCTACCGGCTGCGGGAAGGCATCGAGCGCTTCTTCGTCACGGACATCAATAACCCGTCCGGCAGCGCCCAGGCGCAAAGCAACATCTCGGTGATGTGGGACATCACCAGCGTCGAAGTCGATCAGTTCAACCACGTTCCCGGCGGAAGCAACGTGCTCTACATGGACGGCCATGTCGAGTTCCTGCGCTTCCCGGGCGAGATGCCCGTGTGCCGCGCCCTGGCCCTGATCATGTAACGACGCCACTCAGCGTATCGCCGGCCTCCAGGTCGCACCACAGCAGCCCCAAGCAGACCCCGGAGGCGATTCGAGCCGCCGCTTTCATGCGGCGGCTCGTTTTTTCTGCGCCTTTTTCTGACGTTTTTCATTATCGTATGGCCCATATTATCGCAAAGCGCGCTTTGCCATCAAACCGGGAAATACACTAATATCTAAGACATTATATGCCTTGACAATTGGCATCTTTTGGGTTACTTTATACGCTCTGGCCGGTGGTTCCGAATACCGGTTGTCCAGGGAGAAACGACGGACGGTTACCAATGAACAAGGAGAACACTATGAACAAAAGAGGGTTTACTCTGATCGAACTGCTCGTAGTCATCGCCATCATCGGCATACTCGCCGCCATTCTTTTGCCAGCACTCGCGCGGGCGCGGGAGGCCGCGCGCCGGTCAAGCTGCCAAAACAACCTGAAGCAGTGGGGGCTTGTCTGCAAGATGTTTGCGAACGAAAGCAAAGGGCAGGTCTGGCCCGGCCGGTTCAAAGATATCAGAAAGGCCTACGCCCCTGATGGCATGCTATTCTGGTCCGTGATCGACCACGTGACGCTGTACCCCGAATACCTGACGGACATGAATATCGCGGTATGCCCGTCAGATTCAACGACGCCTCCGGATCCGTGGGATGCCCCGGACACCGAATACTGGCGCGCCACGGACCCGAGCTGGGTGAACTATCCGTATGGCGGCCCGATCGCTTCCCTGGCAAGCGTGAGTGCGGGTGCGGCCAGCGATGCAGAATGCATAGCAAAGACCATTTCCCAAGGCTGCTACATCCGCTGGCTGGATGACTCATATTCCTACTGGGGCTGGGCCATCAAGGGCGCGCAGGCCGCTACGGTGGAGGACATGGTCGAGCTGGGCATCGTGCTCGATGACAGCGGCATGACCAGCCTCTACGGCAATGTGGGCGTCCAGAACCAGAACGAGTATAAGGACATCAGCCTTACGCTGAGCACCGGTGCGACTACCCTCTATTGGTTCCGCGAGGGGATCGAGCGGTTCTTCATCACCGACATCAACAATCCGGCTTCTTCGAGCATGGCTCAGTCGGAACTGGCCGTGATGTGGGATTCGTCGCGCACCTATGGCCTGGACGATGACAATCCGGGGATGGTTTCCCCCGAGTTCAATCACGTGCCGGGCGGCGCGAATGTGCTGTTCATGGACGGCCACGTGGAGTTCTTCCGGTATCCGCAGCCGGACGGCAGCAATGCGTTTGTCGTCACCAAAGCGGGTCACTCGGACGGCTACATGTGGTTCCCGTGATCGGGCATCCGCTCGTAGCGTGAAAGACGCAGACAAACCGGGCGGGCATCCGGAGATTCCGGATGCCCGCCTTTCTTGTTCCCTCCGCCGTCCCACCGCGTGATGATGGGCCCAGCCCCGGGACCGCGATCAGAACGCGATGGTCTTGAATTGGGGCAGACAGGCCTTGTTTCTGCGGAACATCTCGGCGACCATCCGTTTGATTTCCGCGAGCGAGAGCACGGCCGCCGTCAGCGGATCGTAGGCGATGGCCTGAAACACGCGTTTGGGGTCGCCGGTGAGGCACCCCTCGACGGCCATTTCCTCCGACGCGATGGCGGCGTTTGTCAGGGCCGCGCATTGCGGGGGCAGCGCCCCCACGTAGATCGGGTTGAGCCCGCGCCGGTCGGCCAGCACGGGCACCTCGACGCACGCGTCCTGCGGCAGGTTCGTGACCAGGCCGGTATTGGGGACGTTGCCGTTAAACTTGTACGGGTCGCCGCCCATCCGGGCGTTGATGATCTTTGAGGCGTACTCCTGGCCGCGTTCGAGCGGGAACGGCGCGCCCTCGGCAAACCACTGTCTGACCTCGCCCTTCCACGTGCGTTCGCGTCTGCGGTATTCATCGAGAATGTAGGCGTAGTGCCCCGGATTCCAGCCCGTGCCAGTCGTGCAGTATTTGTCGAGCAACTCGGGGCGTTTGCGGAACCACCAGTTGTATTCGGAATTGTGCCCGCTGGATTCGGTGACGTAGTAATCGAGGTGCAGGAACATCTCATTGCGCACCTGCTCGGTGTTCAAGACTTTCCGGCGATTCATCGCCTTGCGGATCAGCGGATAGGCGTCCCGGCCTTTCCACGCGTATTCGATGAACCACGAGAGATGGTTGATCCCCGCGCAGACGTAGGTGATCTCGTCCATGGGCGCGCCGATCCATTCGGCCAGCATGGCGGCCGTGCCCTGAACGCTGTGGCACAGGCCCGACACCTGCACCTTCGTCTCGCGCTGCATCGCCCGGCACAGCATCGCCATCGGATTGGTGTAATTCAGGAGCAGCGCATTGGGACAATGCCGCTCGATGTCCCGGCAGATGTCAAGCATGACCGGAATGGTGCGCAGAGCGCGGAAAATACCGCTCGGGCCCCGCGTATCCCCGACGTTCGTGTTCACCCCGTATTTCATCGGGATCAGAATGTCGTGCTGCCAGACCCTCACGTCGCCGCAGAGGATCGTGCACAACACGGCATCGGCGCCCTTGAGGGCCGCCGCGCGGTCCAGGGTGGCCTCGACCTTCGCGGGATAGTGGCCGCGTTCCACAATCGAGGTGCACGCCCGGTAAGCGAAATCGAGCCGCTCCGGATCGATGTCCATGAGCGAGATCGTCGCATCCCGCAACAGCGGAAACGTGAGAATGTCGCGCACCAGCCCCCGCGTGAAGCCCAGGCTGCCGGCCCCGATGAATGCGATTTTGGCCATAGTGAACCTCCGGAATGTTGCCGTACGAGCCTGCGGAAGGCCCGGCCCCGGCACGATGCCGCGTTCTTCGACGGACCATCCCCCGAGCCGTCGAGCCGCGATTATGCCCCAATCCCTTTGCTGGATAAAGAGCGCCGGGGGCGCCGAGTTTGAAAGCCCTCAGAAGAGCGGGGATCTTGTAGCGCAGGCGTCTCGCCTGCATCCGGATCGCCCCTAAAAGGGAAGAATGCAGGCGAGACGCCTGCGCTACACCGGAGGGAAAACCGGGGGGTGCATCGTCGAATCATGTGCAAAATGATTCACAGCGCATTGTTCCGAGGGCGGAGGCGCATTGTATTGCCTGGCCGACATTGCAGGCGTCGAATGCGGGTGAATTCCGTGGATGGGCCGAATCCCGTTCATCCTCTGGCGGCGGCATGAACGACGTTGGCGAGATAGCAGCGGAACCAGAGGCCCAGGTCGTCGATGAGCGAGTAGAAGAGGGGCACGATGAACAGGGTCAGGACGGTGCCGGTGGTGAGTCCGCCGATGAGAGCGCGGCCGAGGCTGTGGAACGAGACCTCGCCGATCTGGGTGCCCTGGGCCAGCGGCACGCAGCCGAGAATGGTGGTGAGCGCCGTCATCAACACGGGCCGGAGCCGTTCGCGCGACGCCTGGAGAATCGCGGATTCCCGCTCCAGGCCGCGCAGGCGCAACTGGTTGATGTGGTCGACGATGACGATGCCGTTGTTGACGATCACCCCGCACATCAGGATCACGCCGATGAGCGACACGGAATCGAGCGGAACCTCGCTGAGATACATGCTCCAGTACACCCCGATAAAGGCCAGGGGCACCGAACTGAGAATGGAGAGCGGCATAACGAAGGATTCGAACAGCGCGCCCATGACGATGTAGATCAGGATGATCGCGAACACGAGGGCTATCCGGAAGTTGCGGAAGCTCGTGTCCAGTTCCTCCGCCTCGTCGCCGACGTCCAGCGTGTAGCCCGGGGGCAGGTTGATGAGGCCGGTCAGCTCCGCGATGTCGTCCTTGACCTTGGAGAAGATCCTGCCGTAGGTCTTTGCGGTGATGTTGACGACGTTTTTGCCGTCGACGCGGGTAATGGAGGTGGGGGTGCCGGCGCGTTGTTTCCGCACGAGGTTTTCGAGCGTCACCAGGCTGCCGCGGCTGGTCAGCACCGCCACGTTGTCGAGGTCGGTGATGGATTTGCGATCCTCGCCCCGGAACCGTGCCCAGAGGGGGATCTCGCGTCCCTCGCGCTTCATGTCCGGGAGTTGGACCCCGCGCAGGGCAAAATCGACGGTGCGCGCGACAACGTAGGGGCTGGTGCCAGCCATGGCGACCTGCGTCTGCTCGATGAGCAACTGGATCTCGTCGTCGCCGCTGTCGGCGTCGGTGGTGACCTCGGTGACGCCGTCAATGCTGGCGATCAGGCGGCGGACTTCTTCGGCGTGTTCGCGCAACTGGGGGCCGTCGTCGCCCTGCAGGCGGAGGGTCAGGGTGCGCTCGCTCTGCGGGGTGAGGCCGCCGACGCCCGTCTCGATCTTGCCGCCCGGCACCAGCGGGGGCAGCTGGGCCGCGAGTTGTTCGCGCACTTCCTGGGAACTGTAGGGCAGCACCGCGCCGGGCGGGCAGTCTTCGAGCTGAAGCAGATACAGCCGCACGGAACCGTACCGGTCGCCGGGCTGCACGTAAATGTTCCGGATGCCCAGGCTGTCGCGCTGGGCGTTGAGCAGGCTCTCGATGCTGTGAAAGAGCGGGACCGTGTCGTCCGGATTGAAGTTTTGGTCAAACGAGACCGCGATCTCGACCCGCCGCAAGTCCAGGGTGGGGAGTTGCTGCAAACCCACCGCCCGGTAGGGAATGTACGCTGTGACGAGCAGGATCACCGCGACCCCGCACAACGCCGCCAGCCGGTGGCTCATGGTCCACACCAGCAACCGGTCGTACGCCGTGACTGCATGGGTGAGGGGGCCCCAGCGCAGCATGCCCGAGAGCGGTCCGCTGCGGCGGAAAAACGCCGAGATTCGCCGGTAGACGCCGTAGTGATGGCGGGGCCGCAGGGCGCACGCCGCGACGGGAATCGCGGTGAGCGCGACCGCCAGACTGGCCAGGAGGGCCACCGTCACCGGCACGGAGAATTCCCGCATGTGGATGGCCATCTCCCCGTTTTCCATGTAAAACACCGGCACGAACACCACCACGGTGGTGAGTGTCGCTACCGTGATGGCCAGGCCGACCTCGTTGGCCCCGCGCCGCGCGCTCTCCTCGGGCGAGTATCCCATCATGGTATAGCGGTTGATGTTCTCCATGACCACGATCGAGTTGTCGACCAGCATGCCCACGCAGATGATCATGGACGTGAGGGTGACGAGGTTGAGGGTCATCCCCCAGAAATACATGAAGATCAGGGCGGGCGTGAGCGAAACCGGAATCGCGAGCGCAACGATCAGCGTCGGACGGATGCGCCGGAGAAACAGAAACAGGACCAGGATCGCCAGCCCGCCGCCCTGGGTACCCGCCTCGCGCAGCTTGTTGATCGCGTTGCGGATCGTCTCCCCGTGGTCGGAGAACACAAACAGCTCCGTGCCCTCGAACAAGGGTTCCTCGAGCGTGCGGGCCACCTCGGTCTTCACCGCTTCGCAGACGGCGATGGTGTTGGCCTCAGACTCCCGGCGCACGGAGATGAAGACGCCGTGTTTGCCGTCGATAGTGTGCCGGGACGTGCCGTCGTCTCCGCGGTACTCGACGTCCGCTACGTCCTTGAGCCGCCGGTTGTTGGGTCCCACGATCGTCTCGCGGAGCGCCTGCGGCGAGGTCACCTCGTCTACCGCGCGGACGTGGTACTTGCTGTCGCCCTCGTAGAGTTCGCCGACGCCCTGGTTGACGCTGGTGTTGCGCAGCTTCGCCACGACGTCGTAGAGGCCGAGGTTGTAGCCGCGGAGGGCGGCCTGGTCGAACCCCACGTCGATGCGTTCGTCGCCCGTTCCTGAGACCTCGACCTCGGCCACGCCCGGAATGCGCATGAGCCGGGGTTGCAGGACCGTCCGCGCCCAATGGGCCAGGTCGGTGTCGTTTTCCCGGCGGAGCAGCGCCAGGCTGAGCACGGGCCAGGTCTCCGAACTGGATCGGCGCAGGTAGATGCGGTCCACGCCGTCGGGCAAACGCATCCGCATCCGCTCCACGCGGTCCCGCACGTCCGCTGCGGCGAGGGCGAGGTCCGTGTCCCAGTCGAAGCGCATGGAGATATGGCATCCGCCCGCGTCGCAATGGGTGACGATTTGCTTGAGGGCGGGAATGGTGCGGAACTCGCCCTCGGCCGCGATGGCCACCTCCGATTCGACCTGGGCCGGCGTGGCGCCCGGGTACGGGATCCCCACGAAGATCACCGGGAACTCCAGTTTCATGATGAGCTCCATGGGGATCAGACGGAGCGCGATGACGCCGAGCGCGACTACCGTGATCAGTCCCATCAGCACCGTCACGCGGCGATTCAACGCTATGGTTGGCAGAGAGACGTTTCTCATGGGGTGCGGTTTACGAAATAGAGCCCGAACCGCGGCTGTTCCTGCTTGAATGGGAACACGAATTCCCGTAAGGTAACTCCATGCGGTCACAACTGCCCCCCATTATACCCATTTGGGGGGAAACGCGTTACCTGCGGCGCAAGCGCGCCGGAACGCGCTGCGTTTCATCCGATGGCGTGGTGTCCCGAAGTACGGAAAGTGACCTGTGTGAAGGAGCAACAAGACGATGAGCACAACGTATCATGAACCGTTCGACAGCCTGTCGGAAGACGCCCGGAACATTCACCGGGCGCTCGCCAGCGTGATCGAAGAACTCGAAGCGGTGGACTGGTACCACCAGCGGGCGGAATGCACGCAGGACCCGGAACTCAAGGAGATCGTGCTGCACAACCGCGATGAAGAACTCGAACATGCCGCGATGGGTCTTGAATGGTTGCGGCGGCGGATCCCGTCCCTCGACGAACATCTGCGCACCTACCTGTTTACCAGCGAGAACATCCTCGCGGTCGAGGAATCCGCTGGGGACGGCGAGTCCGGAGGCAGCAACACCAGCGCACCCGGCAGCGATCTCGGCATTGGCAGCGGAAAAGGAGGTAACTAACCATGGCGGATATTCTGAAGCGGACATTGGCTCCCCTTACCAACGAGGCGTGGGGCGAGATCGATGAAACGGCGAGACAAACCCTGGGGCCCCTGCTGTCGGCGCGGAAGATCGTCGATTTCGAGGGTCCGAACGGCTGGGACTTTGCCGCGGTGAACCTGGGGCGCCTCGACGTGCCGAAGAAACCGGCTCCGGAAGGGGTGAGCTACGGCATCCGCAAGGTCCTGCCGCTCATCGAGGCGCGCATCCCGTTCCGACTTAACATCTGGGAACTGGACAACATCTCGCGCGGGGCCTCCGATCCGGACTTGTCGCCTCTGGAAGAAGCGGCCAAAGAACTGGCCCTGTTTGAAGAAAACGCCCTCTATAAAGGGTTCGAGGAAGGCGGCATTGACGGCATCATCCCGTCGTCGCCCCGGAAAGCCCTGAGCCTGCCGGCCCGTGCGGAAGACTTCCCGAAAACCGTTGCGCAAGGTCTTGACGCCCTGCAGGCCGATGGCATCGGCGGCCCCTACGCGCTCGTGCTTGGCCCGGCGGCCTACCAGTTGCTGACCCAGGCCGTTGGTCCGGGCTACCCGGTGAAACGCGGCGTCGAGAGCCTGTTGCAGGGCGAGATCCTGCGCAGCCGCGCCCTCGAAGGCGGCGTGCTGCTCTCCGCCCGCGGCGGCGATTTTAAGATGACGGTCGGCGCCGACCTCTCCATCGGGTATTCGAGCCACGATGCCGAAGATGTCCACCTCTATCTGGCGGAATCGTTCACCTTCCGCGTGATTGAGCCCGCCGCGGCTGTAGCCCTGAAACCGGCGAAATAACGGCCAAAAAAAGATCATACCTTGGCGAAGAGGCCGCCTTCGGGCGGCCTTTTCGCGTTTACGGCAGCCGCGTCGCCGGGACCCGGTGGACCGGGAGGACTGGGAGGACCGGGAGGACCCGGTGGACTGGGAGGACCGGGAGGACCCGGTGGACTGGGAGGACTGGGAGGAACGGGAGGACCCAGGGGCCGTTTTTGTTCGAGCGACACCGCAGGTGTCGAATTTGAGTAGCCGCGGGNNAACCCCCGAATGGGGGTTGAACAGACCCGGCCCACATTTGTTCAACCCCTTTCGGGGTTGGTCGTTGGTGCGCATGATCCCTGGGCTGCGCCCATGGCTACTCACATTGGACCCCGTTCCGGGGTCCCGAGAGTCCCCTCGTCCCAACGGCCGCAAGCCCGAGGGGGAGTAAGCGGCATGTGGCACAGGCGCGGCGGGCGGGAACGGCTACCGGTCGCGCACGCCGTTCAGGGCCTCGCGAACCTTGTCGATCACCGACTGGTTGACGTGGAAGATCTCGGGGCGGCCCTCGACGGTCGCAAACCGCAGGTAGGACTGGTCCGGCAACGGCACGCCGATCCGCAGCGGGCCGGTGTCGACGGTTCCGCCGGCCTCGTTGGGCGTCGCGACGGTCAGCACCATCAGGGGGGCGTCCAGGCCGTACGGGGCCAGGTCTTCGGGCGCGGTCATGAGCGCCACGCCCGACGCGTTGATCCGGGCCACGGCCTCGACAAGCGCTTTGGCGTCGTCCTGGCTGTCCCAGATCTTCCCGGCGGGCTGCTCGATGGTCCAGCGGCGCCCCTTCACGAACACGTAGTCGACGTCCTCGAAGCGCAGCGTGACGCGCGATACGGCATCGGCGTCCACCTCGAAGATGCGTTTCTCGCGGAAATCGAACAGTTCACGGGTGATGGCGCGGACGTGCGTTGCGGGCACCAGCGTGATGACCCCGGTATCCAGGGTCGCGTAATGCTGCTGCCCGTCCTCCGTCGGTTTCCCGATGCGAATCAGGACCGGCGCATTATCGTCTTTAAACGCGAGCTTGAGGGTGAGCGCGGGCTCGGCCAGGCCGGCCTCGGCCAGCGAGATGGGCGGAAACGATTCGCCGCGCACTTTCAGCAGGGTCGATATGAAACCGGACACCATTTCCTGGTCGGCGGGTTCCTGGAGGGGTTCCGCGAGCCGCCAGCGCTTGTCTTCGCCTTTCACCAACACCACGTTGACCTCGCCCGCCTGGTAGTCGATGCGTTCCAGGTCGAGCGCGCTGCGGGTGAGGAGCCGGTTTTCGCGGTAGGCGTCGGGTGTTTTCGGGAAATAGCCGTACAGGGCGCCGTCGATCTGGAAGACGGTCGGGGCGTCGGAGCGTTTCGCGAACAGCATGGCCTTGTCGTTGGTGCGCGTTCCGCCGCCAATCAGCAGGGTCTGGGGTTTGCCTTCTTTGCCGGAATAGACGGTCACGCGGGCGCCGGGCGGATTCAGGTAATAGTCGTCCAGGCTGTTGGGATTGTCCACGTATTCGTGCCCGATCGCGAACTGGAGTTCCCGGGCCAGGCCCATCACGAGTTCCGTGTTGGCGTCGGCCTCGAACGGTTCGAGCATCCGCCATTGGCCCTCGCCGGCCTGCTCGACCACGACGACGCCCATTTCCTCGACCGGATAGGGGCCGTCGGGTTTCGGCGCGCCGTCCTCGGGCTGGCGGATGCGCGCGAACTCGATGCGCGTGATGCCTTCGGGGCCCGCCTCGAAGACGTAGCGCTGCCGCAGGTCAAGCAGCTGGCGGTTGAGCTGCTCATACTGCGCGTGGGGCGTCAGCACCACCGGTCCCCCGTCAATCTGGGCGTACCGGTTCACCTGCATCGGCCCGATCTTGCCGAACACGACCCGGTGCGACGCGCCGTCCGCGGTCGTGAACTCAACCTGCAATCGCGGGTCATCCAGCTCGTAGGGCGAAAGGTCTTCAGGAGCGTCTTCAATGATGCGTTCGCGCTGCAGTTCGGCGAGATTCGTGGCCACTTTGGCCCACACTTCGTTCTGGGCCGGGAGTTCATACGGTGCGGTAATCCGCCATTGGCCGTCGCCCTCCGTGACGCCCACCGTCGGGCTGCGGTCCTCCACCTGGATGGAGACTTTCCGGAGCATGTTCGGCTGGAGCTCAAAGAGCCGGCCCGCCTCAAATTCGGTCTGGCGGGCGCCCTCCTCGTGGCGCAGCATCAGCCAGTAGGCCCCACACAACACCGCGAATGCGGCGAGCAGGGCTATCGCGGTGCGCGGATTCACTGGTATTTCCTCCGCAACGCGAAGATGACGATGCCGATGACGACAATCGCCTGAAACGCCCCCAGAATCGTGATCCAGGCGATCGCGCGGTCCTGGTTGGCGGTAAGCTGCAACGGCGGATCATCCTGCCGCGCGGGGCGCACGCCCACCAGTTCTTCGGTCTCCGTCAGCCAGGCCAGGCTGTTCAGCAGGAAATTCCAATGGCCCACGACGCGGATCTTGTCGTTGGAGACGAAGTCCTGGTCGCCAACCACCACGATGCGGGCGTCGCGCGTGCGGTCGCTGTCGGCCACCTGCACGCCGGTGTTTGCGGTCACGGCCACGGCGACCCCCACGGGGCCCTTGGGATCTTCTTCGTCGGGGTTGGCCTTGCGCTCATCGAACAAGCGGTTGAGGTCGGTCTCGGCCCAGGTGCCCGGCAGTGAATAGAGCAGGACGTCGCCGGCGACGCCCTCGGGCTTCTCCGGCGTGAGGTTGACGCTGCGCGACAGCGAAAACACCATGTTCTGATCGAAGCCCCGGGTGATCAGGTGCTCCTCGTTGTACGAGCCCCGCCGGGGAATGTCCGGCGCGTCCACCCCGATCAGGCCCAGGTTCGGCGTGAAGACCACCAGCACCATCTCCTGCGTCGACTTCGCCCGGGACAGGATGATGTCCGTTCCCACGTCAATGCCGTAGTTCTGCCGGAGCATGGGGAGAAAATGTTCAACGCCGGTCGAGATGATCCGCCACGGTTCCAGCAGCACCAGCATACGGCCGCCGCGTTGCAGGTATTCCTGAATGGCCTTGACTTCGGGGAGCTGCAGGTCGCCTTTGGGCCCGTTGATGACCAGCACGTTGCAGTCGGACGGGATCTGCGGGTCGAGCACGTTGATCGCGAATTCCTCGAGCACATATGCCTCTTCCCCGAGCCGGGCCGTCAACTCCGACAAGGCCGGGAGCGGCGGTTCGTCGTGCCCGGTGAGAAAATACAGTTTCGGCACCGAATCCCGGGCCACATAGATCAGCGCCTGCGTGAATGCGCCCTCTTCGAGCCGGTCGTTCACGTCGGAGAAATTGATGACCTTGCGCCGCGTGCCGCACTTGAGCACCAGCGCGCCCTGCGGCGAAAGATTCCCCAGCTCCAGGCTTTCCACCTTGAGCACGTTCCGTTCGGGATCGAAAAACTCGACGGTCAGGTTGGCCGTGTGCTGCTGGCAGCGTTCGAGAAAGCGGCGGGCCTTCTCGCTGCGGATCTGCACGTCGCGGTCGCCCGCCTTGAGAAATACGCCGAATACCGCCACTTCCTTGTCCAGACCGCGCAGCAACTGCACCGTCTGCTCGGAGAGCGGCGTCCGGCCTTCGCGGGTGAGGTCCCACGAGTACCCGGCGTGCCGCACAAAGGCATACAGCACCAGGCAGATGCCGAGAAAGGCCAGCGAGGCCACGACGGCGCTCACGGTGCTCACGGTCTTGCCGCGTTCGATGGATTCGACCATGCGGCTCACGCCGATGGCAATCCAGGCGCACGCGCACAGGAACCCGAAACACAGAGGCAGCATGACCGAAAAAACAAAGGGGTCGCGTTTGAACACCAGCACGTTCAAGCCCAGCGCCAGACCCGCCAGCGCGAGGATCCCAAAGACAAGGCGCACGTTCTTCACCGGCTCAGGCCCTCCATAACCGGGTTTCGAGGACCCGCAGCGTCAGAAAGAGCCAGAACGCCGAAAACAGCACATAGTACACGATGTCTTCGGG
>DDYW01000156.1:28949-85149 GCA_002348185.1 Candidatus Hydrogenedentes bacterium UBA2224 | reverse complement strand
GGGTTCATTCCATGGCGCCCCGGGGCGAATATTCTCGCGCGGTCCGTTGTTTGCGTACTGATGACCAGGAAGGCAGTAACCCCTCACCGGGATACAGGAGTACAAGCGATGCCAAATACGAGACGTGATTTTCTGAGGACCGCGGGCGGCATAGTGGTGGCGGGCGCGGCAGTCAACGGGGGCCTTGCGGCATCGGCCCAGGCGGCCGCTCCGGAGAGCGGAGCGGGCACGCGTACCGAGCACCAGCTCCCCCCCCTGCCGTATGCCTACGATGCGCTGGCACCCGTGATCAGCGCCGAGATCATGACGTTGCACCATGGCAAGCATCACGCCGGATACGTGAAAGGGTTGAATGCCGCGGAAGCGGCGCTCGCCGAAGCCCGCGCCGCGGGCGATTACGCGATGGTGCAGCATTGGGCGCGCCAGGCCGCCTTTAACGGCGGAGGACACTACCTCCACTCGATGTTCTGGAAGGTAATGGCGCCCCCGAACAACGGCGGCGGCGGCGAACCCGCCGGCGCGCTCGCGGACAGGATCGCCGAAGATTTTGGCAGCTTCGCCAACTTCAAGGCCCACTTCTCCGCGGCCGCCAAGGGCGTCGAAGGCAGCGGCTGGGGTCTGCTTCATTACCGTCCCGAGGACGGGCGTTTGCTGATTCTGCAGGCCGAAAACCAGCAGAAGCTCTCGCCCTGGGGCAGCACGCCCATCCTGGGCATTGACGTCTGGGAACACGCCTACTATCTGGACTACAAGAACGATCGCGGCGCATACGTGGATGCGTGGTGGTCTGTCGTCAACTGGGCGCAGGTAGCCGCCAGCTTCGAGGCGCTGCGCAAATAATCCCCGGCCCGGCGCCGGCCAGACCTTCCCCCAAAACGTCAAAAACGCCGTCCGGAGCGCGATGCGCCGGACGGCGTTGCGTCATTCACAGACCGTGATTCGCTAGAACTTGACGCTCATTTCCGCCGCGATGAAATCGGCGTCCTTGTCGTCTACCCCCCCATTGAAAATCAGGCCGTTGTTGTACGTGAACGCCCCTTCCGCGGCTCCGTCGCCCACCCAGAACCGCGAGTACTGCAGCCGGACCGTGACGTCTTCACTGTAGTGATAGACGACGAACAGCGAGGTGTCCCAGCCGAGTTCGTCGCTGTTTTCCTGGGTCCAGAAACTGAGCATCGGCGCGATGGGCACGCGATAGCGGCCGATGGTGAAGTGGACCGGCGCATCGAAGGGTTCCAGGATCTCGAAATAGGTCGCCGCGAGGATGACATCGAGCGTTTCCGTGGGATGGGCCACCACGCCGACCCGCGCCAGCCAGCAGTTCGACAGATCGTTGAACGCATCAATGGCGCCGCAATACATCGCGTTCGAGAAGAGCCGGTTGAAGCTGACGCTCGCCTCGGGCCGGTCAAACGGGTTCAACCAGTCCCAAAACGAGATATCGCGGTTGTCTTCGCCGCCGAAATAGGCGCCGCCGATGAACGGCCGCGGCATCCACGGGACGTCGAACGTGTAGCCGATGTCGAAATGACCGCCCCACGCGTCAAATTCGGCCTCGTCATCGCCGTAAAGGAACGGTTTGAACGTCGTGCCCACCTGGTCGGCATCGCCAAACTGATACGCTACTTCGGCTTCGTAGTCGAACGCGCCCATCAGGCCCGCGGCGCGGAAACCGACGGTGTGCAGACTGGTCGCGTCATAGTCGTCAACGCCGAACACGTCTTCCATCCATTCGCCAAACCACGTGAGGTTCGTGTCCGACACGCTGCGGGCATCGCGCACCCAGAACCAGTACAGGTCGAACGTATGATTCTCGACGGCCGTGCACGTCGAGTACAGGCCGTAGAACCAGACATCTTCGTCTTCCTCGAACGGTCCGCCCTCGGCCAGTTCGGCCGCGAACGCGTCCACGCTGAAGGAATCGGTCTTATAGGTAAGGCGCGCGGCGTCAAACGACCGGCCGTAAAAGAAATACACGAAATCCTTGGGACCCACGAGCCATTCGCTGCCGAAGCTGAGTTCCTGCCGGCCCAGGCGCAGGCGCAGCGGCAGATCAAACATGTTTTCGGCCTCAACGTACGACTGGTAAATCTCGACGTCTTCCGAAGTGTTCGGAGCAAAATCCCCGCCGGTGACGTAATCCGAACGGAAATCCTCGCCCCAGATGTCGTAGCTGTCGAGTTCGATGAAGGCATTCACATTGCCGGTGAAATCCGCTTTCAGATTGAGCCGGGTGCGATGCTCCACGAAACCCACATCGCCGCCGTTGCTGTCGTACCATTTGACCGGGCTGATGATCCCCAGGCCGTTGTAACCGCCCGCGGCGCCCGGCCCGCCAATGGCGCGACCCGTCAGAAACGTGGCCGGCCACCGCAGCTCCGGAATGCCCAGAAACGTGGTGCGCACCAGCCCATTGGTGATGTAGTTTCCGCGGATGCGGATTTCGCCGCCGACCTGAACGTTCTGAAGTTCAGCCAGGGCCGTGCCTGTGCACGCCACGAGAAGCGCCAGACACACCACTGTTTGTGTGCGACCCTGATGCATCGGTTTTCTCCCTCCAGGAAATTCGGACACCCCCAATCCCACGACCCGCCCCCGTATGCGCGAGTCCCGGCACCGTTTACAATACGTCAATTCGGGCGGGAGCGCAAGCGTCGAGCCGAATACTCAAGACGAGGACAACGAACAGGGACACGCTGTCGCGCCGGGGACGGCGCCTGGAACATATCCCCATTCGAACGCGGAAATTTCCGAGGCCCGGATCAGATGATGCCCTCTTCCCGCAGCGCTGCGCGCTGGGCCTCGTCGATGCCGACAGACTCCAGCACCTCGTCGGTATGCGCCCCGAGCGCGGGGGGCGCCTTACGGTGGCACACGGGCGTCCGTGAGAATTTAACGGGCGCGGCAGTCGTCTTGATCTTGCCGCCGGACGGCTGATACACACTTTCGATCGTCCCACGCGCCTGAACGTGCGGGTCAACGCAGGCTTCCTGAGGGGTCAGTACGGGTGCAACGGGAAGTTTGCTGTCGATCAACGCCGCGATGATCTCATCCCGGGTGTGTTCGGCGCACCAATCCGCCAGCATCGTATCCACATCTTCACGATGCCCCAGGCGGGCAAGCAGCGGAGCGTACCGGGGGTCATCCGCCGCCTCGGGTTTGCCCATCACTCTGGCCAGGATCTTCCAGTGGGAATCCAACAGCACGCCGGTGTAGACATACCCGTCTTTACAGGCATAGACGTTCGTCGGTGCGGCATAGGGCACGATGTTGCCATAGCGCGGCGTTGCAAGCCCGTGTGCCGCCATGACATGCAGGCCCGTGCAGGAATCCATCGTGGCATCCAGAAGTGAGACGTCCAGATGCTGTCCCTCGCCGGTCTGTTCCCGGTAACGGAGGGCGGCCAGCGCGCCGATGGCTGCATGCAGGCCCGTCAACT
Source organism: Candidatus Hydrogenedentes bacterium UBA2224 (assembly GCA_002348185.1). Lineage (GTDB taxonomy): Bacteria > Hydrogenedentota > Hydrogenedentia > Hydrogenedentales > SLHB01 > UBA2224. The sequence goes on along the minus strand of DDYW01000156.1, from coordinate 81,710 downwards.
CGTCGGAAATGTAGACGGGGACCCGCACAGGCGTGGCCGAATCGTCGGGGGCGTTCATCCAGAGGAGTCCGGACATCGCCTGAATCCCGGGATCGTAACCCGCACGGTCTGAATAGGGACCAAACTGACCAAAGCCGGTGATGGAGACATAAATGATGTCCGGCTTTACCTGGCGGACATCCTCATACCCGCACCCCCAGCCGGACAGGGCCCCTTTCTTGAAGTTCTCGACAATCACGTCCGCCGTCCGAGCCACCTTCAGAAACACGTCGCGTGCTCCCGGCTGCCGCAGATCGAGGGTGATGCTGCGTTTGTCGCGGTGAAGCGTCGCGTGCTGGTAACCTTCGGGAGGGTCCGTATCCGGAAGCATCGGCGGGATCATCCGCGTAACGTCCGGCGACCGGGACAGTTCCACGCGAACCACGTCCGCCCCGTAGCTCGCGAAAATGGCGCCGCATCGGGGTCCGGCAATGGTGGTCGTGACTTCGAGTACCCGAATCCCCTCAAGAGGCCCCCGGATGTCCGTACGCGCTTCCTTGAAGAACTCTTCCCTGTCGCGGTTATCGATTTCCATCGTTGAGCCTCCTGCGATATGAGCCCGAGCTTCCCCTCATCAAGCCGCGTGACGCATAATGTATAAGAGACAGACGCCATCGGCGTCAACCTGAAAAGCATCATAGCTGGACGGCAAGGAGGGAGCAAGTATTGGAGCCAAGCCTCCGAAGACCGTTTCCGGACGCTACCGGCCGCGCTTGCTCCTGCCCGTGCCGGGCGATGCGACACGGGGCGGAACGTAAAGGAACCCAATGAAAAAGCGCGCGCGAATGGTAACCGGTCTTTTCACGATAATCCTGTTGTTATCCATTTGGGTATACCACCTCATGGAGGCACGAAGCCTGACCGGCTCGCTCGCGACGGAGGCCGCCGCGCTCCAGGCGGCCTATGCCCAGCCCGAAGACGGTTCCCCGGGGTTTGAAGTAGCAGCAGAAACCCTCGCGTCACGGGACATCCCGCTGCTGGGGAGGATTCGGGGAAAGATTACAGTTTACACACGTTCGAAAAACGCCGGGGGAAGGCACATATACAGCGCGCTCGAGCATTTCTACGAATACAAGGCCGGGGACTGGCGCATGACCGAGAGCGGCGGATGTTCGGGTCCGGAATGCCAGATCCGGGCGACGCGGGCTTTTCAAAATGACCAGAAAGTGAGATAATTGCACGTGTGGCCTGTGCATTTTGGCGGTCTTTCCGCCGCGAAGGATTCCGGAATGTATGCCACAAACGCACCTTAACCACCGGTGGGTATGGCTTCTGTGGGCCGTGGCCGCGTCGGCAGGCGTGCTGAGCTGCCGTACCGCTCAAGATCTGCAACTGCGCCTTCTTGACCACGCTGGGGAAGCCCGGTCCTACTATCTGCATGTCCCGGAAACGTTGGATCCCTCCATCCCGGCGCCCCTGGTCATCGCCTTGCACCGCCTGACGGAAACCGGCGAAAAAATGGCCCGGGAAACCGGGTTCAACGACTATGCCGACGCCGAGCAGTTCATCGTCGCGTACCCGAACGGCAAATACCGGGCCTTCAGCTTCGACATGGACGACGAACCCGACGACAGCGCCTTCGTGCTGGCCGTGATCGAGGACGTGGCCGCGGAGCACGTTATCGACCGGTCGCGCATTTATCTGACCGGCGCGTCCAATGGCGGCTTTCTGGTCTACACGCTCATTTGCGAGCATCCGGAGATCTTCGCGGCGGCGGCGCCCGCGATGGCAACGTTTCTGGAGAAATACACGCGAGTCTGCGAGCCGGGACTGGATACGCCGTTGATAATCATCCACGGCGATGCCGATTTCGTGGTTCCGTACTACACGGACGTGCTGTTTGCGGGCAGAAAGCTCGACGTGCTGCCGGTGCCCGAGACCGTACGGTTCTGGGCGGAGATGAACGGATGCCGCCCCGAACCCATCATCGAGCCGATCCCGAACACCGTACCCGGCGACGGGACCACCGCCGTGAAAGAAATCTACCTCGACGCCAACGGCGTGCCCCGAGTGGTTCATGTCAAGGTTCGCCACGGCGGCCACACCTGGCCCGGCGGTTACGAGCCGCTGCCGCCCTTCATGACCGGCAAACAGAACAAGGACTTCAGCGCGACGCAGATGATCTGGGACTTCTTCTCGCTGCACCGGCTCAAGACGCCGGGCCCGGCAACCCGCGACCCACGCCCCTGAAGCGCTTCCGGCCCCCTACCACTGCTCCGAGATCACCCAAAAGGTCTCGGCTACGCGTTTGGCCACGCTCGGTTCGTCGTTCTCAGACTCTCCAAGAATGGCCCGGGCGAAATCCCCGGGATCGCACCAGGTGGTGCACATGTAGCCAAGCATGCGGTCGCCCTGAGCCTGGCGTTTAGCGCTGTCCAGGAGGGCCGTCGCGGCGGAGGGAGACTTCCAGGTGGCAGGCCATACGCGAAACCCCTTCTCCTGGAAGAACCCGATCGACGGGTAGTCCGGCATCCGGTTGTAATGCCAGTCGCAGATGATGATGTCCTTCGGGATCAGGTCAATGGCGGGCGCGGTGCCGTTGCTGCTGCTTTCCATCCAGTTGTACCGGATCTGTGAGCGGTCGATGAGGCGATCGCCCCACATGAGCATGGTGAGGCCCTTCTGTTTGACAAGATAATCATGGTACTCATTGGCGGCCCGGGCAAACACCTCGGCGGGAGTCTCGCCGTTGTAATGCGGCGTGGTCACGTCGGGAAACAGCATGACCTCATCCATTCCGACGTGAAAATACCGCGGTTCGAAGGCCTCGATCAGTTCGTCGAACAACGGAAAGATGATCTCGTTTACCCTGGGGTCAAGCGGATTCCAGCTCACGTGGTAGTGGTTCGGGTCGTTGTAATCGGGCTTCGGGGGCGCCATCAACTCGGGGTGCGTGCTCAGAAAGACATTCGGACGGCTCCCCTGATGTCCAAAACACTGGAACTGGGGGATCAACTCGATTCCATGGCGCCGGCACACGGCGAGCAACTGCTGCACATCCGCTTTGTTCATGCCCGACTTCGATGACAGTTCCGGATGGGACTGGTATTGGAAATTGAAATCCACCTCGACCACGAGCGTGTTCAGTCCGTTCGGCGCCAGGTGTTCTTCGATCGCGCGAATCATCACCGGCAAGTCCTCGCGGTCGCTGATATAGACGTGGAGCCCCCGCCAAGCCTCCTGCGGCAAGCCACCGGAGCCCCGGTCTGTTGCGCACCCCGCGGCGGACATCATTGCCGCCAGACTCAGAACCAAGACCGCGGTTCCCCGTGTTGTGTGCATTGCCGACTCCTTCCTTCGCGGAACGCGGGCCCAAATCGTCCCGGCATCCCGCGCCATGTCTAGCTCAACCGGTCGAGATTTGCCATCACCTTGCGCACCGCCCCGGCCATCTGCAGCAGGAACGCTTCCTTGACGTCCACGAAGGCATAACACCCGAACAGACGCGTGCACACGTCTTCGGTGACCGGCAGGGAAGGCGCTTCGACGGAAGGCCCCTGGTACGTCACGGGATCATAAAAACATCCGCCCAGGGACCGGCGGTCAAAGGTCGTGAACAGCGGCGAACGGTGAATCAACCCGTACGTAAAATTAGTTGTCGAATACCGGTCGCGGGTGATGGGCGCGCCCTCGGCCTGGAAGGCCTTTTCGAGGAGGTCCATGTCCAACCGGTCCGCCACGGCGCGCGCCACCTTGAATTTGAACTCGAGGTATCCGCCGCGCTGGGTCCCTTCCCTGGGCTCGATGATCTCGACACCGGCAGTATTTCGCAAGGCGTCATTGAATATCACATAACAACGGGTGCGGCCCTCGTTGAGTTTCGGCAGGATTCTGAGCGTTTCGAGAGCCATCGCGATCGCAAACGGATGCGCCCGGTATTTCGTGCCCAGGCCCATGTCGCCCAGGTGGTCGAAGGTGCGACATCCTTCACCACGGGTGATCCGGCCGAAATGCCCGAGCAGCAGCATGCGATCCAGCAGTTCGGGATCGTTGGTGACGGCCACGCCCGCCTCGCCTCCGGACACGGCCTTCTGGCCCTGCAGACTAAAGCACCCAATGTGGCCGATGCCGCCCACCGGACGGCCCTTGTACCGCGCGCCGTGAGCGTGCGAGGCGTCTTCAATCACCATCAACCCGTGCTTCTCGGCGACCGCCATGATGGGGTCCATATCCACCACGTTGCCCCAGGTATGCACGACGCAGATAGCCCGGGTGCGGCGGGTTACCTTGCGTTCGACGTCGGCGGGATCGAGCACCAGGGTATCCGGCTCGATGTCGCAGAACACGGGCGTCGCCGAACAATGCAGAACGGGCGTCACGGTGGCATGCCACGTGTAACTCGGGAGCAGGACCTCGGCGCCCGGCTTGACACCCGCGGCGACATAGGCGCTGTGCAGGGTGGCGGTGCCGCTGTTCATGCACAGGGCGAACTTCGTGCCGGCCATCTCGCGAAACGCGTTTTCGAATTCGTGGATGACGCCGCCGCCGTCCGCGATCGAGATGGTGCCCTCGTCCAGCAGTTCCCCGATGCGCCGTTTGACGGCCTCGGTGGGGATTCTCTCCCACCGGTCCTGGCCGTCGGCCGTGACCGCCGGGGGCCCTCCAAACAACGCCAGCTCATTGCTCCGCATCTCGTCGCTCATAGCTCGTACCTGCTGATTGCGCCCTCCGGGCAGCAGAGTCTGCACGGATCACCCACTGGAAACGGCAGTATACCCGAGCGCAGCGACCGGAGAGAACCGGGCGCCCGGGCACGTTGATGCAACGAGAAGGACTGAGTAATGGAGCGCCCGACACGGCACACAACGCCACGGTCCCCGCAGTCGGCACGAACCGCCGTTTCATTCCCGCATTTCCAAGCCTCTAGTTGCAGACAAAATCGAGTATGCGCACGGCATGCCCGGTACTTTGTGCGTTGCGGTCCCCGGCGATACGCAGGGTCAACTGGTGCTCGCCCGGCGCAAGCGCTTCTCCAAGCACGTGGCACACGGGACGGTGAAACTTGGCACAGTAATGGTCAAACAGGTCCATCGTAAGAAAAGGCCCGCCGTCGATGCTGTACTCCACCACGCCCGCATCCATCCCGGCGATAACGGACAGGCCGATCAGCGTGCCGGTGAACGCGAGCCGCAATTCCGCGCCCGGTTCCAGGCCGGCCAGCACGTCCACGGGCCCGCTGTAATTGCACGTCTTTTCGGTTTGCCACGCGGGCTCGCGCTGCCAGCCCGAAACCACCTCGGCCGCCCCCGGATCAATCAACCGCCCGGTCTCGTAGTTCAGGGAATCCAGCGCCGCCGGCATCGGATGCGGCCTCACCTGCGAATCCGCGGGAAGCGCGCCCGGCCATGCCGCGGCCAGCAGCCCTTCGACAAACGTCGCGTATAATTTGTGCCCAAACGCGTTCGGGTGGCACGTGTCGCCCGAAAAGCCATCCCAGACAAACTCCCCGCTCGCGATGCGGTGCGCAACCGCCTTGGCGTTGTAAATGACGGGCAGGTTGTAGTGCCGCGTGACGGCGTCGTGATCGCCGATTGCCGGCGGGACGCCTCCCTGTTCAATGACGGCCACTTTCTCCGTATCGGCGAGATACTGGGCCACGATGTCGATGTTCGGATTGAGGCGGCGCGCATGACGGATGATGCCTTCCATGGCGCGCATGCGGCGGACATCGCCGGGGTCGCCGCCGCCGTCGTTCACGGCGAATTCCAGGAACAGCAGGTCGACGGGACCCTTCCCGAACACATCGCGTTCCAACCGCATTGCGCCAAACGTGGAATCGGTCCCTCCGATCCCCGCATTCAGAAAATCAAAACGGGTATCCGGAAACCGCGCCTTCAGGGCCTCACACGTGTGGTCGCGCCAGCCGGTTTGCGTCGTGATCGAGCCGCCCAGAAAAGCTACCCGGCCCTCCTTGTCACGTTCGAACCGGACCCTCGAATTGGCCAGTCCCCCGCGTACCTCGAACCAGGTCTCGCCGCGGGCGTCGAGGAGGGCACTTCCTCCCCCGCCTTCCGTGGGGTCCTCGGCCGCGCCGGATGCGCCGCTCCAGAGTCCCGAAACACACAGGACGCCGCACAGGATCCACACGGTATTACGCACGGTGCACTCCCCCATGCCGCGCTTACGGCTACTCCACAAAACGCTCCAAAGTAGCACTGCCCTCAAGGACCGTCGCACCGGGCGCCGAGACGACGCGCACCGCGAACCGGTGCGGCCCCGCCGCCAGGTCCACCGGCGCGGCAAACGCGACCCGGTTCTCGTTGCGATTCGCTCCGGCCGGGATGCTCGCTGTAGTCTGCGTGGCCACGGCCTGGTCATCACACCAGAACTCGACTTCCACCGGCCCGGAACCGACCGCCCCCAGATTGCTGAGGGCGGCGCTCACCGAGTATTTCCCCGACGCGTCCCGTTCCAGCCAGAGGCTGTGCGGCAGGAAGCTCAGACACGGCTTGATCCAGTAATCGAAACAGAGGCGATCGGCCGTGCGCAGGATGGTCTCGTGATGGCGGTCCATCTCCGCGCTGCGTTCCGCCCCGTAGCGCTGGCTGTCGTAGCCCCCGTTGTACCATGCAATGCCGCGCATTTCCGGGAAACGTTGGCGAATGTGCCGGATGACCTCTTCCAGTTCGCCCGGAGAGGTCCGGTCGGGCCGCTCGGAGGTGTCGAGCGCAAGCAGGGTGTAGCAATGATTGCCGTATGCGGGCTGAAACATGTCCGTATTGAGAATATAGGGCGAGACGCGCGCGTCAACGGCCGCAAAGATGTCCTGCACGCCCAGTTCATCGGGCAGCGCCCGCCACAGGTAGGTTTCCAGCAGAAAGAGGTCCGCGCCCTCGCGCGCAAGATTCGCCACATCAGGACGCGGCCCGCCGCCGTTCCACACCGCAAAGAAGCGCTCCGGCCGTTCCTGCTTCGCGCGCGCAAGCGCTCTCATCGACGCGATGGAGGCGTCCAACTTGAACGAACCCGGATAGCCCCCGACCTCGTCAATACCGAAACCGAAAAACTCGTCCCCGCCGCGGGTGAACTTCTCGTAGAATGTCTGTTCAATCTCCGCAAGAACGGCCTCGGGCTCGGATTTCGCCTTTTCCTCATCGTAGTAGGTCCAGCTCATGCCGCCGTATTCCCAATTCAACGGAAGCACGCCGCGCTCCCGCAATCGCGCGAAACCCTCCTCGCCGCTCGAGGTGACCACGGTCGTCCATCGCGCGAACGGGACTTCCCGGTACCATGGGAAATGGAGCTGGAAACCGCGGCCCTTCACGATGACAGGCAGGACGATTTCGGCCGCATTATCGGTCTCGTTCGATTCGGCGATCCGGTTCTCGGGGTCGAGTTCCGCCCGCACCGTGAAGAGCCCGTTGTTTTCGGAAGTCCACGCGACGGCGGCTTCGGCGTGCGTGTCCGTGCTTATGAGTTCCAGCGTCTCAGAAAAGACGGGCTCTCCCTTGGCATTTGTGATCGTTATCCGCGCGGGAACGACGGACGCCGTTTCGCCATCGCACACGGCGCGGACGGTGAGCGTTGCTGCGTCCCCTTCGGCGGGGAAAATGGGATCGGCGAACAGCCCGCCTTCGAGATAGGGTTCGGCGGACAGGCTCACGTTCGCCGCCTGGACGCCCACGCCAATCGCCATCAGTACAAGCAGCAAAACCCGTTTCATTCGTGCGCTCCCCCCGGTACAGACACTGGTGCGGCCTTTTCAGGTTCCGTGGCATGACCCTCCCCGGCGGGCAGATACAGTTCGAGCCGGTCCATCCAAAACGTGTTGGGCTCCCCGGCGACGGCGATCCCCGCCCGGTCAATGTACGCACCGGCCATGTCGAGATTCGCGGCGCTCGCGTGGTCATAACAGTATTTCAGAAAATCATCCTCCACGGTGACCCAGGTCCACCCGGAATCCACCTTGTGGAGCTCCGTCGACAGATAGATGAGCTCAACCTTCTCGCGGGGAAGCCAGAATCGCAGGGCCATTGAAATGGGCACGGGCTTTTCCGCTTTGACCCTCGCCCGAAGACCCAGCCGGCCCGAAGACAGATCGACCAGGGTCGGCAGGCCGATGCAGGGCCGGCCTTTGCCGGAAGACACGGAGATGACCGCACAGGGTTCGTTCGTCTCCCCCGCGGCTTCGAGGCGCACCTCGAAAACCGCATCCTGCGCCGCCCCGAACAGCACGGGCAACGGGGTGTTCTCCGCCGTGAACGAGGTCAGGAGGATGAAGGGGCTCTCCGGCCACAGAGCGCTTCGCGCTGCCGCGTCCAGCCGGGCGCGATGCTCCTGTAACGCGCTGAAGGGACGCCCGGACGCCCGGGTTCCCGCCGACAAAAACCGCAGGGCCTGCTGCGTAGCACCGTCCTCGAGCGACAGCAGGGCAAGCTGTTTCCCGAACAAGCGGCCCCGGCGCCGCATCTCCTCCGGCACGGTCCAGGGCCGGGCCTCCCACTCCGTGACGGTCTGTTCGAACGCGGCCAGCGCGCCCTCGTTGTCGCCCAGGCGCGCCAGCTCGTTTGCGCGGGAAAACAGCGCCATCCCCGTGGAACGCGCCCCGGACGTGTCCAGCCCGGTGTCCGCCGGAGAAGCCGCCAGCGGGGGCGTGTTCTCCTCGCGGTCGGCGGTCTTCTTCCCCCGTCGGGACGCGAAGAATGCGGCCATCGCCAGCACAAGGGCGGCAATCAACAGGCCAGTTGCCGCAATCACCAGCAGTTTGGTCTTGGTCGTACGCATATTCGGGAAGGTTCTCTCGTTGAGGTTTGGAAAAGCCAAGCATATCGCACATCCGCGGGAGGCCGCAAGCCAACGGCGGAGGCACATCATCGCAGGGCGGAGGGCGCTTTCGAGCCTCGCGCATCTGCCAGGCGGCGTCCGCCCATCCATCCCGGCCGCCCAATTCACCAGGCACGTACTTGATTGAAGCCCCGCGGTTTGGGATGATGCTGTGTGTCCGCCCGCATGGGAGGCGCCCGGTTCCAAGCAGACCGGGATCGCAGCGCCGGAATCCAGGAAACGATGACTCAAGAGAATTCACACCCAGAGGCTGCTCCAGCCCTGTTTATCGCCGGAATCAGGCATGCCGCCGNNTGGTGCTGGCGGCCGGGTTGATTGCCTCGATGGCACTGATCGAGTGGGTGCAACGCACCGTATCGCGCTACCACCCGCTGGCGTTTGAAGAAGCCGCCCGCGATGCGCTCGACAAAGGCGACCCTGCCCTGGCGGTCAACATCTGCACAGGCAACCTGCATTACGCAAAAAACCGGTTTCCGAGCTACGGCCTCTGCCGTCTCCTCCGAGCCCGGGGCTACTTCGGCCTCGGAGACCGCGACAAGGCATTTAGCGACCTCGTTGCGGCCGAAAGGTACTGGAGAACGTGGTACCGCCGCGCCGACGAGTCTGAACGAGCCGAACTGAAGGAACTCGCCACGGAAATGGCGATGGCGGCCCTCGGCTCCGGAGAGGCAGACACGGCCCTCCAGCTCGTGTCGCTCGCCGGGACAGGCTCCGGCGCCCCGCTCGCCTGCCTGACGGAGCTGCGCGACAGACTCAGCCCCCAGATGCGCGCCAACATCTGGCCGGACGAGGAACGGCTGCTCGTCGAGAACTTCGCACCCGTCGGCGAGCCCCTGCTTGAGACCTGGGCCGAACGAACCGGACGGACGGTCAACTCGGAGTGCATTGACGCGGCCCCTGAAGCTCCGGGCGATTCAGGCCGCGGATTGCGTATCACGGCCGGCCCGGCGCCCGAAAACGGCATGAGCTGGTACAGCATTCCATTCTACATGCCGGTCCCCGAGGCGCCATGCCGAGTCCGGGCGGTGCTCGACGTCACCACGGGGCCAGCGCCCCGCCTTTTGCTCGGGCACGCCTATCCCGCGACCGGCCAGGGCGGCACGACCTTCGGCGAACCCCCGGTCCTCCTCGCCAACGGCCGCTACGCAGCGGAGGTCCTGCTTCCCGGACACGACCCGGGCGACGCCCCCGACTATGTCGTTCGCGTGGGATTCGCGCTCCCGGCCGAAGCCTGCGAATGCGTCATCCGACGCATTGAGCTTCTTCCCGATGACCAGACAGGAGCGGGGACCGATGGGCAAGAGTAAGCGCCGGAAGACAGGCCGCAAGCCCGCAGCCCAGGCGACACCACGCCGAGCGCGCCCGGTCCTGTCCGTGGACGCCATTCTGCGCGTTTTCTTCGCGCTTCTCCTCCTGGCGATCACCCTCGCCCTGTATCCCTACACCCAGGACGCCACGGGACCCATCAAATACCTCTTGCTTGCCTGGGGGACGTTCCTTGCCGCGGCTGTTCTGGCCATTCTGGGAACGCTTCAGAAAACGCCCTGGCAGACGCCCCGGGTCTTCTTCCCCATTCTCGCGGGGTTTGTTGGCCTGACGTTGCTGGCGGCGTTGTTTTCGGACCATGTCGGACATGCCATGGTCACGTGGCGCCGCTTCGCCATGCTCTTCATCGTGTACCTGATCGCGACGCGGGCGTATCGCAAGCCCCGCCACATCTCCGGCCTGATGCTGATCGCATGCATCGGTGTGGCCATTTCGACCCTCTACGCCATCTTCCAGTATGTTGGGCTGGATCCGTTCCCCTGGGAGAGCAAAGACGCGCCCATCTACCGCGAACTGCCGGGCACCTTCGGCAACCCCAACTACGCCGCGCACACGATGATCCTGTGCATCGTGATGTCGGTGTCGCTGGCCGCACGGCGCTGGACCCGCTGGGCCGCGGTGTTTGGGGTGCTGTTCCTGGTGCATATGTACTTTACGGGGCAGCGGGGCGGCCTCGTCGGGCTGGCGATGGCGGCCGCACTCGTGCTCATCGCGCGAACCCTGCGCCAACACCTGCGTGCCCCCCGCCGCGCCATCGCCGCCGCTCTGATCATCACGGCGCTGCTGATTCCCGTGGGGCTCGGGGCCACCATGGCCATCACCAAGGCCCGCACCGGCGTCGCCCTGCCCCTCGAGCGCCAGCTGCTCCTCCGGTACCACGCCTACGACGGCGCCACGCGCATGCTTCTCGCCAACCCGCTCCTGGGGTACGGCCCCGGCAATTACCAGATCGAGAATCCGTTTTTCTGGACGCTCGAGGAGCAGGACTGGTTTGCCATGGTCCGCAAGATGAACCAGCATGTGCACAACGACATCCTGGAAGCCGGCATGGATGCGGGGTTTCCTGGAGCGGTGCTGTACCTGCTGTTTCTGGTGACCGGCATCGGCCAGGGCCTCATGCTGGCCTTCACCTCGAACAGTCCGCACCGGCGCCGGCTCGGCTGGACGTTCGCGGCCCTTTTCTGCGCGTTTCTCGTGGACGGCACGCTGGGATTCAACCTTCGGGTGCCGGTGTCCGCGTTTTTGATCTTCCTGCTTGCCGGCGCCTTTGACGGGCTGCATCTGCACGCGGAAGCCCCTCCCCCGGTTTCCGCGCGGTCACGCAAGGTGCTGGTGTTTCGCTTTGGTCTCGCGCTTTTCGCCCTGCTTCTGGCGGTCTATGAAACACGTGTGTTTTACGCGGAGAAAGAGCTGCAGTTCGGGCGGGGCGCGTTTCTGGCCAACGCATTCACACGCGCCGATGCCCATTTCGAGCGCGCGGAACACCTGTGCCCGTGGCAGTGGTCCGCGCCGTTTGAACGGGCGAAGTGCGCGCTGCGCATCTCCCAGCATCTGGAAACCGAAATGCACCCCGCGGAAGCGTTCGCCATGCGCAATAAAGCGGTTGAACACTTCGAGCGCTCGGTGGCCCGCAATCCATCCTACCTCTTGAGTCTTCTGGGCAGCGCGGAAACCAATCTCAGTCTCGGCTATGCCCATACGGAGTACAACCGCGATTCGCGCGACCAGTATCTCGAAAAGGCCCGCCTCGCCGCGGACAAAGCCACCCGCCTCTGCCCCCTGATGCCCGAGAGCCACGATGTCCTGGGGCGCGTCGCCTCCCTTCGCGCGATGGCCATCCATGAAGCGCTCGGCCAGGGCGAGGGCACGGTGGAAGAAGCCCGGGAACAGTGGCTCACCGCGATAGGCCACCTGGACCGCGCCCTTGAGCTTGGCGCGGACCATCCGGGAACGCTGCACCTCATGCTGGCGCAGGCCCACATCGCCCTGCAGGAGCTCGATGCGGCCGAGAACGACCTGCGCCAGGCGCTCGAATCGGATCCCGCCAACAAAGACATTCTGCCGGTACTGTACCGGTTTGGAACGCAATACAACCGACTCGATTTCCTGCGCGAGACCCTCGCAAACCACCTCAAACGGCTCCAGCACGCCGCTTCGGAGGAACACGAGATGTTCGCCCAGACCGCGATGCATCTCGCCTCGGCGGAGTTCCGTGTGTTCAAGAACGAAGAGAACGCGGAAAAACTGTATCTGGACGCCGTCAAGCGGGCTCCCGGCCGCGCGGAAGCCTGGTCGGCTTTTGCTCAGTTCTCGAAACAGAGCCATCGGCCCCAGGCGTTCCAGCGCGCTGTGCTGGAGGCGTTTCGTGACGCACGCAAAGCCGGCAAGGACCCGCTGCCCCAGATTCAGGCCGTCGTCATGGTCTGGGAGGAAGGCAGCGAGAGACTGCCGGAGGCCACCGGCACGCTTGCGCGCACCCTGCGAAGCGCCCTCGACGGGGGCATGAGTCCCGCCGAGGTTCGCAGCCAGTTTGGCTGGCCCGTCGAGGTCTTGCTGGTTGAATCACAGAAGGCCGGCGTGGCCCAGAGCGACCGGGGCATTGCCCTGCTCAACATCGGCGGCATGCTTAATGCCATGGATCAGTGGCGTCTCGCAGGGACCGTCCTGCAGGCGGCCATGAACGAGCTTCCGCCCAAACAGGCCGCGCTGGCCGCCCGTGAGGCCGCGCAGATGCTCGCCCGGCAGAACGAGGAGAAGCAGGCCTTTGAGCTGCTCCAGAAAGCCGTGGCCCTCGATCCGGACAATCCGGATACGCGCATGGCCTACGCCCGAACGCTGGCGAAACAGGGCAAGAACCTCGAGGCCCGGGAGGAATACAGCAGGCTCCTCCAGATGCCGGGCCTGGGAAAAGAGGCCCGTGAGGTCATTACCTGGGAAATGCGCGCGTTGCAGTAACGCGGTGCGCGAAGGAGATACGTGATGCAGGTGAAACCCCTCTGTGGATGTCTACGCCGCCCGCGGATCGGCTGGGTGATTGCGCTGCTGGGCGCGTGTGCGGGCGCACTGACGGCCTCCGGACAGACGTCCGACGTCGTGCTTCCTGAAACGCTCCAGGGCTATAACCTCATTTTCATCAATATCGACGCGTTGCGCGCGGATCACCTGGGGTGTTACGGTTACAAACGGAACACGTCGCCCTTTATCGATTCCCTCGCCGCGGAGGGTCTGCTCTTCGAGCAGGCCCGGTCCAACAGTACCTACACCCGGGAATCGGTATCGGTATTGTTCTCCGGGATGCTCCCCTGTTCGAGCGGCGCGATGGGCTGGTACGCCCAGGTGCCGGAGACCGTCCCGACCCTCGCGGAACGCTTTTCGGCCGCAGGCTACGAGACCGTCTTCCTCAGCAACACCGCCGTGCTGGCGGGACTGACGCGGGGCTTCAAGACGGCCCATCACCTGCCCCTGCACTGGATGCTGAGTACCGAGGGCCCCAAGCTCACCGCGATTGCCATGGAACACGCCAAGAAAATCCGCAACCGGCCTTTCTTCATGTACCTGCACTATTTCGACCCGCACGGTCCGTACGAGCCGCCCGACGACCTCTACCTCCGCTTCGCGGACACGTTCTACCCCAACCCGCTGCACATCTTCGATGACATCCGCGCCGACCTGAACCAGCTTCGTAAAGAAGGATTTGGACCGGGCGATCCGCGTTTTGAAGATACGGTCATCCGTTACGACGCCGAAATCGCCGATTCCGACCGCTCCATCGAGCTGCTCTTCCACGCGTTGCGCGCCTACGGCATGCTCGAAAAGACCCTGGTGGTGATTGCGTCGGACCACGGCGAGGAATTCCTCGACCACGACTGGGTGGAGCACGGATGGACCCTGCACGAAGAGGTGCTCCGTGTTCCCCTCATTTTCTGGGCGCCGGGGAAGATGCCGGCGGCCCGCGTAAAGGCCTCCGTGTCGGTGGTGGATTACTACCCCACGATTGCGCGGCTGTTCGGGTTGCCGACGGAAGGTTCCGCGCTCGACGGCGAGGCGCTTTTTGGTCCGGCGGACTCGGGCCTGCGCCTGACGCCCCCCTCCCGCCCTTATGTTGCCGAGCTCATGCTTCAGGAACGGGCAATGACCCGCTCTGTCATCGTCGACGGCTGGAAATACCTGGCGGCGCGCAAACGCTTCACCCCCGCCGAGCGCCCCAACGAAGTGCGGCAGCTCGAGGAGGTGCAGCTGGGGCTGCAGGCGGGAACCATCCCGATGACCGATGTCTGGGGGCCCCCGGTGTACGAGGAACTCTATTATCTGCCTGACGACCCCCGTGAGACCAGGAACGTCCTGGACGAACAAGGCGCGGTGCGCGACAAACTGCGCGCCATACTCGAGAAGCACGAGAAGACCTGCCGCGAACGGGGCATTGAGACGCCGCCCCGGCAGGAGGTTCCCGCGTTGAGCCCGGAAGAAATCGAGCTCCTCCACTGCATGGGATATTTCTGACGGCGGCACGCGCTCCGGGATCCGCGTTCACCGCGGCTCGAGCCAACAGCGGTCCCGCGCGCCGAGCTCGAACACGAGACGGCCATCGGATACTGCGACCTCGGCGCCGGTAAACCGGTTCCGCCAGGCGGCGCCCGCCGTAACCGCCGGTGTCCGTAAAGCGAGCGTGACCGGCGTCTCGTTGTAGTTCTGAACAAACAAGGCCCGCTCCCCAATCGGCTGCATGCTTACGCGGGTCGGCGCCTCCAGCGTGAGCCCCAGAGGTTCGCAGAACACCGCGCGGAGCGTGTCGGCGGCCCCCTGCGGCAACTCGAGCAGGCCCAGCGGGCGCGGCGCCAGAAGCACCTCCCCCACCGCATCAAAATTGGCCTGAGAAAACGTGTGGCAGTTGAGCACATAGAGATCACCGCTCTGCACGCCGCGCCGGGTCAGGAACGGGACGGGCTCCACGTCAACGTTGTCCACGATGGCCTCCAGCAGGATCTCCGCGTTCCCCGGTTTCAGCAGCGCCGCCAGATCCAGCCCCTGGGGCACCGCCATGGGTTCGCCGTTCGCCAGGATGGAGGATGCCTGAACAGGCTCAAACAGGACCGGCTCCACTCCCGCAAGCGCGACGGCCTCCGGAACCCGCTCAAGGAATCCCGCGGTGACGATGGCGCGCCCCCCGCGTGAGAGGTACTCCTGCAGCTTCGCGAAGATGGCGGGGTCCGCGGCGGCCTGCACGGGCAGGAACAGCGCCTTCGCCTCGCGGGGAAACGTCGCCACAGGCACGAGCGGCACGCCCAGCATCCCCAGGAAATCCATCACGTAGAGGTTGCCGCCCGCATCGCTGTCCACGGGCTTGTACGCAGCGGCGCCCTGCACGGGGGCGGTCCGAACCGCGGCCGCAAGGTCCGCCAGCCGGTCAAGTTCCCCCGCAAGCAGAGCGTCCCCCGGATGGCCCCCCAGGACGTCCGCGAAGTTGAAGACATTGAGGATGCGCGCCCCCGCCAGGACAGACTGGTACGCCTGGTCCACGAAATCCAGCGCATCGCAATCCCCGTGGTCAAACCAGGCCGCTTCGGTCGTATCCGGAGCGACGGAGGCAATCCACCGGTAATTCACAAAGGCTTCGTAGGGCTGGACGAATCCGTAGCGCTGCGTCCGGGCGCCGCGGGTTTCCGTACCCACCCAGACACGATCGAAGCGGGCCGCGTGGCTCGCAACCGCATAGCCATACTCGTGAAACAGGTCATACCACTGCGGGAACTTGATGATCATCGTGATGTCCGGGTTCGCCTCCTTTGCCGGGGCAATGAAGACATCCCGGGCCACCGAGACCATCAGTTCACACCGGTATGGGCTCCAGGAACGGTCGCCTTTCGCCTCGACCGATTCCGCGCTCACGTCGCCCGTGCAGAGAAAATCGTCGATGACAAACACGTCGAACAGGGGCGCCGCGGAACGCACGACCGCCTCCAGGTCTTGCCGGGTCTTCGGGGTTTGCCAGTTGTACCAATCCAGAGGACCCTCCTGGCGGACGCCTGTCTCTCCGCCGGGAGTGGTGGCGATACCGCCGATCACGTCGAACCCGTGCTCACGAAAATAATCCCGTACACGCGCAAGGTGTCCGGCCGGAACGATGTGCCCGCTGCGGTAGACCTCGATCGTTACCCGGGTAAACCCGTATTCACGGAGCAGCGCCGCGGGATCCTGCTCCAGCTCAAAAACGCGTTCGACCGTCCCGGCCGTCAGGTAGACCCCCAGAACCAGGTCGTTCTGGCGGGCCTGTGCCCTTTCGTATACAGACTCCGGAGCCGCGCCCGCGCGGATGGAACACAGGAGCATCATCGCAAGAGAGAGCATACAAGTCATGGAAATCCTCCGTAGATGCCAGATAGCACGGTCGCCAGCAGGGCACACCCTAGCGAAAAAGGCCGGGCGAGGCAAGGGCGGACCGCGCAGGGCAAGTTATGGGGGCGCGTTGAATCCACCCCCCATCTGTGGTATTCCTACGGGCGGAAGGCCGTGCGTTCACACGCCATTACACGAAAGGATTTCATCGCATGCGCATTACCTCATACGGAGCCGTGGGCGGGGTCACGGGCAGTAAACACCTTCTGGAAGTCAACGGGCACAAGATTCTCTTTGATTGCGGCATGTTCCAAGGTGTACGCAAGGAGGCGGCGGCGCTTAATCGCACGTTGCCGTTTGATCCCAACGACTTGGACGCGGTGGTCCTGAGCCATGCCCACATCGACCACAGTGGGATTCTTCCGATGCTCGCGCGTCATGGTTACCAGGGGCGCATATTCACCACGCCGGCCACCCGCGACCTCTGCGCCATCATGCTCCTCGACAGCGCCCACATTCAGGAAAAGGACGCGCAGTGGCTGTCCAAGAAACACGAGACCTTCGTCCCTCCGCTGTACACCGACGTGGATGTCCGCGAGATCATGCGGCGGTTCATCAGCATTCCGTACGACATCAGCCTGGAGGTGGTGCCCGGGGTCAAGGTGACGTTCAAGGACGCCGGGCACGTGCTGGGTTCGGCCATGCTGCTGGTCGAGTTTTCCGAGAACGGTTCCCGCCGCCGGTTCATCTACTCCGGAGACATCGGGCAGAAGAATGCGGCCATACTCAAAGACCCGTGGGAGCCCGACGACGCGGATGTCGTGCTCATGGAGAGCACCTACGGCAACCGCGACCATAAACCGATCGAGACGCTGGACCATGATCTGGCGGAAACCATCAACCTGACCCATGACCGGGGCGGCAAGCTGATCGTGCCGACGTTTGCCCTGGAACGCGCTCAGGAATTCATCTACGCTCTGAAACGCCTCGAAATGGCCAACCGCATCCCGGAAATGCCGGTCTTCGTGGACAGCCCCCTGACAGTCAACGTCACCGAAGTGTTCCGGCTCCATACCGACTCGTTTGACGATGAGATCCGGAACGTCATGGAAGAGTCGGGCGACCCGTTCCAGTTGCGTCACATCGAATACATCCGTGACGTGAAGGCATCGATGCGCCTCAACGGCCTGAAAAAGCCCTGTATTATCATCTCCGCTTCGGGCATGTGCGAAGCCGGCCGCATCCTGCACCACCTGCGCAACAACATCGAGGATCACCGCAACACGATCTGCATCATTGGTTTCCAGGCGAAGAACACCCTCGGCCGCAGGATTGTCGAGCGGGAACCGGTGGTCAAGATATTCGGCCTCAAACACCGCTTGCTGGCGGATGTGAAAGTGTTCAACTCATTGAGCGCCCATGCTGGGCGAACCGAGCTTATCGCCTTCGGGAAACGGTTCAAGAACCGGGCGGAGAGAGTCTTGCTCGTACACGGCGAACCGGATGCCCTCACGGCCCTTCAGACCGGCCTGGAATCCGAAGGCTGCACCAACATCGCGATCCAGAAGGACGCCGAGCCCGCCGAATTCTGAGCGGAGCGCCGCTACTCGTTCACGCCCCGGCGATCCACATAGACCCCGCCCTTGTGCGCGACCGACGCTTTCGCGCGGAGCTGCGAGAGAATCTCAAACAGCTCGTGAGGCGCGGCCACCTCCTTGGGGTCCCGCGACGTCAGACAGATGAGCACGTCCAGGAGCGGAGTGCTGGATTCCCCGCGCGTAGCCGCCGCGTAGGCCTGCGCGTGGCCCACGCTTTCGTAAAACCGCTCCAGATGTTGTTCCCACACCTGGCGTACAAGCTCACAATAGGCACCGGCCTTGCCTGGCGGCAACACGCACACAAAATGGCCGCCGCCCATGTGACCGCAAAAGAACAACGGCGGCGCGAAATTCCGGCCCGCCTGCTGAATGGCCCGGCCCAGGTGCCGAATGGCCCTGGAGCGCGAGTCTTCACCGTACTGACGGGCAAATTCGCGAATGTGCAGCAACTCGATGTAGGCCAGCGCGAACTTCTCGCGGAGGCTGACCCTGCGTTGCACCTCGCGCTTTGTCGCTCCGGCCGCCGGCATGTTCGCAACCGGATCCTGCCCCGCCCGGTCCGCACTTACGCGAAGCAGGGCCTCCATCCGGTGTATTAAGTTATTAATATCAAAGGGCTTAACAATATAGTCATCCGCGCCTTGCGCCAGTCCATGATGCAGCTCTTCATCGCCCTTCATGGCCGTCAGGATCAAGATAGGCATCATGTACAGGTCAGGGTCACGCCGGAATCGCCGACAGACCTCGAAACCGGACGTCCCCGGAAGCATGATATCGAGGATCAGCAGGTCACAGCCGTGCGCTTTGGCCGTTTCGGTCGCATTCTCGCCCGCGGACTCGATAATGCAGGTGTGTCCGGCATCGGCAAGGTTCTGCTGGATGTATTTGGCTGTTCGCTGATCATCTTCAACTATGAGAATGGTAGCCACCCAGTTCTCCCGGTGCGCCTGCATGCGATTGCGGGTGCCAGGGCTGTGTACGCTTCAGGCGGTTATAGTACGCCGCCCCTCTTGGCAACCTGCATTAATAACTCTAAAACTAGCATAGCTGCTCCGAAGAACGCAAGGCCCCTGATTGAGGCTCTGCGGGTTCCCGGATACCCCGGGTCCGGCGTTTTCGCCACATTGACGCTTGCGGCGGCGTCCCTTGCGCTATATTGTTATAGGCGCAGGTGTGCGATTGCGATAGCGAGGACTGTCCTTGATTCGTGTCTCGGTTTCACAGCAACTCAACAGTATTCTGGACGAGGCGGCCGCGCTCAGTGCCCGCCGGAGACAGCACTATGTCGGGGTCGAGCACCTGTTCGAGGCCCTTCTCGAAAAGGGCGCCTTGCTGCCGGAAGCCTTCCTCACGGAACACCGCGGCTTCCTCAACTCGATTCTCTCCGACCTCTTACAGCATCCCTGGCCGGGAACGGTCCCGGCCCCGCTGTCGGAATCGTTCTTTACCCCCCGCGCGGCCCACGCCGCCGCCGTCGCAGGAAAGCTGGCCGAGAGCATGGGCGCCTCCGGTGCTTCCGCGGGTCATCTCCTCCTGGCCGTGCTTGCCGATGCGCATGCCCTGCCAAGCTGGGTCGCCGATGTCCTCCACCTGCCCCGGGGAAACATGATCGAAGCCCTGCGAGCCGCCCTCCTCGATCAGGCGGGCGGCGCCTCGCCGCGGGACCCTGTGTCCGCTTCACAACCCGCGCAGCCGCTTCAGGACGATTCGATTCCACCCGGGCAACGGGTTTCCGGGATACTGGCGTCGCTGACCCGCGACCTGACGGCGGAGGCCCGCGAAGGACGCCTCGAACCCGTCATCGGACGCGAGCAGGAACTCTTTGACCTGTTGCAGATTCTGGCCCGAAAGACCAAGAACAACGCCATCCTCGTCGGCGAGCCGGGCGTGGGCAAAACCAAGCTGGCCGAAGGTCTGGCCCTGGAGACCGCCGCGGGCAAGCTCGACGACGTCCTGTTCGGGTACCGGGTGCTCGAACTCAACATCGGGGGGCTGCTGGCCGGAACCCAATACCGCGGGGCCTTTGAAGAGCGTCTGCGCGACGTGCTCCAGGAGCTTTCACAGCTCCAGGATGTCATCCTCTTTATCGACGAGATTCATCTGATCATGGGCGCGGGCTCGACGGACGACAACGCGATTGACATGGCCAACCTCCTGAAGCCGGCGTTGGCCCGGGGCGACCTCCGCTGCATTGGGGCGACGACGTATGAAGAGTACCGCAGGTTTATTGCACGCGACCCCGCCCTTGAGCGCCGGTTCCAGATGCTGCGCATTGAGCCCCTGTCGGAGGAGGCCACCTGCGCGGTGCTGCTGTCGCTTCGCCCGTCCCTCGAACGTCACCACGAGGTCAAAATCAGCCGGCGGGCCATACGGGCGGCCGTTCGGCTTTCCCAGCGATACATCGCCGACCGGCAACTCCCCGACAAGGCCATCGACGCCCTCGACCAGGCCTGTGCGCGCTTCCGTCTCAAAGCGGTGGCCCTCCGGCAGCGGGCAAAGTCCCAGGGCCTGCCGCCGCCCGAGATCACCGAAAGAGTCACCCCGCACGAAGTGCGCAAGGTCATCAGCCGGATCAGCGCCGTGCCCATCGAGGAGATCACCGCCGAAGAACGCCGTCAACTCGGCAACCTTGAACGGGACCTCAAACGGCGCATCATCGGGCAGGACCCGGCGATACGCAAGATTGTGCCGACGGTGAAGAAATCCCGTGCGGGGCTCTCCAACCCGCACCGGCCGGACGCGGTCATGCTGTTTGTGGGTCCGACGGGCGTGGGAAAGACCGAAATGGCCAAGGCCTTGGCCGAACTGCTGTTCGGGTCGTCGAGCCATCTGGTCTCGTTCGACATGTCCGAATACACCGAAGAGCATTCGGTGGCGAAGCTCCTGGGGGCGCCGCCGGGCTACGTGGGCAGCGAGCAGGAAGGCCGTCTCACCTCGGCGGTTCGCAACAAGCCGTTTTCACTGCTGCTGTTTGACGAGGTCGAAAAGGCCCATCCGCGGGTGTTTGACGTGCTGCTCCCGGTCTTTGACGAAGGCCGGCTTCGGGCGGGCCAGCGGGGCGAGGTCAGCTTCAAACATTGCATCATCATCATGACCTCCAATGCCGGCGCAGACGTTTTGGGGTTTCCCGAAACCGGCGCGGACGGCCAGGCACTGCTGAATGCCCTCCGGCTGCAGTTCCGCCCCGAGTTCATTAACCGCATCGATGAAATCGTGCCGTTTTACCCCCTGCTGCTTGAAGACGTGCGCGAAATCCTCCATCTTTCCATGCGCCAGTTGCGAACACAGTTGCGCGACCAGCAATTGCGTCTGCATGTCTATCAGGGCGCGTATGAGTATCTGGCCCGTCACGGACACAGCGTCGAGTTCGGCGCGCGCGAACTTCAGCGCACCTTTGACCGCCTGCTGGTCAACCGCCTCAGCGAGCTGATACTCCAGGGACGCTTTCACCCCGGCGACATTATCGACGTACTGGTTGAAAACGACGAGCTGGTCATCCGCAAAGGCACGTGGTCGGCTCCCACAAAGGTCTACCCGCGATGAAAAACGCCGGTCATCCCGATTATCTGGTGGTGGTGAATGGCCCGGAGGACGGCGCGGAATTCCCCATCGCCCGCACGCCCGTCTACATCGGCCGCGATCCCCAATGTGCCATCAACCTCCGGCTCGATAACGCCATTGAACCGTATCATGCCCGCATCACCGTGGTATCAGACGGGTACCGCGTCCGCAGCATCGGCGGCGCCCCGGTATCTGTCGGCAAGGCACGGGTCGGCATCTTATACTCGCGCATCCTGCGCGACGGCGAACTGCTCCAGGTCGGCAACACCCTGCTCGCGCTCGAATGTTCTCCCGACGGCCTCGCGAACCGAAGTCACGGGATGCCCAGCGAAAGCGACGCTGCCTGGCTCCTGCGCCAGACCGGCGATGTCGCCGTTCGCGCCACGCGCCGTTCGGCCCGGTTTCTGGCAAGCGCCTTCCGCGAAACCACCCACCACTGGAAGTTCTTCGGCCTCCTCGTCCTCGTCATCGCGTACATCGCCTACGCCCCCTTCCGCGATGGCGTAAACGGCCTTGTCAGCACCGCCTGGGAATTTCTGCGGTCATTGAGGCCGTAAGTCCCCGCAACGGGTCCGGCGTTCTGGACACCGGCCACGGCAAGCTGCTACAACAGGCCCGGCACAAAACGATTGCGTGCTGCAGGAACGCGCGGCTCAGGGATACCACTCAAGCAGAAGGAATCGGGTTGCATGAACGTGGCAAGGTATATCGCAGCAGGAATGACGTTGTGGTTGGCCGCGGGGGCGATTGCGCCGGACCTGGACGCCGTATGGCAAGGCATTCTCGCCAACCCGCCGGCGCGGGAGCACACGGAGGCGCGCCAGGAAGCCCTGAAAGCGCTCGATGAACGCCTCATGCAGCCCGATTCGGAGCGCGCACAGGACGTCATCGCCTATTACCACCGCGCAGTGAACCGTGCGCTGGACGTCCTCGAGTCGGAGCGCCCCGCCAAAGGTATCCGCCTGTTTCAGCTCTATTCGAGCTCCGTCATCGTGCAAACCCCCGAGACCGTGTTCGCCATCGACCTCGACCAGGGTCCCCACGACAACCGGTCCCGTGCCGGCGCTGAGGACGGCGCCGAGTTCGGCCTGACGCCAGAGCACATCGCGCGTCTCGCGCGCCTCGTTGACATCGCATTCCACACCCACGAGCACGACGACCACATCGATTACGAAATCACAAAGGCACTGTGCGAAAACGGCAAGATCGTCGTCGTCACCGCCAGCAACAAGGAGCGCTGCCAAGACGAGCCCTGGGCCGGCAAGCTCGTCGTGCTCGAGCAGACTCTCGCCCAACCTCACACCGTAGGCGTATTGACGGTCGACGTCCTGCACGATTATCAATGGGACAATGAGGAACATACCAGTGGCACGCCCTGCAACGCCTACCTCATCACCACGCCCGGCGGCATAAGCGTGTTGAGTAAGGGCGACATCAATTGCGGCCTGCGTCTCTACGGCTGGCTCCAGATTCTGGCCGCGAACGGACGTCACGTCGACCTGATCACCGGTTCCCCGGGGTTCTGGCGCGGCGTCAATACCGCCCGGGAGATCGACGCCCTGTTCTCCCCTGTCTGGGCCATCGGCCATGTCTGGGAATTCACCCACCGGGCCGCCGGTAAGCCCGGCGGCGCCACCGGCACCTATACCGCCAACCTGCTGATGACCCGGCACCTCATTCAGAAAGGCGCCCCCATCGTGCTTTCCTGGGGCGAAGACATCGTGCTCGAACCCGACAGGCAGCCGGGCCAGGCTGCAGACCGCAGCAAACGAATCCGCACGCAGACCGGCCGGCGACTGATCCGGAACTGACCCCCGCGTTGCTCTAACCAGAAGGTACATGTTTATGAGCCAGACAGCAGGAGACGAAACGGGCCCCCGGAACTCATGGCAGGAGTTCCACGACCTCGAGGCGCCTATCTATGACGACTTTGACTACACCCGGAACACCGTCTACGAAGTCGAGTTTCTCATAGAGGAACTCGGGCTTTCCGCGGGCGCGTCGATTCTTGATGTGGGATGCGGTACCGGACGCCACGCCATCGAACTGGCCCGCCGCGGATACGCCGTGACCGGGATTGACTTCTCCGAGGGGATGCTCGCCCGCGCCAAAGAAAAAGCCCGTGCCGCGGGTGTCCAGGTCAAGTGGGTCCACGCAGACGCGACACAGGTGCCGCTTGCCCGGGAATTCGACGCGGCGGTCTGCCTGTGCGAGGGCGCATTCGGACTGCTTGGCAGCGCCGATGACCCCTTCGGTCAGCCCCTGGCCATACTCCGCAACGTCCATCGCGCCCTCAAACCCGGCGGCAAATGCCTGTTCACCGTCCTGAACGGATGCGCCGCCATCCGGAGACACTCCCAGGAGGACGTCGACGAAGACCGCTTCGACGTGCTGACCCTGGTCAAAGTGTTCGATTTTCCCCCGCGAGAGGGCCTTGCTCCCATTCGGATCCGGGAGCGCTCGTTCGCGCCCACGGAGCTCACCCTGTTATTCCGGCTGGCGGGACTGCCTGTCATCCACATGTGGGGAGGAACGGCGGGCTCCTGGAACCGCAAAAAACTCAACCTCGACGAAATCGAGATCATGGTCGTCGCCGAAAAATGCGACAAACGCGACACCCTGCTTTTGGGTTGAGGCCGCCGACCAGCGCCCATTTCCTCACTCCGGCCCAAACGACACGGTCTCCGAGCCCCTCCAATGACAAATAGTATGCAATTCTGCACAACTCTTGATCTTATGGAGGCCCCGGGTCCGGCTTACAACCTCGTAACGCACGCACTGTCGCCTTTTTGGGTTTGGCCCGGATCTTGCTCCGCTCAAGGCGTCAGGGGAGTTCGTCCCGCAGGGTATAGAAGGGGAGAAGACCATGTTTTCACGATTCGCCTGCCTGCTCATCTGCGCGAGTGTCGCAGTCGGCCTTGCCGGTCCCGTTGCGGCGGACAGCATCGATATCAGCGGCTACTACGCGGCCTGGGGCGGCGACACGTTCTCCCGCGCGGTTCCCGAATTGCAGGATGCGCTCGGCCTGTCTTCCGCCTGGCTGCAGTTCAACCTGGCGCTCCCCTACTACATCTACAGCGGGCCCGCGGGTGAGGACTACACTGGACCGGAATTTCACGCGGAAACGGCTAGTTTCTCATTGGATCTGCTGACTGATCGGGGCAATTACACCATCGCGACCGGAGAACTTGCCCTGGAGATCGAGAGCTGGTTGCGTCCCCCGACCTACATCGACGCCTTCTGGGTGCTTGATTGGCGGGGAACCTGTTTCACGGCAGGAAACCTGATTCCCGTGCCCGACCTCGGCATGACCTTCGGCCTGAGCGACTTTTCGTTCTTCTCCAGCGCGGGAGACGGCACACCGGCACTCGCCGCGGACTTCTACAACGCGACGCTCACGTACGAGACCATCCAGGCGCCTTTTCCCAACCTGCGTTCCCTGCCGGGCGAAATCCCGCCGCAAGTCGTCCCCGAACCGTCCACCTGCCTGCTCCTCGGCGCCGGACTTTTGGGGTTTTGCGCCCGCGCCACCCGCCGGTGCCGGGACTGACGGCGGCCGCATAGCCGCGCCTGCCCCCCGGAGCCCCCGCAATCAGCCGGCCGTCACCCTCTCCCCCTGCATGTTCTTGTGTATCGTGTGGTAGGCGAGGAGGGACTCGAACCCTCAATCCCTTGCGGGCAACGGATTTTAAGTCCGTCGTGTATACCGATTCCACCACTCGCCCCCGCGCTGAAGTGCGCGTTTTACGGGTCGCGCGGCGGTATTGTACTGGTTCCGGGGGACTTGGGCAAGGCGCGGGGCTCGGGGCGGTTTGCGGTGCGGCGAGGTGAGGGGAAGATAAAAAGTGGAGGCGGCACCCGGAATCGAACCGGGAATACATGGCTTTGCAAGCCACTGCCTTACCATTTGGCCATGCCGCCTCTCGCGGAAGGGATTGTAGCCAAGGGCGGTTGGGGAAGTCAACATCGTGAGGCCAGGATCCGGGCGGGCAGGGAAGCAGGGGAAGTGTGAGAGGGCTGGGCGCGCGGGGTCATTCGCGGTCGAAGGTCTTATCGAGTCGCACGGCGCCGGTGAGCTCGTGGATAGCGGCGCGGATGCTGTGGCCGGCGATGGTGAGCGTGGCAAAGGAAGGCCGGTGGCCACGGCTCTCGGGCCCTTTGAGGTGGCCGGGATTCAGGTAGATCGCATGGCCCACGCGTTCGATGGCGGGTTCGTGGGTGTGCCCGGTCATGACGATGTCGGCGCTGAGTTCGGTGTGGCGCAGGTCTTTTGCGGCGTGCGCCGCGGCGATGGTGACACTGTTGACGACTTCGACGATGCGTTTGGGGACGCGCGAGTTTCGGTAGGCGTCGCACCAGAGTCCGGGCACCATGCGTACGTCGACCCCGCTCATCGCGAGTTCCTGTGCGTCGAGATAATCGTCACCGAGGTGGAACACCAGAGTGGCGCCTAGTTGCTTCATGATGCCGGCGGCTTGAAACATGAGGGGGCGGTTGCCATGGGTATCGCTCATGACGCCGAGGCGCACGGCAGACCCCCGCTCATCTGGCTGCATAGGCATCGTACAACTGCTGGCAGCGCGCCAGGTCAAGTTCTCGATCGGACAGGAGGATGCGGAAATTGAGGGTGAGGGGCTCGCCTTCCTTGAGATCGGGCTCGAAGAACGCGCCGAAACGGGCGTAGCGGCGAATGGAGTAGACGGGCACGCCGACCGGGTGATCCGGAGGGGTCATGTGCATGAGCCAATAGCGCGTGCCGCCCACCACGGGGCTGCAACAGACCCACCAGGCGCCTTCGACGCGGTTGTCTTTCTGTTCAACCACGCCCTCGGGCAGGAGGTAATTCGTGGTGTCCTGGTGTTCGTTGACCTCGTCGGCCATGCGGACCTGCATGCCGGCGTGCTGGAGGTCGCCGCGAAGCTGGATGGTTCCCCGCAGAGAGACGAGCACGGACTGGAAATCGAAAATGCGGCTTCCATCGGGTCCGGGCGAGGCGGTAATGGAGCGGAGTTCGCGGATGAACGGCTGGCCGGCATCGTCGCGCCACTCGACAACCTGGACCTGCGTTCCCGAATCTTTTCCGGGGGCGAGTTCCTGCCATTCCACGTGATTCTGTGTGCAGCGTTTCATATGCCAGGTATCGAATTCTTCGCCGCCCACGTGGGTGTGGTTCCACCCGATGAACATGCCGCGATGATGCGAGAACTCGCCGCCCGGTCCCTTGGTGATGGGGGCGGTTCCCTGCAAATCGAAGATGTGGGTATAGACCTTGTAGGTCTCTTCGCGGCATTCGGGGTTCAGAGGCGTGGTCATGGTTCGCAACCAGATACTGCCGTCACCCAGGAGGTCCATGCCGGTGTCGGCGCCGAGTTCCGGCTGAGTGTCGAACGAAAACTGCACGCCGAAGGCCCCGGCGGCCAGGCAGGTGCACAGCAGACTTGTCAGAGGTATCCGCATGGGAAACTCCTTTCGCGGGATCGCACGCTAATGTGAAGATTATAGGGCATCGTGCCGGAACGCTTCCACAGAGCGAGGCCGGCCAAATCGCCTTCCGATAGAGGCGATTGGGATGCAGGGCCAGGGCGCCCAGTGTGCCTGCGGGTCCGCGTCCATGGTAGAATACGCGATGGAGTCCCCGTGGAAATCACAAAATCCGCACCGGATACAGCCATTCACCCTGATGAACCAACGTGACTTTGACGTGATTGTTGTGGGCGGCGGGCATGCGGGCGTCGAGGCGGCGCTGGCATGCGCGCGGGCGGGCCACCGTACCCTGCTGGCGACCATGCAACTCGACAGCATAGCGAAGATGTCGTGCAACCCCGCCATCGGCGGAACGGCAAAAGGGCAGTTGGTGCGCGAGATTGACGCCTTGGGCGGCGAAATGGCGCGGTGCATCGACCGGACGGGCATCCACTACAAGATGTTGAACCAGTCGAAGGGTCCGGCGGTGCATTCGCCGCGCGCTCAGGCCGACCGCACGGCCTACCAGTACGACATGAAGCGGGTCTGCGAGGAACAGGCCAACCTCACCCTGCGCCAGGCCTCGGCCGAAGCGTTTCTGGTCCGCGGGGACGAGATCGCGGGGATTCGGACGAGCCTGGGCACGGAGATCACGGCGCGGGCGGTCATCGTGTGCGCGGGGACCTTTCTGGGGGCGAGACTGCATTTCGGGATGGTCGACGTGCCCGGGGGGCGGGCGGGCGACGCCGCGGC
The DNA here is from genome assembly GCA_002348185.1 of Candidatus Hydrogenedentes bacterium UBA2224. Lineage (GTDB taxonomy): Bacteria > Hydrogenedentota > Hydrogenedentia > Hydrogenedentales > SLHB01 > UBA2224. The sequence continues at coordinate 53,853 of DDYW01000156.1, read as the reverse complement.
CATCGGCTTGTCGCGGTCGTACCGGGAACTCGGGTTCGCTCTGGGCCGATTGAAGACGGGCACCTGCGCGCGCATCCACCGCCGAAGCATGAATACGGATGTCATGACGCCTTCGCCCGGCGACGAGCATCCGCGCCCGTTTTCGTTCTCGACGCCCATCGCGGGGTTTGATCCGAACCGGATCCTGTGCTGGATGACGTATTCGAATGCGGCGACGCAGCAGGTGATTCGGGCCAATATGGACCGCTCGCCGCTCTATTCGGGGAAGATCGAGGGCATTGGCATACGCTATTGTCCGAGCATTGAAGACAAGGTGATGAAGTTTCCCGACAAGGAGCGGCATCACATCTTTCTTGAACCGGAAGGGCTGAGCACGCAGGAAGTGTACGTGAACGGCATGTCGACCAGCCTGCCCGAAGACGTCCAGCTTGCCATGCTCCACACCGTCCCGGGTCTGGAAGAAGCGGAAATTATCCGTCCGGGCTACGCGGTCGAATACGATTTTGTGTTTCCCACGCAACTCAAACCTACGCTCGAGACCAAGACGGTGCGGGGGCTGTTCCACGCGGGACAGATCAACGGCACGTCGGGCTACGAAGAGGCGGCCGCGCAGGGATTGTTCGCGGCCCTGAACGTGATGCGCTGGCTCGAAGGGGCGCCCCCCCTCTACATTCCCCGCAGCGAGGCGTATATTGGGGTGATGATAGACGATCTCGTCACTCGGGGCGTGCTGGAACCGTACCGCTTGTTTACGTCGCGCGCAGAGTACCGCTTGCTGCTGCGCCATGACAATGCCGACGTACGGCTTGCCGGCTACGGCATCGCGGATGCCTCTTTCAAACGCCATGTGCGCGAAAAGGAGGTGCGGGTGGAAACGGAACTGAAGCGGCTGAAAGACACGCTGGTACCGGCGTCAGACGAACTGAACCGGATGCTGACCGAAGCCGGCGAGGCGGCCGCCACGGCGACCCAGCCGGCCGCGCAGCTCCTGCGCCGGGTCGGGGTGTCCATCAAAGACGTATGGCGCTTCGCTCCCCCGCCCGTGCCGCTGTCGTTTGAGGAGGCGGAGCAGGTCGAGATCCGGTGCAAATACGAGGGGTATTTCGCGCGGCAGGAGCGTGACGTGGAACGGTTTCACAACGCGGAAACGCGGGCGATCCCGGCCGGACTCGACTTTTTTTCGGTTCCGGGCATCCCGTACGAGGCCCGGCAACGGTTCAGCGAAGTGCGGCCAGTGAACCTGGGCCAGGCGGGACGCATCCCGGGCATCCGCTCGTCTGACATTGCGGCGTTGTTGGTGTATCTTGAAAAACTTTCGCGCGAAACGAGGACCGCGGAGGCTTGAGTATGGCGTGTGGAGAGCGAGAAGGAACCGCGGTCTTCGAGGCAGCCGTAGAACCATGACCCAGCCGGATAACGACCAGGCATCGACTCCGATGTACCAGCACCCTCTGGAGAGAGGGGCCGTGGTACAGCTCTGCGCCGGCATGCCGGAGGTGGCAACACGCGAGCTGAGCGAGGAAGAACACGATGATCTACTGCTGCTGGAGGCGGCGCTTCTGAGGCGCAGCCTCGTCCAGGCCGCCACAACGCTGGCGCTTCTGGGGATCGCGGGGGCCGCCGCGCTCGCTCTGTTTCACTGGATGGAAGCCAGCGCGTGGCACGGAGTGGTGGCGCCGGTGGTTTCGAGCTTCCTGCTGGTCACGGGGCTCATCGCGCTGTTCCTCCCCCTCGACCTTCTCGTTCGCCGTTCCGTGCTGCGCCGGGCACGCGGTGCAGGGTATGTGCGTGTGTTCGAGGGAACGGTGAACGCGGAGGACTTTACCGACAAGACGCGGCACTGGCTGGAGAAGACCGGTCTCATGCGCGACAGCGTGGACGCCGCGAATGTGGTCGAGCTGTATGCCGGGCATAACGTGGTTCACCGTATCAACGGGGAAGAGCCGGAGGAATGGCTGTCGGTCATCCTCACGAAGGCCGCGGCCGTGCCGGAAGACCCGCTGGTGCTGGATGTTCCCGGCGACTGGTTTCCGGACGCCGCCGACGGCGCCATGCAGCGCCGGCGTCTGACGGAAACGGAACAGGCGGAGATCCTGGTGTATGCGGAGGCGGGCCGCAAACGGCTGAACCTGATCCCCCTGATGTGGGGCCTTCCGGTGTTTGTGGCGCTGGTGTTTTTGATGAACAAGCTGCTGCAGCTGGACACCGCGCTGGGGTCCTGGGCCTCAGCCGCCATCGCCGCGGCTGTCACGGGCTACAACGTTGTGCACACGTGGCGCAAGGTCCGGGCCCTGTCTGAAGACGCGGAATTCGGCTGGATCATCATTCTGAGTCCTGGCATGTTTCCTGAAAGCGCGGGCAAAGTACTGCGGGACTCTGGAGCGACGACCGAATTCCTGCCCGCATCGGAAACGCTGTGGAGTTTCGCGGGCCGCCCCGCCGCCTGGCGTTATGGCGCGGCCCTGCTGCCCCGCTCGTGAGACGCGCGATGCTATGCGGAGGGCCGACGGCCACGGAGATCGATAAGGAAGACCATGCATGAATGACCTTTGGGTTGGGCTGGGCACGCGCGACATCACCCCCGCTCCTGGGCTCCCGCTCTGGGGCTATGCGGAGCGGAAAGGGCCGGCGACGGGCACGCTGGACCCGTTGATGCTGCGTGCGGTGGTGTTTCGGGCCCACGGGACCACCGCGGCGCTGGTGTCAGCGGATCTGGGGCGGCCGCCCATGAGAGACGTTCAGGCGGAGATCCATAAGCGAGCCGCCGGGCTGGGGGTTCCCCATGTGTTTTTTGCCGCGACGCATACCCATCACGCGCCCGAGATGGACGTGCCGGACGCGCCGCACGCCAACGTGGTGATGGACGCTACGGTCGAGGCCATTGCGGACGCGCTGGGCAGACTCCAGCCCGCCCGTGTCGGCATCGGCGCAGTCACCCTCGACATCGGGCATAACCGGCGGCGGATCCTCGAGGACGGGCGCTGCGTCATGCTCTGGCGGAACGAGGCGCAGACGCCGACCGAGCCTGTCGACCGCGAGGCGACGCTCGTCAAAATCAACGGCGCCGACGGGCAGCCCATCGCGCTGCTGGTTCATTTTGCCTGTCATCCGGTGATCATGGGGCCTTCGAACCGGCAGTACTCCGCCGACTACATTGGGGAACTGCGGCGACAGGTTGAGGCCGAGAGCGGCTACCCGTGCGTGTTTCTGCAGGGAGCGTGCGGCGACATCAACCCCTACCTCGACAAGACCCCCGTCGCTCAGGGCGGCGTAGAGGCGGCGCAAACGGTCGGCCGGGCATGCGCCCGAAGCATCCTGGCGGCTCTCCCCGGGATTGAACCGCGCCCCGCGGCGCGGACCGGCGTGGCGTACCGCCAGGAGTCCGTGCAGGTAGGTACACGATGGAATCTGAACGATGCGGAACAGCACCGGATTGTTTTCGAGGCGCACGGCGGGGACAAGGGGTTGTTTGGCCGCTACCTGGAATCGGCGACGCCGGATCTCGCCGTGCCGCTGACGGCTTTGCTGATTAACGATGCCCTGGCCTTCGTCGGGATGCCGGGCGAGGCCTTCGTTCAGTACCAGCTTGAATTGAAGGCCCGGGCGCCTGTGGGCACGGCCCTGCTCTGCGGCTATACGGAGGAATACCACGCGTATTTCCCGACGCTTGCGGGGGCCCTGGCGGGCGGTTACGGAGGGACCACCGCCAGCTATGTCGGTTTCGGAGCGGCGGATAGACTTGCACTGGAAGCCCTGATCCTCCTGGCCGAGATGCGCCGGCCGCCCGCCGAACCCTGTTGCAGGGAGGCGTTCCGGATCGTCGACTGGGATCCGGCCGTTCACGGACCACAGGGCTGACCGATGCATCGGGGAGAGGGCCCTCGCGGCTCCGGGAGAGCATGCGCCAGAATTGGCCGATTGACTTGTAACCATTTTTATTACAAAGGCTTGAATCGCGGTACGCCGTGCGGTACTTTGGTGAGGTTGCACCTTCATCGGGAGGAATTGCGTGAGCCAGTCGAAGAGCTCCTTCAGCATTTGGACCCTGCCCACACTGGCATTGTGGCTGGTCTTTTTCCTTGTGGGCCTCCTTCCAGAGTCCGCCTACTGGGCGGCCCGTCTGGCGGGTGGCGTGGTCACACAGAATGCCATCATCAATTCCCCGAGTCTGGTGACCCTGTTTCTGGCGCTTTACCTGGCCTTTTTTGCCCATCGGCGCAGCCTGGATGCCGGAGTGACGCCGGAAAACGCGATGGCGCGCGCGATCCAGGTGGGCATTCTGGCATTGATTGCGTTTCTCCCCTACCCTTTTCACCTGCTGCTTGCGCCGGGCAGCTTGAGCCTGCTGGGTACCACGCTTCAGCACCTGGACGAGCTGGCGGCAGTATTTGGCCTGCCTGTAGCTAAGCTATTGGCGTGGCTGTACTTACTTATCACGGTCGTGCGTTCTCAGCTCCCGGGCGGAGACGCCGTCTTCGCTGGCATGTATCCCAAACTCGCACGCGAAGGCGAAGAGAGCCACCTGGACGTAAGGCCCGATGAATGACGGCCCCCCCGAATCCGCGTGTTTGGCATATCGGGGCGAACCCGGTCAACGGTTCAGGGTTCCAAAGCGTTAAAGTGGATGGGATCGAGGCACTAGCCGGCTCGTTTCTAAAACGGTAGCGCAGGCAAAACGGGATTGAACCATGAAAAAGAGTCTTGCATTGGGTGCAGCAACGGTGCTCATGTTCGTGTCCGCGTCGTCGGTCGCGGGCACTCTGCGGATCGGCCAGCCCGTAATCCAGGGGGATCAGGTGACGATTCCCGTCCTTTTGGAAGGGGAAGTCGCCGACGGAGTGGCCGCATTGAGTTTTCAACTGAATTACGACCCTTCCGCTCTGGAACCGCGTCAAGCCAGCCCCGGAGCGGCCGCGCAATCCGCCGGGAAAGAGGTCATGACCAACGTCAAAGAGCCCGGCACCTACATGGTGGTCATGGCAGGATTGAACAGCAGCACGCTGGCCGCGGGCGAGGTCACCAATATCGTCCTGGAACGGCGCGGGGACGAGGCCTCCACGAACATCAGCATCACCGGCACCACCTTTGCCTCATTGCAGGGCGACGAGATCCCTTCGCGGGGAAGCACGGGCAGCATCTCCTTCGAGCAAGCCGAAGAAGACGATACGGAATCCGACGAAGACCAGGAGCCATCCGAAGAGGGGCAAACGCCGGATCAGGGAGACGCCGAGGGGGAGAACAAAGGGCCGGAGCCCCTCCCGGTCACGGTCCCCGAGACGGAACCGGCGCCGCGGCATACAGCCGACACGGCGGACAGGCCTCAACGCGACAGCACGGCTGCCAGACGCGAACCCGCTCCGGCATCCGATGTCGGAGCTTCCGGGGAGGCCAGTGACGCGGCGGCGAGCAAGGAACTTGCCGACGCACTGACCGCCGCGGCGGAAGGCCGCCTGAACATCGGCGCCCGGTCGTCAGAGACCCGGGATGCCGCGCAGACGGGCGTCTCCGAAGGCCAGCCTCCTGCCGGAGACGAGCAGGCGCCGGAGATGCAGGTCGCGGCTGTGCCCGACACGCCCGAATCCGGGATCGCAGCGGGGACCAGTGCCCCCGTCATGGATAGTGCCGCGCCGCAACCGACCGCCGCAACCGTGGCTCCCGAGACGCCTTCGGGGGAGGAGGAAGCTCCCGCCGCTGTGTCCGCAGCAGCGGAACCGGGCGACACAACCGTTCCGGCCAGCAAGAGCATCGTGCCGACCCTGATATTTCTTGGGGTCGTCGTCGCTGTCGTGGTGGGGATCGTGGCGCTTCGGAAGCGGCTGACATCCTGAGCCGCCCCGCTTCCCGCAAGGGTCTATTCCGCCTCGACGGAACCGGCTTCCTGGACCGCTTCAAAGTTGTGGCCGCGGAATCCGGACTCGGCGCGTGGTTTGTTCAGCGCGTCGGGTACTCCGCCGGGCACCAGCACAATCTTGCCAAACTGCTCGCCCGATTCCATCCGGAGCGTGGCCTCGCACACCCGGTTAAGGGGATAGATCGAATCCACCACGGGCCGCATACGGGAGGCGGAAACGGCCGCGAGCATCTGCCGGAATTCGTCGTCGGACCCCATGGTTGACCCCATCACCACGAGATGGTTCCAATAGAGCTGGGAGATGTTCACGGTGGTCTCCGCACCCGTTGTGACGCCGCAATGGACAATCCGGCCGCCGCGGCGCACCGCCTTGAAGTTCTCGGACCAGGTTGCCGCACCGACCGTATCCAGCACGATATCGACGCCGCGTCCGCCCGTGAGATCGCGGATGGCCTCGCTCAGGCACGGGTTGGTGGCATAGTTGACGCAGTCATCGGCGCCGAATTCGCGCGCGCGCAACAGCTTGTCATCCGAGGAGGAAGTGACCACGACGCGTGCCCCTGCCAGGCGGGCAAGTTGAAGGCCGGCCAGAGCCACTCCGCCGCCGATTCCGTGGATCAGCACCGTTTCGCCGGGCCGCAACCGGGCGCGCGACATGAGCATGCGCCACGCCGTGACATAGGCAAGCGGGAGCGCCGCCGCCTCGGTCATGCTCAGGTGGGACGGTTTGGCAAACACGTTCATGGCGGGCGCGACCACGCGCTCCGCGAAGGTCCCCGGCCGCGCCATGCCCACGATGCCGAAGGAAATGCACTCGCTCTGTTCGCCGCGCCGGCAGAACTCGCATCTGCCGCAGCTTAACCCGGGATTGATGAGCACCGCGTCGCCCGGCCGCACGTGGTCCACGCCCTCACCTGCCTCGAGCACCACCCCGGCCGCGTCGGACCCCAGGATGTGCGGAACGGGCAGTTCCACCCCCGGACGGCCTCTGCGCACCCAGATATCCAGATGGTTCAACGCGGCGGCATGCACGTCGAGCAGAATCTCGCCGGGTCCCGGAACCGGCGACGGGACCTCTTCGAACTTGATGCACTCGAGATCGCCGTTTTCGAAAATCACCGCAGCTTTCACGATAGACCTCCCCGGCATCGCCTCAATTTGCGTGTTTTGACGCCCTGGCCCCGATCAGCGGCGGTGGACCAGGCGGTATACCTCCGCCAGGCGCGTCGCGCTGGCCTCCCAGGAGAATCCGCGCGCGCGTTCCCGCGCCTGGACCGCCATCCGCGCACACGCATCCGGCCGCAGATGCAGCGTTTCCAGTCCCGCCTCCAGGGCATCCACGTCCTCTGGATCAGTCAACACGCCACACGGCCCGATTACTTCGGGGATGGCCGACACGTTGGACGTCAGCACAGGCACCCCGGCGGCCATCGCTTCCAGTACGGACAATCCGAACCCTTCATACAACGAAGGATACAGACACGCCGCCGCTCCCCGCAGCAGCAGTATAACATCGGCACGGGCCAGGTACCCGGCATGGTAGACCCTGTTTTCGAGGCGCAGCTCCCGGAGCGCCTGGAATACCGGTTCGGCCTGCCAGCCGCTTTGGCCCACCAGCAGCAGGTCCGGGCATTCGGGGAACCGGTCCGCGATGCGCCGGTAAGCGGCAAGAAGCCGGACCAGATTCTTCCGGGGCTCGATGGTGCCGACGAAAATCCAGTAGTCCCGCCGCAAACCGAGCTGTTGTTTGCAGCGAGCCAGCGCGGCGGGGTCGAGCTCGCCTTCATAGTCGCCGCGGCGCACGCCATTGGGAACGACAAAGACCTTCTCCGGGGGCACATTGAGGACATCAAGGATGTCCTGACGGCAGCTTTCGGACACCGCAAGCAGCGCATCAGCATTCCGCGCGGCGTGCAGGAGAAGCCGCCGGTGAATGCGCACCGTTTCCGCGGTGTGCGTTTCGGGATGGCGAAACACGACCAGATCGTGCACCGTGACAATGCGCCTGGCGGTCGCGGCAGCGGGAAGCAGGTGAAACAGCCCGTGCGCGATGTCGGCCGGGCCGCAGAACCATTCGATGGGCGGAAAGTTGCAGCGCGGCCAGAGCGCGAGTTTGAGCCGGCGCGCACCGGGCACGACAAAGCTGCGGGTGAAGCCCCGGCGCCATTCGGGGGGCAGGGCGACGCCCCGCGCGCGCGTGCCGAACACCCGGAGATCGAGCGCTGTGTCGAGACCCGCCAGCGCGGACGCCTGGTGCAGGGCCACATAGCCGACGCCCGTGAGGGGCCGCTCCAGAGCACAACTGAGGTCGAGGATGATGCGGAGTGTCTCGTCAGAATCCATAGGCCCCGGTTACGTTTCGGTCAGGCAAACCGTTCAGTTAACCGCGCCGCGCATCGGAAGACGCGACGTCGTCGTCTTCCGACACGTCTTCCGGCTGTTCATGAAGCTCCCTGGCGGAATCACGAGGAGCAAAATCGCGAAACGCGGATATCGTAAAGGGTTCCTCCTCGGCCTTGGCGGAGTCCCCACCTTCGTGTCCAGCGGGATGCATCTTCGCGGACCCGGTCTCGACCAGAGTCTCGTCTGCGTCAGGGGCTTTCCTGACGCCATCGTAGAGGCCCAGGAGCCGGGCGGCAATATCGGCGGCCTGCAACTGAATGGCCTCCGACCCCCCGGCGACCAGTTTCTCGAGCACGATGCGTTCGACGGTTTCTCTGTCCAAAACGGCGCCCTTCACTTTCTCGGTTTTGTCTTCCAGCGCGAGACGCCTTCCGGCTCCGGGATGCCGCAACGCCCGCTCGCACTGGACACGCCCGTTCTGGATGTCGGGATTGCCGGGATAATCCCGGGCCAACCCGTTAAAAATGGCGAGGGCCTCCGCAAAACGGCCGGAGTAATAGAGATCGACGGCTTCGCCGAAACGGCGCTTGGCATCATCATTGGCTTTGCCCACGCCCCGCCACCAACTGGTCCCGCCGGTAAACATGCCCTTGCGGGCCGGCCCGGCGGTGGTGGTATTGTCGCTGTTGATGCGGACGGTGGTTCCGCAGGCCGGACACAGGCCGGTGCGCCCGATGGCCGAACGCGGCACCTGCATGCGTTGACCACACGAGCCGCATGTCAAAATGAGTTTACGCATTCACGTATCTTCTGTGTTCCGCTCCGCCAGTTCTCCGGCAGTATACCCAAACCGGCGAAAACACGCCAGCAACACATCATTCTTCCGAACCCAGGAACCGCATGAGCGTATCCAGCATTTCGCGGTCGTCGAAATTCTCGTCCATAATCTCGGGAATCAACGTGATACCCTGCACGTCGGTCTTCTGCTCGGAAGGGGCCACAAAGGGTCCGGGGAATGGGCCGCTTTTCCGCGGCGGGTCGACTTCGAGCGTTTCGGCCATCCCGGCGCTGGTGTCCGGGGGATTCTGCTGCTCTGCGCGCATGCGAGCGAGTTCGGATTCGAGTTCCCGGATACGCTCCCACGCGTCGCGCAACGCCTCCTCGGCGCCTTCCGTGGGTGCCGGGCTCTCCCCCGCTTTTTTGAGGGTTTCCCGCAACACAGCGGCCTCGCGCTCGAGGCCGTGGTGTTCCACCTCGATTTTGCGAAACGCCTCGAGTTCCTGCCTCAGCCCCCGCAGTTCCTCTTGCGCCGCCACCAGGGCCCGTTCGGCCAGGAGGTGCGCTTCGCGTTCGCCGCGCAGTTCCGCCTGAATCTCGAGGATCTCGGCCTCGGCGCTTTGCGTCACGCCCGACAGTTCGGCGGACAGATGCTCGATATCGTCGAGATGCTGGCGGCCCATGGCCTCGGCCTCGCCTTTCCTCTCGAATGCGAGCCTGAGTTCCTCCGAAAGCCGCTGGATGGTTGTTTCCTTCTCCTGAAGCCGCGCGGCGACCGTTTCGGACTGGTGTTCCCCGACACCGCGGGCTTCAAGGATGCGGCGCGCCTCGTCCCGTTCCCGGCGCAGCGCCCCGGCCTGTTCCTCCAGCTTGCCGCAGCGCTCGGCGAGTTCAGCCATTCGTTCCTCGAAGCGCGCCAGGCGTTCGCCGAGACGGGAGATCTCCTCCGCCCGCCCTTCGCTCTCCTTCATTGCCGCGGCCAGGCGGGCTTTGAGGTCATGGACCTGGGCCCGCGCTGCCGCATGAGCGGTGCGCTCGCGCTGCAGATCAGCCCGCATCTCCTCGGCGGCTGCCGGTTCGTGAGCGGACGCGGCCAGCGCCCGCAGGGGGGAGTCGGGAGCCAGCCACCCGCGCAACGCGGTCAGGGATTCCCGCAACTCCGCGCCGGTTTCCTGGTGCTCCATCTTGAACGCCGACACCTGACCGGCGAGCTGGGTGGCGAGGGTCTCCGCTTTTTTGAGCGCGCGTTCCTGAGCGGCCACGCTCTCTCCCATGTGCTGCATCGTCCGCACTTCGGCTTCGGCGCGCCGCGCCCGCTCGCGGTACCCCTTCAACTGCGCCACCACGCGGCGCAACAATGCCTGGACCTGCGGGTCCACCCTGGCGTCCGCGATCTCATCTTCCGACGCGTTGCTGGACTCGGGCACGCGGATAATGGTCCCGCACCCCTTGCACCAGCCGTGCTGTCCGACCGCCGAGTCGGGCACATTGAACTGATGACCGCATTTCGGACAGGAGAACGCTATCATTCCGGGTCTTCCTCAGAATCCGCGCCTCCCGGAGGAATCCGGCCGGCGCGTGCCGCCTTTCCTGAAGTATACCAGACCGGCGGGCCGCTCCGGGCCGGGAAAACACGCGGATATTGAAGCACATTCGGCCGGCAGGTAGACTGACGCCGCCGTTTACCTGAAGAAAAGACAGGGCCCGTTATCGTATGAAGGTGTCCGATGCCGCGGACAGGCCATTGAGTATCGCCTATCTGGCGCCCGAACTCGGAGCGCTGACCTCGACGTTTATCTACCGTGAGGTCGAGGCCCTTCGTCAGCGGGGCGTCTCGATCGCGCTGTTTTCGACGACGCGTCCCGACACGGGGCGGATCTCCGAAGAAGCCCAACCGGTTGTAGCCGAGACGCAGTACCTGTACGACGCGTCCAAACCGGCGATTGCCGTGAGCGCGCTGACCCGCTTTGTCCGCCACCCCGTGCGTTTCGCGCACGCGCTGACCCTCCTTATGCGGGATGCCATGATAGCGCAGACCCCGTCCGCGCCGGACCGTCTGAAAATGCTGTGGCATTTCCTGCTGGGATGCCGTCTGGCGGCGGAGTTGGAATTACGCGGTATTCGCCACGTCCACGCGCACTTTGCGCATGTGCCGGCCGCCATCGCCATGTACGCGGGGCTTCTGGCGGGCATTCCCTTCAGCTTTACGGCCCATGCCAACGACCTGTTTGAACGGGGCACCGCCCTGAGGGAGAAGGTGCGGCGCGCCGCCTTCACGGCGGTGATCTCGAACTACAACCGCCGTTTTCTGGAGGAGGCGGGCTGCGTTGCGGACCGCATTCACGTTGTCCACTGCGGGCTGGACGTGACCCGGTACGAATTCCGCGCGGCCCCGCCGGGAAACACGCCCCCCCTGCTCTTTTCCGTGGGCCGTTTTGTGGAGAAGAAGGGGTTTCACGTGCTGGTGGAGGCGTTGGCCCTCCTCAAGACGCGGGACGCGCGGTTCCGATGCCTGATCGCGGGGGACGGCCCGCTGTACGGCGAGGTCCGGGACCGCGCGCAGGCCGCGGGCCTTCGTGAGGATCTTGAGATGCCCGGGGCTATGCCGCAGGAGCGCGTAAAGGCCCTGCTGGATACCGCGGACGCCTTCGTGCTGCCGTGCGTTGTGGCGAAGAGCGGGGATCGCGACGGCATTCCGGTGGCCCTCATGGAAGCCATGGCGCTCGGTGTCCCCGTAGTATCAACGCACGTGTCGGGCATTCCCGAGCTGATCCGGGACGGCGAGAACGGCCTGCTTGTGAAGGCGGAGGATCCCGAAGCCCTGGCGCAGGCGCTCGGACGCATCCTCCGCGAACCACAGTTGCGGAAATCGCTCGCGCGGCGGGCCCGGACAACCATCGAGACGCAATTCAATCTGGAAACCATCGCCGCGAATCTGGAATGCTTGTTCCGGGCATCGGTCCACACAAAGCAGAACACTGGAGGTCAGGAATGACCGGGGAACCTTGCATGGAATCGTCCGATCGGTCGTATGTTGTCATCATCACCGCCCGTGACGAAGCCCGATACCTTCAGGGGACCATCGACAGCGTCACCGGGCAGACGCTCCCGCCCGTTGAAATGGTAATCGTGAATGACGGTTCGCGGGACGAAACCGGGGCCATCGCCGATGCGGCCGCCGGGAAATACTCCTGGATTCACGTGGTGCATCGCGGCGACCGCGGCGAACGCAAGGTGGGCGGCGGCGTGGTCGAGACGTTCTACGCGGGATACGAGGCCCTGCGCACGCGCGACTTCGCGTACCAGTGCAAACTGGACGGCGATCTCACACTTCCGCCGGGTTATTTCGAGGGCATCATCCGGAAAATGGAAGCCGATCCCGCGTTGGGCGGCGCGAGCGGCAAGGTATTCAATCCGGTCGGCGACGGAGCCGTCAAGGAAGAGCGCATCATCGACGACATGGTTTCCGGCGCGGTAAACTTCTGGCGGCGCGCCTGTTGGGACCAGATCGGCGGCTACGTGCGCATGGTCATGTGGGACGGCATCGCCATGCACCGCGCCCGGATGTTCGGATGGCGCACGCGGAGTTTTCGCGACACGGATCTCGAGATCATCCACCACCGTCTGATGGGCTCGTCGCACAAGAACATTCTCCATGGGCGGATGCGCTGGGGGCGCGGGCAGTGGTTCATGGGCTGTCATCCCCTGTACATCCTCGCGAGCGGCGTCAATCGCATGTTTGAGCGCCCGTATGTTGTCGGCGGGGTCTGCATCATGGCCGGCTATTTCGCGAGCATGCTGCAAGGGGCTGAACGCTACGAGGACGCCGAATTCCGTAGACACCTGCATGCGTGGCAACTGAAACGGCTGGGCCTGGGCTTCCTGGCGCCCAACGTCACCCCGCATGAGCGAAGCGTTCCATGAGAACGAACTCGGAACGGCCCCCCTCTCCCGCCGCAGCAACCGACCTGTCGTTCGTGGTGATCGGATACAACGAGGCCGACACACTGAAGGCGTGCCTGGACTCGGTCAGGAACGCGGACCTTGACGGGTTGTCGTGGGAGTTGATTTACGTCGACGGGGGCTCCACTGATTCCAGCATGGACATCGCCCGGGAAACGGGCGTCGACCGCCTGCTTGGCGGCGAGACGCGCCGCCGCGCCGCCGAAAACCGCAATCTCGGGCTCGACGCGGCCACGGGGAGACTGGTGCAGTTTCTGGACGGAGACATGGCGCTGTCGCCCGACTGGCCGCGCGCCGCGGCGGACTTTCTGTCAGAACACGGAGATATTGCGGCGGTCTGCGGCAACCTCGAGGAGTCGAGTCCGGGGATCCTGTTTGAAGCGCTGCAAATCGACTGGATGCCCCGCGAAGGGGTGATCCGGCACTGCGGCGGCGCCGCGATGTATTTCCGGTCGGCCCTGCAGGAGGCGGGCGGTTTTCCCACGGATGTGGCCTACGGAGAAGAGCCGCTGCTGTGCTGGCGTCTGCGCAACGCGCACGACCGGAAGATCTACCAGATAAACCGCAGCATGGCGCGCCACAATCTGGGGTTCCGGGGTCTGCGCGACTATTGGCGCCGGAACGTGCGCTGCGGGCAGACCTATGCCGAGATCGCCTCGCGCTGCTGGCGGACGTCCGATCCCCTGTGGAAACGCGAGTGCCTCATGAACGCCGCCTGGGCGCTTGCGGTGCTGGGTGCGGTTCTGGCGCTCGCCGTGGGGAATGCGTGGGTCAGAATCGCGGTTATGACTGCGGCAGGGCTTGTCCTTGGCAGGAAATTCCTGCAGACCCGCTTGAAAGGCCATTCCGCCCGCGTCTCGCTGGTGTATGCGCTCCACACGTACTTCTCGAAACTCAGTATCGCCTGGGGAGAGTTACGCTGGTGTTCGCGACAGCTCCGCAGAAAGTCACCGGACGATGAGTAACGCGTATTTCTGTCAGGCGCCTGATTTCGGCGAGGTGGAGGCGTTGGCGCGCTCCTTCAGTTCCCTCCTGACCGGCGGGCAGGAGCGCATCAACCATTATGCCGTGTCGGGCGATGCCATTTTCGGCCTGGCGAGTCCGGACAAGTTCGGCCAGGGCGTCATGCCGCGGTATCTCGAGGAATCGGGATTCTGGGGCATCCTGGTTGGCGAACTTCACCCCTGCGCGACGCTCGACCGGTGCCGGCAGGCCTGCCCCGGAGCGGAAACCGGCCTGGCCCTGCTCGCGGCCCTGGCCCGCGACAAGCGACTGCCTGAAACCCTGCCCACGCTCAATGGCGCCTTCTTCGTGATCCTGTGGGACCCGGAGTCGCGTACGCTGGTCGCGGCCAACGACCGCTATGGGCTGTATCCGATGTACTGGGCTCATCAGGGCGGGCGCTATTGCCTGGCCAGCCGCGTCCTGGGTCCCGTTCTCGCCGGCGTGGTCACGGGCGACATCGATCCCCTGGCGGTGGCGCAGATCCTCACCGTGGACGACTTCGCGGGCAACCGCACACTGGTGAAGGACGTGTCGGTTTTTCCTCCGGGAACGGTAATGACCCGAACGCCGGACAGGATCGAATGGCAGACCTATTGGACGTGGGACTACCCCGCGACGCAGGGCATTCCCGTCGAGGAATGGGGACAGCGGGCGGGCGCGGCGCTGCTTGAGGCTGTACGCCGGCAGGCGGGAAACGGCCGGGTTATCGGCGTGACGCTCAGCGGAGGCCTGGATTCCCGGTGCGTTGCGGCGGCCGCGGTTCAGACAGGCCTGTTGCCGCGAACCTTCACCTGGGGCGAAGACCAGTGTTACGATCGCCTGTATGCCGCGCGTATTGCCCGCGTCCTTGGAACGGAGCATCAGGATTGTCCCTACGAATACGACACGCTGGCGGAGCGATTCGAGGAAGGCGTAGCCGTGACCGAGGGGATGGGCAACACGTTCGACATGCATTTCCTGGCCCATCTTCACATTATCGCCGGGGTGGATGTCGTCCTGAACGGGTTCGCCGGAGACGCGGTCCTGGGCGAGACGTTTCTGCGACCGCAGTGGTCGACGCCCATGAGCCCCGCGGAACTGGCGGAGAATCTCTTCCACCGCTACAACCGGTTTCTGAAGGAGTCCGAGCTGGCGGAAGCCATGCCTGCGGCACGTGACTTTTGCGCAGAGGATTTCCCGCTCTCCATTTTCAAGCGGCAATTCGAGGAGTTGCGGCACCTGCGCACGCCCGACGCCGCCCACCGCTACCTGTTCGACAACCATGTCCGCCGCAAAACGGCCATGGGCACCGTGCTGATGCGGCAGGCCGCCGAATCGGCCGCCTGTTTCTACGACTACGATTTCAACGACCTGATTCGCCGCATCCCCACGGAATTGCGCGCAAACCATCGCACCTACCGGGCGATGCTGCGCTCCGTTTTCCCGAATGTCGCGGCGATTCCCTGGCAGACGACCCTCCTCCCTCCGCTCGCCCCCGAATGGCAGGTGCTGGCATCCAAGGTGGTGCGCCGGGCCAGCGCGAAGCTTGAGGCGTGGACCGGCTGGCGCGGGCCTACCCGCCGCCAGCCCCCGGCCCTGTTTGCGGAACGCCTTCGTGATGAACTGCGCGACTGGATGGACGACCTCATCCACGATGCGTACCCCATTCCGGACGCCCTTCTCCTCCCAGATTTCCGCCGGCGGGTATGGCGCGAGCACCTCGATGGCCAGGACCGCACCCGCCTGCTGGGCGCAATCGTGCCCATCCTGGGATTGTCGAAACTCGTGCAGCGCGTGCGCAACCGTCAGTTCGCCGATGCCCCGGCGCCGACGCGCGTGGAGCAATGACCGTTACCCAACGGCCTAATCGGGCAGGTTGGGCGTGAGTGCCCGCACTTCGGCGCCGGACAGGCGCGCCGCGGACCATGCGCGCCGGCAGACGCGAAACATAAGCAGCGCTTCGGCCGTCTTCCCGAGTAGCCGACGCAGGGAACCGGTGATTCCGAAGACCGCCAGGTCCGCCCCGTAGGAAAGCCACGCCGAAAACGGCCCGTAGTGCTTGCGAAAGGCGTAATACTTGCTCCGGTAGAGATGGAATCGGGCGAAACTCGCCATGCGATTGGCCTGGACGGATTTGCCTGCCCCGTGGATGACCATCGCATCGGCGCAGTACCGGACCTCGAGTCGCCGGCGCACGGCAGGATAGAACACGTCAAATTCTTCCTCGAACAGAAAGAGGTTTTCGTCGAAACCCCCGATCTCCTCAAAATACGCCCGCCGCATGAGAAAGCACGCGCCGGAGACCATGTCCACGCGTCGCCCGTCAATGTGCTCCTCCTCGTCGAGCCAGTGACGGAAGGTCCTGAAAGCCCGGGGGAAGCGGGTGGCCATGCCGGCCGTGGACCACAGGCACCGCCATACCGTAGGAAACCGGCGGCATGAGGGCTGGAACGAGCCGTCCGGGTAGAGCAGGCGGGGCCCTATTACCACCCAGTCCGGATGCGCCTCGAGATGATTCGCCATTCCGGAGAGCGCATTGGGAGTCAGTTGGGCGTCCGAGTTCAGAAACAGGATGTATTCGCCATGCCCTCGCGCGACGCCGCGGTTGTTGCCCGCACCAAAGCCGAGGTTTTCCGATAACGGCGCCAGTTCGACCCACGGAAAATCGGATTGGACCATCGCCGCCGAGCCATCCGTGCTCGCGTTGTCGACCACGATCGTGTGCGCATGCTCGACTTCGCCGTGGGCCCGGGCTACCGATTCCAGACATTCGCGGAGGAGTTGGCGAGTATTGAAGTTGACGATGACGATATCGACGTTCACGGAGCACCCCATAGTTCAGCACGTTGCCGGGCGGTACTATGCCAAGGGCGCCGGGAGCTGTCAATGCGGCGCGAAGCCATCCGGGCCGCCATCCCAAGCGGTAGTCCTATGGTATGATGGCGAAATTGCAGTCACCATATCCGTGCTCCGTTGGCCATGGATCCTGACCCATTGGGGGGCTTTCGATGCTCAGATGCGTGCATTTCTTTCCGACGGCGGCGGCGATACTGGTGAGCGGAATGCTCCTGAGCAGCGCCGCCCCCGGACAAGACCTTCAAAAAACCAGAAGCACCCTCTACGGCCCTGAAATCGTCGCGGCGGTGCGCCGGAACGTCGAACGTTTTGACTGGGCCCGGGCCGCGCGCGACAGCATTGTCGCGAGCGCCCAACCCTGGCTGACCATGCCCGAGGATGAATTGTGGGGACTGATGTTCGGAGCGACGCTCCCCCGTTCCTGGATGGTCTGGTCCAACGGCCACTGTCCGGCATGCAAGGCGAACGTGCCGATGTACAACTGGAAGATGGCCGCCCTCGCGCATCCGTGGAAGGTCCGGTGTCCGCATTGCAGTGAGTTCTTCCCCAAAAATGACTTCGGGGCGTTCTACGCCTCGGGGCTGGACGAACACGGCGTGTTTGACCCCGGCAAGGCCGACCGGTCGCTTCTCTTCAACACCGAGCACCCGGATGTAAACGATCCGCTGCACCTTTTCGGGGTGGACGACGGGACCGGCTACGTCGAAGGCGACAACCGCTGGCGCTTTATCGCCGCGTATCTGGTGTATGGCCAGTGGAAGCAGGGGGTCGTGGAGGGCATCCGCACGCTGGCGGCCGCGCACCTCATGACCGGCGATCCGGCCTGTGCCCGCAAGGCCGCGATTCTCATGGACCGCGTGGCGGACCTCTATCCCCCCTTCGACTTCGGCGAGCAGGGGTTTGTGTATGAGCGGAAAGCCGACCGCGGCTACGTGTCGACCTGGCACGACGCCTGCGAAGAGACGCGCGAGATCGTCATGGCCTACGACATGATCTTTGAGGCCATCCAGGACGATCCCGAACTGGTGGCATTTCTTTCGAAGAAGGCGGAACAGTACGCGCTGGAAAACCCGAAGGCCAGTTTCGCCGACATTCAGCGCAACATCGAGACCCGGATTCTGCGCGACGCCATCGCCAGCCGCTCGAAGATCACGACCAATTACCCCCGCACTGAAATTGCGCTGGCCATCATTCACGCGGTACTCGGCATGCCCGAACATGAGCAGGCGTTCTGGGAAATCGTCGATCCCATGTTGCAGCAAGCCACTGCGGTCGACGGCGTGACGGGCGAGAAAGGCCTGGCGGGCTACTCGTGTTTCACCATCTCCGCTCTGGGCTGCTTCATCGGCGAATTCTCGAAATCTGATCCGGCGTTTCTGCACACGCTGCTGGAACGTCATCCGAACCTCCGGAAGACCTTCCGGTTCTTCGCGGACACCCTGTGCCTGGGGCTCTATTATCCCCAGAGCGGAGACACGGGCGCGTACTGCCATGCAGTGGATCGGTACGTGGGTCTGAATTTTACACGCTACGCCAACGGTTCGGGCAACTCGGGCTGGACGCTCATTCCACCGTCGATGTTCACGCTCTGCTGGCAGTACCACAAGGAGACCGGCGACCCCGTATACGCGCAGATTGCCTTTCGGGAAAACAGCAACGACCTCGCCAACCTCCCCTTCGACTTCTACATTGACGATCCTAGCCCCGTGGTAAACGACATCGAGGCCGTGATACGCGAGCACGGCCCGGACCTCGTCCTGGGAAGCGTCAACCTCGAGCAGTGGCGCCTTGCTCTGATGCGCTCCGGGGAAGGCGAGCACCGCCGCGTGCTCTGGCTCGATTACGACTCGGGGGGCGGCCACGGACACACCGACGGCATGAATCTGGGGCTTTTCGCCAAAGGACTCGATCTGCTTCCGGAGCTGGGGTACCCCCCGGTCCAGTTCGGCGGATGGGAATCGCCCCGGGCCCGCTGGTACACCATGAGCGCCGCTCACAACACGGTAGTGGTCGACGGCGCCAACTCCGTGTTTGGCCAGGCGGGCGAGACCACCCTGTGGGCGGAGGGCGCCGCATTTCACGCCATGCGCATGTCCGCCCCCGGCATGATTGGCGGCGAACGGTTTGAGCGCACCGCCATCCTGGTTGACGTCTCGCCGGAAGATTTCTACGTGCTCGACGTCTTTCATGTAAAGGGCGGCCATGATCACACGATGTTTCTTCACAGCCACTTTGGCGGGGTCGACCTGTCGGGATTGACCCTGAGGCCTGCGGAGGACTACGGCCACGGCGCCCAGATGCGCAATTTTCAGATGGATCCGGCGGCCCCGTCCGGCTGGTCCGCGGATTGGACCACAGAAGACCGGCTCAAACTGCTCGAAGGCGAACACGACATTCATCTGCGGTACACCGGTTTCACGCGGGAAGCCTCGGCCGGCTTCGCGGAGGGCTGGGCCGTCGCCAGCTTGTATAACTCGACCGAGGAGATCTGGATCCCCCGAGTCCTGGTCAGAAGGCAGAATGCCCAGGATGCTCCCCCGCTGGAATCCACCTTTGTGGGCGTCCTGGAACCCTACGAGGGCAACCGGTTCATCACGGCCATCCGCCGGCATCCGATGCAGACGCCCGAAGGGCTGGCTCTCGGCGACACACACGCTGCCATTGAAATTGAACTCGCCGACGGACGCCGCGATATCCTCATGGTGCGCGACCGCCATGACACGTCGGCAACGCGCGTGGCTGCGAAAGCCAATCCCGAAACCCGCACTGACGGTGAGATCGCGCTTGTTCGTCTCAATCCCGGCGGCCAGGTCGTCTACACCGCTCTCTGCGGCGGTTCCTCCCTTGAATCCGGCGACCACCTCCTTAACCTCGAAGGCATTGCCGAATTCCACGAGATAGACAACCGGTAGTCCCTCGAGTGGCTCCGGGACAGCGAATCACGGGCCTTCGCCTCAACGGTAGACGGTGAAAGGAAGACCGACCGGCGAGGGCGCCGGTCCCACACACCGGAGTCCGAGCCAGGTGTTCCTCTTTCACCAGATCCTCGATTCCCACCGCGTCTTCTGTCCCCCGCCGACGGGCGACTGCTCATGTATTCTCGCGCGGATGGCATGGTGCTCAGTGCTCCACCCCCGGCCGCCTATCGGCGGCCACCCCCGCCAGCAGGGGACAGGGAACGCCGCCAACGTATCGCCCGACCTGTAAGACGTTCCCTCCCCGTCGGCGGGGGGGGGCGTAAGCCGAACCGGGGGTGGATTCCCGCCTTTCATCACCTTCGGTTGAGCCAAACGGCTCATGTTTCGCCGTCCCAGAGGTCTTCCCATACTTCCCATACTTCCCATACTTCCCCGCGCCCATTTCACCCCCCCCCCGCCTCCGGCATCTTGTATGATAGAAACCTGAGGAGGCCTGTCATGAACGATGCCGAACTGGTACGGAAGATCCTCGCCGGTGATGAAAAGCGCTATGCGGAAATCGTCAACCGCTACGCGCGCAGAGTCTGGGCATTGTGCGCGAGCTATAGCCACAATCCTTCCGACTGCGAAGATCTCGTGCAGGAGAGCTTCATTCACAGCTACTTGCGGCTGAACACGATACGCGAACCGAACGCCTTTGGCGCATGGCTGGGCCAGGTCGCGCGCACGCGCTGTCTCGAATGGTTGCGCAAACGCACCCGCGAAAAGGACGCCATCACCGACCTTAGAGAAGGCTCCGTCGAAGCGCCGGTCAGGACAACACCGTCGGAGTCCGCGCAACGCGAAGAGATGCGCGTTTTCGTGCGCCAGAACCTGGACGCCTTGCCCGACAAGTATCGCGAAGCGCTGTATCTCTTCTACATCGGAGGGCATTCGGTCTCGGAATCGGCCCAATTCCTCGATATCACCGAAAGCGCCATGAAAAAGCGCCTCCAGTTGGGCCGCGAGAAGCTGCGCGACCAGATGGCCGGCGCCATCGAAGAGGCGTTCGGCGAGGAAAAGCCCCGCCCCGGACTCGAGAAGACCGTGCTGGCGGCCATTCCCTTTGGCAAGGCCGCATGGTTGGCGAAGGCAAGTCTGCTCCCCGGCACGACCGCCGCGGCGACTGGGGTATCGGGTGCCGTGGCCGGTCTGGGTTGGTCGGCTGTCGTCGCCACCCTGGCCGCATTCACCATCGGTGGCTACGTTTATTACACCAGCCACGACCGGCCTGCGGCCCAGACCGACACACCCTCTTCATCTGAGATCTCCGACCAGTCCGGCGCGCCAGACTTGTCCGGCCCGTCCGAGTCCGGCCCCAGTCCTTCCCCCCGGACGGCCATCCTTGCACATGCTGACGGCAACGGGTCTGAAGACCTTCCCGAGCCGATCAAGGCGATCTCGGCGTCCGAAGCTCTCGTCCATTGGAGATGGGAGCGCAGCGCCGAGCCTCCTGAAACCGTGAAGGCAGCCCAGGCGCTGGGGAAACCTGTCAGTATTGAATTCGAAGACGAGCCCATTACGCGCATTCTCGCGTTCGTCTCAGAGTACCTTGGCGTCAGCATCGTGCTCGATAGCCGTGCCGTGCCTCCTCAGGCGGACATGGCCGCGCAGGACTATCGAGCACTCGTCTGGGAGCGCTATCCGAAATGCGTTCCGGCCTACGTCACGGATGGTCTCGTCGAAAGCATCAAGCTGACGGAAGCTCCCTTGTCGGCAGCTTTGGAGCATCTTCTCTACCCCCTGGGACTGGTCTATGAGGTGAAGCCCTTCGGGATATTCGTCACGACTCCCCACGCGTATACGGATTCTGCGGAGGATACCGACGATGATGACCTCACCAGGGTGAACCAGGCTCTTTCCGAAAACGTCTCGATCGAGTTCAGGTACGAGCACGTTGACCGTATCCTGGAATTCGTCGCCGAATACGCTCAGGTGAACATCGTTGTCGACCACAGCGTGGTTACGCCGCCCGATGAAAGACCAGTCAGCCAGCCGGTGGCGCAACTGTTGGAGATCAGAGAGACGCCCGACGGAGTTCGCCGCGCCCTGCTCCGGTTTGGAGCTACAGAGCCTCACTGGTACGAAGAAGGCGAGCGCATGGAAGAGTACCTGTTGCATACAATAAACCCGCGTTGGGGAACTGTGGGACTCTTCTCCGAACCACAGCGGCATAACTTTCAGTTCCGCGTTGAAGAGCAGAAGACCGACGCCCCCGGTTTCCCGCAGTCACCTCCACCGCAGCCTTCGGCTTTGGTTGCCACTGACCCTCAGATTCTCCAACAGTGGCTGCGGCATTTGAGGGGCAAGGATTACGTCTCCGACGGATTGGTCGACCGAATCAGCTTGCGCGACGTGGAACTGCGCCACGCCCTTGAAGCTCTGCTGACGCCCCTGAACCTCACTTATGAAAACGAGGGGGACTACCTCTTCGTGAGCAGCCCGGAATTGCTCGCTCAGGACAATGACCGGGCAGCGCCCGAGTCGGAAATCACGTCCGCATTGGGCAAGTCCCTTGCCGATGATCTCAGCATTGAATTCGAAGGCGAAGAACTCGTGCACATCCTCCAATTCCTGGCCGGTTCCGCCAAGGCAGACATCGCCATGGGCTCGAGATACGTCGAGATTCGCCGGCCCGAGGCAGAGCCGCCGCAACTGGCAATCCTGCCTGCTGCCAACTGGATGGTCTCGTACTGCAATCTGCGCGATGTGCCCATGCAGGCGGCCCTCGATGCCCTGCTGCGCCAGTTTGGCCTCGACTTTCAGCCCGTCGGTGAAAGGATCCTGGTTGGTACGCAGGAAGAACTATCCGAGCTCGACTCGTTGGCCGACGACGATTGGGTCTCTCTCAGCCCCGAACCCGTCGCGGACTTCCCGGACACAGCGCCCTGACCGGCATGGGCGCATCTTGACCACAGCGGCGTGACTCGCGAAGGGGACCGGTATGGGGAGAGCGCCCGAGCCGCGGGTGTCACCCGCGGCCCTTCTCAGCCGTCCCCGGCGGCCGCCCAACCGATATCGGACGGCGTCTTCCACTCTGCCGTCCCTACGGGACTTGGTTCCCTTGGAGTTGCGAGAACCCCGGGTTGAAACCCGGGGCTACTATCTTTCGTCCCTGACGGGACTCAATTCGCACGCGGTGCTGAACCCGTTCTCTTTAGTCCTTGGCAGGACTGAATCGGGACGCGCACTTGTTCTCCGGGCTGACCTTCCGGCGACTCACATTCGACACCAGCGGTGTCGGGCAGGATACGCGGACGATTTCGGAGACACAGGCTGCATCCGCGGCGTTGACTACAGCAAAGTCGCGCGGACAGAGCCGTCCACCGCGTCCACTGCGTCCACTGCGTCCACAAAAAAACAAGAATGCAGGCCAGACGCCTGCGCTACAGGCGAAATGCATTCCGGACAAAGTTCGGCAACACGAAAATCTCTATGGCTTTGTGTCTTGGTGTGAAATACAATCTTGAATTCACGGATAGCCGCCGCGGTATTCTTGTTGTGTGCGGCGGCGCTTCGCTCGAATCGCGTGACCCGGGCTGGCAGCAAAGGGAGGACGGCACGATGGGGGCTATTGCCATAATGGGCGCGTTGATCATCGGTTTGCCACTAATCGCGGTTCCGGTAATGTTGTATGTTTCCATGAGAGGGATGGTCGGTGCGGAGAAGACGTTTCGGCCTGCGTCGCCGCAAGAGTTCCCCGACGATTATCAGGTGGCGGCCCAGACCGGCCAGTGGGCTCAGAGCCGGGGGTTTCGTTACCTCGGAAGCTATGCGATGAACCTGCCGAATTTAGTGTTCATCGCGGCATGGCAACTGGCGGAGTCGCCCAACTTCTTCTGCATGTACGGAGTGCGCAACAAGTACGCCTATGATCTTATAACCTACCTCGCGCCGGACCGCACGCTGACCACGACCAGTACGCGGGACGGGCTGATGTTGCCCCATCGTCCCGGTCGGTATAACGAGGCGTTCGAAAATACTGATTTTGACACCATGTTGCGCCGGCACCAGGAGTCGCTGGCGTATATGCAGAACGCGGGGCGGATCGCCCCCCGGCCGGTGACAAAGAACTTTGAAGAGGCCTTCACCGGCGCTCTGGTGGAGCAGCTTACTTATGTCCGGAGCATCCCTCTGTGGCCCCTGCGAGGTCTGAAGTGGTATTACGTGAACCGGTCCCGGTTCAGCAACAAGTCCATCGAAGAGCAGCACCGTGCCGGCCTGATTCAGTTGCCCGGCGACCTCAACTGGCGCGAAGATGTGAGGGCCTGAAGGATGGCGCGAAAGCCCTCGGGAAAGCCAGCCACGAGCCGACAGGCTCACCCACAGATGATGACATCGGAAATGACCGGCAAGGGCGGCGGTCCCACACCGGAGATGACCCGGAGGAGAGGACGGAGAACGGGNNACGGGGACATGTTCCAAGCGCCGTCCCCGGCGCGACTACGTGTCCCCGTTCGATTGACCGCCGGAGGCGCCGTTTTTGCAGCCCCGTAGGGGCGACCGACACTAGCCCGGGGTGGACGCGGAAATGATCTCGCCGCCCGCGGGGGCCCATACCGCAGACAAACGGGGATCTTGTAGCGAAGGTGGCTTGCCTGCATCCGGATCGCTCCGAAAAGACATGAAGACAGACGAAACGCCTGCGCTTCAAGGAACAAAAATACCGATCTGGCGCTCGCAGAGACGGCTTTCCACGTGGTAAGGTATGTGCCGTGCAGGGTGTGGGCCTGCGCATCCATTGCGGAGGGACTATGACGGACACGCGGAATTTTCTTATTGATATGGACGGGGTGCTGGTTCGTGGCAGCACGGTCATTCCCGGCGCCCAGGAGTTCATCGGCCGCCTGCTCGAGCGTGACGCAAAGTTTCTGGTGTTGACCAACAATCCGCTGTTCACGCCGGGCGACCTGTCGCATCGGCTTCGGATAACGGGCCTGAACATCACCGCGAACCACATTTACACGTCGGCGATGGCTACGGCCCGGTTTCTCCAGTCGCAGGGCGAGCGGAGCACGGCCTATGTGATTGGCGAAAGCGGCCTCACCAGCGAGATCCACCGCGCGGGCTTCGTGATCACGGACCACAACCCCGACTATGTGGTGCTGGGCGAAACGCACGCGTACGATTTCGAGGCCATCACAAAGGCCATTCGGCTGGTTGCGGGCGGCGC
>DDYW01000156.1:0-28904 GCA_002348185.1 Candidatus Hydrogenedentes bacterium UBA2224 | reverse complement strand
CATTCGGAAACCGCGGTCATGATCGGCGACCGCATGGATACCGACATCATCGCGGGCGTCGAGGCCGGCATGGAAACCATTCTGGTGCTGACCGGCGTGACCCGCCGGGCGGACATCGAACCATTTCCCTACCAACCCGGCCGGATCGTCGATTCGCTGGCCGAGATAGAGGTGTGACGGGGCTTGGACAGGTATCTGGCGCCTCGCGAAGCGAAGGGTGCATCAGCCCCGGCCTTCGGATATAATAGCTTCGAGCCGTCGGCTCGGGATGACCTTTCCCCTATAATCCGCCGTCGCCCGCATTCCGCGTTTGCGCGCCGGGCAACCAGGCTGTTTAGCAGTTAAACCGCATCCATGAACGCAACAATACCAAACGGAACGCCGTTCTGGCGTCGTTTTCCGGTCGTCCAGGCGTTCCATGAACTGGACCACGAACCCCGTTCGTTTCTCGGGTACGTTGCCTTTAACGTAGTCGGGTGGCAGTGCGTCATTGGCCCGGCGCTGGTACTCCTCGCCCGGCGCATTGACATGCCGCCGTCCTGGGTCGGCAAACTCCTCTCATTTACGCCGTTATCGATGGTCCTGGTGCTGTTCACGGTCCGGATCATCAGCCGGGTGGGCTCGAAACGGCTCATGCTGGCGGCCTGGCTGACGCGGAACATCCTGATCTGCGGCGTCTTTCTGATTCCCTGGGTATACGGGACCTGGGGCCCGCGCGCAGCGTGGTATGTCTTGATGGGAAGCACGCTCGGGTTCTGCCTGGCCCGCGCCATCGGGGCCGGAGGCTGGTGGCCCTGGCTCCACGAGCTCGTGCCTTCCAATCAACGGGGCCTCTACTTCAGCGCCGAGACCATGGTTTCCAATCTCATTTCCGTGCTTGTGCTCGGTGTACAGGCCCTGATCCTGATGAACACCCAGGCCCTGAGCCGCTACCTCATGATTTATGCCATAGGGGTTTCGGCAGGGTTGATCAGCCTCATCTACATCGCGCGGATTCCCGGCGGCAAGGGTTCCGCCGAGAAACAGCGGCACCCCGAGACATTCGCCTCGTATTCCCGGGTGCTCTCAGACCTCCCCTACCTCCGGTTTCTGGCGGTCTCGGCGCTGGGTTTCTCTTGTCTGGCCTGGTACACCTCCTGTTCCGTGCTGTACATGCGCGACGCGCTCGGGCTGTCCTCGGGCTACATCACGGCCATCACCTCAGCCGGAAGCCTGGGGATCCTGATGACCATTCGGGCGTGGGGACGGTTTGCCGACCAGAGCGGGAGCGCCCGGGCCATGTTCAAGACGCTTTTCGCGTTCGCCCTGGCG
The DNA here is from genome assembly GCA_002348185.1 of Candidatus Hydrogenedentes bacterium UBA2224. Lineage (GTDB taxonomy): Bacteria > Hydrogenedentota > Hydrogenedentia > Hydrogenedentales > SLHB01 > UBA2224. The sequence continues at coordinate 27,593 of DDYW01000156.1, read as the reverse complement.
TCCCTGTCGTTTCTGCTCCTGCTTCCGGACCATGCGTGGACCCGCTGGGCGATCCTGCCGCCCGCGATCGCGAGCGCGGTGTTCAATGCGGCATTCAACGTCTCCGCGAACCGCGCAAACCTGAGCTTCATCAAGGAAACCGGGGTCGTCGGCTACACCAATGCCTGGAGCATTTTTACCTCCATCGCGCTCGGCGCCACGCCCATAATCGTGGGAAATATCATCGAAGCCTGGGGATTCGATGGGTTTCGCCTGTGTTTCGCCATTTCGGGCTTTGGCGGGATCCTCTGCGCCCTGCTGTGCCGCGTGACCGTTCCCGATGGCGAGCCGGTAGCACTGAGCGTGACCCAATTGATCAATCCGGGCCTCCCTATACGCACCCTGGCCCGCATTGCTTACATCACGGCAGGGTTTCACCGAAGCAATCGCGGTAGCGATTACGACACTCCGGGGCCCCACGAGCCGTAGTTCAAGCGGCCAAACGCAGCGCGCAATGCCATCTCCGAGGTGGCCGGAACCGGGACGAGTGCAGGTGCGGCCTGTTGACAGACCCGTCGTCGCGCACTACCATAAGGAACAATTTCGCGCAAAATCGAACATTCCCGGACCCCGGCGTCCGGCGCCCCAGGAAGGAAGCTGTCCGTGCCCACAAGGTCTCCCCTGCGTTTCGTATCGCCGCGCCTGAGTCTGCAGGACCTGGCCGGAAAAGACTACATGGAGGCGGTATGCGGTGCGGCCTCGTTTCTGGGGGGAGTTCCGTTGGGAGAGTTGCGCCGGCTCGCGACGCGCAAGGTGGCGTTTTTTCCGCCGGCCCTTCAAGGCGCATTGTCGTCTCGCCTGGCCCGGGTGGGGACGGTCTGTGTCTGTCCGTCGGGCCAGACTTCGGGGGGCGCCACGAGCGCTGAGTTCGCGCGCCATTCGCACGCGGAACAGGCGCCGCTCAGCGCCCTGGGGTATTACCGGATAGGCGAAGACGGCCGCCTGTATCTGACGTCGAAGAGCGAACACTACCATGCGCCTCTCGGGCATGCGTTTCCGGGCTATGCGCTGATTCGCCATGCCCAGGCGCTGGGCATTCCCAATGCCACCCACAACAATACCCGGGGCCACATCACGCGCCTACTTGAGGAAGAAATGGTGCGTACCGCCGCCGGAATTGCCCCGGGCGACAACCGCATGCTGGCGCGGACCCTGCGTTCGACATCCATGAACGCCCTGAACCGCGTACTGAACCTCGAGACGGGCAGTCTGGCCGCGGAAGCCGCCCTGAAGATGATTCTGGCGAGGTTTTACCGCAGCGAGGCCGGCGGCCCCGAACCCCGGTATGCCGGACGCACTCCGGTCGCGGTGGTGCTGGGAGACGACGAGGGGGGCCTCGAGGCAAACTATCACGGCACCACCTTCCTGACGCAGGCCATGCGCGGCATGTGGCCGGAAATGGCGACGCAGATGGAGCGATGCGGGGCGTTCGCGGTGCGCGGGGTGCGGCCGAACAACCTGGACAACCTGGAGGCGGTGTTCGCGCAATGGGACCAGCCCCCGTACAAGATCGCCGGTTTTTTCCATGAGCTTATCCTGATGAACTACGCGGCGGTCCGGCTCTCCAAAGGCTTTATCCGGCGGGCCTATGCGCTATGCCGCGCACACGACGTGCCGGTGGTCTGCGACGAGATTCAATCTTGCGTGTGGAGTCCCGACCTGTATCTTTTTCGTGAATACGGCCTGAAACCGAGTGTTGTGGTGGTGGGCAAGGGGTTTCCCGGCGGCGAATACCCGGCGTCGCGGGTGCTGTTCAGCGCTGCCCTGGATTCGCTGCCGCAGTTCGGGGCGCTCGTTACGAACGGCCAGGAGGAACTGGCCTCCCTGGCCTATCTGATCACCATGCGGTGGGTCGAAGCCAACCGCGAGAACATCGAGACGGCTGGAGCCTATTACGAAGAGCGCCTGCACGAACTCGCCCGCCGGCACAGCGACCTGATCACGGCCATCGAAGGGCGCCGCCACCTGGCAGGCGTGTTTTTCGACGATGTCGAGGCCGCGAAGCGGTTCGCGAAACACCTCAACGCCGGCGGTCTGGACATTAGTGTGCAGACCTACAAGAAAGGATGCCCGCCGTGCGCCCTGACCAAGCTTCCGCTCATTGCGGGGACTGACGTGATCGATTTTGTCGTCGCGCGCATGGAGCAGGCCCTCCTGGCGTTGACCAGAAAGGACGCATGAGCTCAGGTGAAAAGCCGCCACGTGAGAGTTCTTGAGGCGCTGGCCGCCACGAGGGAAGCCACGGTCCAGGAACTTGCGACCCGTTTCGGGGTGAGCGTCATGACGATTCGGCGCGATCTGGCCGAACTCGAGGCGCAGGGCGAACTCACCCGGACGCATGGCGGGGCCATGCTGTCCCGGGCGGGCATCATCGAGTTTTCGTTCAAGGAGCAAGCCGAACGCAACGCGGCGGAAAAACAGGCCATTGCGCGCGAGGCGGCGCGCCTCGTGAGAAGCGGCATGACCCTGACCCTGGACACCGGCACCACGACGCTGGAGGTCGCGCGGGCCATCGCGGGCATTCCCGATCTGACGGTGCTTACCTCATCGCTCGCGATTGCCTCGGCCCTGTACGGCCGTCCGAACATCGCGCTGATTCTTGCCGGCGGCGCCGTGCGCACCGGAAACCCTGATCTGTCCGGCTGGTTGACCGAAGAGAACATGAAGCGGTTTCGGGTGGACCTCGCCTGCATCGGCGCCGACGGCGCGGATCGCGACGGGGTGTTCACGACGGATGCAGGGGTGGCCCGGGTCTCACGGGCCATGATGGCCAGCGCGGGTGAGACCGTTCTGGTCGCGGACCACACGAAATTCGAGAAGCCGGCCTTTGTCCGGTTCGCCTCGTGGAGTGACATCGGCCGCGTGATCACGGGCGCCGCGGTATCTACCGGCACGCGCGCCTGGCTGGAAGACGCCGTCAAGGAAATCACCTATGCCGACCACGCATAAGCGCCGCAAAGCGCAGGGCCGCGTCCTCATCGGAATCGATGCGGGCACCACCGTGCTTAAAGCGTGCGCGTTTGATGCGGATTCGGGGATATTGGTTGCGCGAGCCGCCCACCGCCTTCCCGTGAGGCTCCTCGCAGACGGCGGGCGCGAACAGACTGTCCGGACTCTGGACCGGGCCTTCCAGGGGGTCATGGCTTCGCTTCGGGAACACCTGGGCGGGCGCTGGGCGGAGGTCGCGGGGCTTGGCGTCGCCGCCCAGGGCGGCAGCAGCATCCTTGCTGAACGTAACACGGGCGCGCCGCTCACCCCCATGGTCTTGTGGAACGACGCCCGGGCCCACGGGCATGCGGCCTCGATTGCGGAACGCACCGCGCCGAGATTCTGGCGGGAATTCACCCTGCGCGACGGCGTCCCGCACGGCCTCGCCCGGCTTGCCTGGTTGCGGGAGAGAGAACCGCACCTCTTTTGCGACGCCAATATTCACATTGGCGCGGGCGAATGGCTGTTTCACCGGCTGACCGGCCTCTGGCGGCAGGATCCCGGGAATGCCATCCAGACGGGGGCATACAACGCCGCGGCCCAACGCCTTGACCCCGCGGCATTCGCCTTGATTGGCCTGGATCTGCCGTTCGTCGCCGACTTGCGCCAGGGTCATGAAACCGCGCTGCTGTGCGCGGAGACGGCCCGGCGGCTCCGCTTGCCGTTGGGGATTCCGGTGGCGGGCCCGTACATCGACCAGGAAGCGGGGTATCTCTCCGCGGTGGGGGGGGCGAGCCGTCCGGTGCATTGTTCCCTGGGTACGGCGTGGGTCTGCAACTACGCCCGCCCGTACAGCCGGGCGCTCGACTCGCCGGCGCAACTCGCGCTGGGCCCGGTGACGGGCGAAGGCCAGTTGGTCGTACTTCCTCTGCGCACAGGCAACACCGCCTGGGACTGGGCCCTGACGGCACTCCTGGACCCGGACCTCCCGAAAGCGCTTCGAAAAGCCGAGGCCGTTTTCCGTGCCCGCCTCGCGCCTCCGCCAGGACTCGTGGCCGTGCCCCATCTCGCCCAGCGCAACCCGCTCTTTCCGGAAGCGTGCGGGGCCGGGAGCTTCTGGGGAATCCACGCCGCCACCAGCACCGGAGACCTAGTGCGCGCCGTCGCCGCGGGCATGGTGTTTGAGCTTGCGGAAGCCCTGCGGCGTGCCCTGTCCGGAGGACGGGCGGATGGTATCGTGGTGGGGGGCGGCGCGAGCAAGGCCGATTGCTTCTGCCGTCTCATTGCGGCGTTGTTTCCGGGGGGCTGGGTTCAGCGGCAGCGTGAGGAGGATTGGGCCGTAGCGCGCGGCGCGATTTATGCCCTGGCGCCCGCCATCGCGCGCGCCCCGGCCGACCCCGTGCGGCGGCCCGGCGCGTCTTCGTGCCGCGCCGTGCAGGATTCCGCGAACCACTATGCGCACGTCAGGCAGCATTTCAACCTTGATTGACATGGAGGCAACCATGATGCAACAGCCGAAAGCCGGGCTTCTGCCCCTGTACCTGAAACTCTACGACGACGTGAATCCCTCGCTGCGGGACCCCTTCGGGCCGTTCATGGACGCGATTGCCCGGGGGCTGGAGGAGCGCGGCGTGTCGGTGTCGCGCGGCGAGATCTGCCGCGTAAACGAGGAATTCGCCAGGACGGTCCGACGCTTCGAAGAGGAGCAGGTCGATCTGATTGTGACGCTGCATCTGGCGTACTCGCCGTCGCTGGAATCGGCCGGCATTCTTGCCGCGAGCGAACTCCCCCTGCTCCTGCTCGACACCACGATGGATGCATCGTTCGGGCAGGGCGTATCGCCGGACCGGATCATGTTCAACCACGGCATACACGGGGTGCAGGATCTGGCGTCGGTGCTGCGCAAAACAGGCAAGCACTTTGAGATCGTGGCCGGGCACTATGCCAATCCGGAAGTGCTGGACCGCGCGGCGGGCATGGCACGGGCGGCGCTGGCAGCAAGGCATCTGCGCACGACGCGCGCCTTGCGCATCGGTCCCGCGTTTGAAGGCATGGGCGATTTTGCGCCCCCGGACGCCGTTCTGGAGCGGGTGCTGGGCATCCAGACCGAGGAGATCGGCGTCGATGCTCTGGCCGAGGAAGCGGCCTTCATCACGGAAGCGGACCTCCGGGAAGAAATGGAAGCGGACCGCGGACGCTATTCCGTTGAAGCCCCTGAAGAAGTGCATCGCAGGTCGGTGCGTTCCGGGCTGGCGCTGCGTAAACGCCTGGCGGATGGCGCCTACACGGCGTTCAGCACGAATTTCCTGGAATTTCAGTCTGCCGACGGCCCGATGGACACCGTACCCTTCCTGGAGATTTCGAAGGCGATGGCCCGCGGATACGGATACGCGGGCGAGGGCGACGTGCTGACCGCGTCGTTGATGGGGGCGCTGAACAGGGCCTTCGGCAAAACAACGTTTACCGAGGTATTCTGTCCTGACTGGGAAGGCGATGCGCTGTTCCTGTCCCACATGGGCGAGGTGAATCCTGAAGTGGCCGGTGACGTACCGCGAGTCATCGAAAAAGACTTCCCCTATACGCCGGCGCAAAACCCGGCCATCCTCACGTGCGGGCTGCGTCCCGGCCCGGCGGTGCTGGTGAACCTTGCTCCGGGCCCCGCCGACAGCTTCGGGCTGCTCGTCGCCCCGGTTCAGGTGCTGGACGACACGACGGTCGCGGAGATGAAGAACGCCGTGCGCGCCTGGATCCGTCCCGAGCTGCCGGTCGAGCTCTTTCTGGAAGAGTACTCGATCAATGGGGGCACCCATCACAGCGCGCTGGTGATGGGCGACTGCGCCAGCGAGATCGTCGCGTTCGGTTCGATTGCAGGACTCGACGTCACCACTCTGTGACCGCAACACCACTCGCGGCGCGGGCCGCGCATTGTAACGAAAGGCTGGCGATGTGGCGCGAAACGACCAAACACGAACGAAACCTCCGCATCTGGGAAGAGGAACTCGACGATTTCGTTCCGGCAAAGGTGCTGGATTTCCACGTGCACCTGTTTAACGGGGCCACCATCCCCCCGGATTGCGAGGCCTATTCATGCGCCGGGCACCCGATCCGTTCCTATGACCTCGATGCGCTTTCGCAGGACCTGGCCGAGCTGTATCCGGAGCGTGACGTCAGCGCGGTGGTGTTCGGCCTTCCCCACGTCGAATACAACCTCCCGGTCAACAACGCGTACGTGGGCGACGTCTGCGACAAGAAGCGTTTTTTCCCGCTGCGCCTGTTTGACCCCGTCATAGACACGCCGGAATCGCTGGATGCGGACCTGGCTTCGGGCCGGTTTCTCGGGATCAAACCCTACCTGAACTACGTGCGCAAGCCGGACCTCAACGAGGTCCAGATTCCGGAGATGCTCCCGGACTGGGCCATGGAACTCGTGGACGCGCGGGGCCTCCTGGTCATGCTGCACATTCCCCGCAAGGAGCGCCTGGCCGATCCGCTCAACCAGAAACAACTCGTGGACCTGTGCCGGGCCTATCCGAGGGCGCGCATCGTGCTGGCCCACGTGGGCCGCGCGTATTTCCTCAAAAACGTACGGGGAACCCTCGACAACCTGCTCGAGCTGCCCAACCTGTACTACGACCTGGCCATGGTGAGCAATCCGGAAGTGCTCGAATATGTGTTTCGGGTGGCGCCCCGGGAACGCATCCTGTATGCAACGGATCTCCCCATCGCCGTCGCGCCCGGCAAATCGGTCGAGATCAACAACCAGTACACCTACGTCACGCCCGTGCCGTGGACGCTGTCGATTTCGGACGATCACGGGAAACTGGTGTTCACCTCGTTTCTCTACGAAGAATTGCGGGGCATCCGCAAAGCGGTGGAACGCTGCGGACTGGGAAGCGACTTCGTGGACGCGGTGTTTTACGACAACGGCCGCAGGCTGCTGGATGCCGTTCGGTAAGCTCGGGAGGGTTCTTTGACGGTGTGGGCGATCTTCACGGCAACCGTGTTGGGGGCGGTGATTCATCCCGTCGAGACGGACGAGCCGTTGCATAATCCGTACAAGGGCTGGGTCTTCATCGACCACGCCGTGCCCGGGGAGATCGACGCGGGACGTTCCGTGCCCAGGGTCGCCGACGGAACCGCCTACGAGTGGTACCAGAACGTCGCGGTGCTGTCGACGTGGGCCTTCGTCGAACCCCGGCCCGGAGAGTTCGACTGGTCGCTCATGGACGAGGCCATCGACTACTGGGCGGGCCAGGGTAAGACGATTCACCTGCGTTTCTCTACGGAGGATTTCGGCGTCTTTCCGGGCTGTCCGCGCTGGCTGTTCGACATGGGCGTCCCCAAATGCGAACGGGGCCATCTGGCGTTCCCCGACTACCGGCACGCGGTCTACCGGGAACGTCTCCGGATGTTCCTGGTGGAATTCGCGCAGAGGTTCGGCGACGATCCCCGGATCGAGACCATCAACCTGCAGGGATACGGCGAGTTTGGCGAGTGGCACTCGGGCTACAACTACGAGACGGTGGATGCGCGGGTGGATGCGCTGCGCGGCATCGTCGACCAGTGGCGCGAGGCGTTTGGGGGACGCACGTACCTGAATCTATCGGTAAGTTATGAATGGCGCACGCCCGCCAACGTGGGCGAGTATGTGCTTCCGCGCGGCACCTCCATCTACGAAGCGTTTCCCCCCTCCTACCACGACTATCTGCACCGCAGCGTCTTTGACTACGCGCTTCCGTTCGCCGACGTGACGGTGTCGCGGCACGGCTGTGGCGGGGCGGTCAAGCAGGAATACGACGGCCGACTGATCGCCGCCTTTTTTCACCAGTACCGAAGGCCGCTGTTCATGGAACTGTTCGGAGGACCCAATGCCTACCGGGGACCCGGCCTGACGGGCTTTCCGACGACCCGGGAAGGCGATGACCACGTGCAAAACGCCCTGGACGAGGTCATCAGCCATCACCCGAATTATGTTACGCCTCTGGGATGGGGTTCATTTCTGGGAGCGACCGAGTTCTACAACGACAACCGCGATCTGGTGCTCGCATACCACAAACTCATGGGCTATCGCTTTGTGCTGGTCGAGGCCGCTTTTCCCGAGACCGTCGTCCCCGGCGGCGAACTGCGGCTCGAACAGCAGTGGGAAAACCGTGCCGCGGGCCGGTGTTACGAGCGGTTTCCCCTCGCGGTCTACCTGATGCGGAACCAGGCCGTGGCCTGGCGCGGCCTTGACCTCGCGTTCGACCAGCGGCATTTCGTCGCGGGCGAGACCTACCGGCATCGGTCGGCGTTTACCCTGCCGCCCGATCTGCCCGAAGGCGATTACGAGGTCCGGCTCGCCATGGCCAGTCCCGACGGCGCCCCAGCCCTCGCCCTGGCCATGGAAGGCGGCGACGCTGAGAAGCGCTATCTTCTGGGTACGATTCGCGTCGAGAACGGCGCGCCGGCGCCGTGGGAGGACGCCCCCGGCGCATTGGCCGTCCGGCAGGACCCGGCAGACCGGTGGACCACGCTCGATCCTCTGCCGGGTGGGACAAGCTACGAAATCACGTTCCGCTATGCCGTTACGAAAGATCCGGTGAAAGACCTGAATGATCAGGATCCCGGGTATTTCCGCTTCTATGCCCGGGGAACCGACGACGCCCGCCTGGACGAGGTGCGATGGTATGACAAGGCCGGACAGCCCGCCGCCACCCGGACCGTCTTTCTCCACGCCGAATCCGCCGCAGCGTATGACCTGGAGTGGGAAGCCGTGGGCGGCGGGACCCTGGATGTATCGGAGGTGCGCGCGGTGCGCTTGCGCAACGAGAACGTGCGGCTTCTGGACATGAGAACCGCGGCAGTGCAGCTGCACGGGAATGCCCGGTTCGAACAGCCTCACTGGATCGCCGCGCACCGCGAACGCGACGACGTCACGCTGCCCGACGACTGGCAGACCTGTCTCTCTACAAACCCGGAGCAATTTGCGTTGAAACCCGACACGGTGTACACGGTCTCGTTCGACTGCGCCGCGCGGCCGCAGCTGTGGCAGGGAGACTATTCCTATCTCGCCGTGGAACGTGCGGAATCGGCGCCGGACGCCCGGTGCGCGATCTTCCGGTGGACCCAGCGCCATACCGCGGTCCCGGTGCGCCGGGTCTACTCCTTCCGTACCGGCCCGCACGGCGACTACCGCCTCGTCTGGGGCCTGCACAACGGAGGAGAGATCCGCGTCGGCCGCGTGCTCTTCGTGGAGCATTAAGCCGGAGGCGCCTTCCCGCGCCCGAGGCCGTGCACACGCGGTGTCGCACTACGGGGAACAGACCTGCGGCGGGTGCACAGCGGCAGCACAAGCCCTCCGGGTCAGGGCAAAAAAGGAAAGGCGGCACAGACCCGCGCGTAACGGGAATGTACCGCCTTTGCTTGTTGCCGTAAGGACTAGTAGCGGGAACCGTAACCGCCGCCGCCGCCACGCGGACGACGGGCTTCGCGCTCACGCGCCTGATTGACCGTCAGGGTGCGGCCCTGAATCTCGTGCCCGTTGAGGGCGTCGATGGCGGCCTGCGCTTCGGAGCTGTTCGGCATCTCAACGAAACCGAAACCGCGCGAGCGGCCCGTCTGCCGGTCTTCGATGACCCGCGCGTCATCCACTGCGCCGTGCGTCTCGAAAAGCGCACGCAGCGAATTGTTGTCTGTGTCGTACGACAGATTTCCTACGTAGATGTTCATTACTCTTTCCTTTCCAGAGCGGTCTTGTGGAGGGTGGCCCTCAACCCGGTCGGCAACCAGTCCGGAGCGAGCATGACATCTTTTCGGAAATCACGCGCAGGATCAGGTCCAAAACGGAGGCAGAAGCTCACTAACTCCAGTTCATGTGCACCATTGCACGGGAGATAGTGTAGCCGAGAACCCCGCAAAAAGCAATACCCTTGTACAAGCCTGTACAAGGGCGCGGCCGCCCGGCGGATCCGGTGGACCGTGTGGACCACTCTGTCCTCAGAGCCCGGGGGGCGTCAACGTATCTTGATCCCCAGGACGGTTGCAGCGACCCGCCGGGGATAGGTCTCTTTCTCTTTCATGACCGCTTCGAGGGCGTCCCGCACGCCGGGATAGTCAACGCCCACAAGTTCAAGGGTTTCAACCGCCGAGAGGCGGGCATATTCGTTCTCGTGGGTAAGCGTCTGGAGTAGCACGGGCATTGCTACGTCGATGTGCCCGAGCAAGACCAGCGCCCGGGCCGCGCCCAGCTTGGCACTTAACTCTTCTCTTTCCAATGCCTTAAGCAACGCTGCACGGGTTTCGGGAAAGGCGTCGCGGAGGTGTCCCAGAGACACCGCGGCCCAGTGGGCCACGGCGGGATCGTAGTCTTCCAGGGCCGCCCGGAGCAGCGGCAAGGCATCGGCGACGAGACCAAGGGTCTTGATGGCCCGCAGGCGACGCAAACGGACCGTTCCGTTGACGACTTCCACATAGGTCTCTACGGGCTTCCCGAAGATCTCCGTGTTGATTGCAAGCTCATACACGGGAAGGGTTTCCGGGGGGCTTGGCCAGGCGCTGGCCAGCCAGGTGCGCAGGTCGATCTCGGGGATGAACCCCGTGTCGGCGGATTCATCGAGGAACACGTCCAACGCCTCGCGCAGACGGTCCAGCTCGTGCGCGAACTCCGGTTGGCCGGCGATATTCTGGATTTCATGCGGATCCGCTTGGGTATCATAGAGTTCTTCAAGGGGTTTGACATCCGCGAAGTAGAGTTTCTGCGCCCCTTCCAGCGCACCCTCCTTTTCAACCCGGCGAATCTCCTGCATGACCGGAAAGCTCTCCGGATAGACCAGATGCTGGTCGTAAGGACGGTACGGCTCGTAGTTGCGGATGTACTTGAAGCGTTTGTCCCGGATAGCCCGGATGAGGTCGTACCGTTCATCCATACGGTCGCGCGCCGCGAAGACGTAATTGCGCGGAGGACTTTCAGCGTTGCCGAGAAAGGCCCGGCCCTGCATGTGCGCGGGGACCTGGGCCCCCACGCTCGACAGAACGGTCGGGGCGAAATCCACGAAACTCACCAGTTCGTCGCGCTCGGTTCCGGGCGCCAGCTTGCCGGGCCATCGAATGATCAAGGGGACGTGTATTCCGCGGTCGTGCAGCCACCGCTTGCACCACGGCAGTCCGGCGCCGTTGTCGCCGAAAAAGAAGACTATCGTGTTTTCCGCGAGGCCGTCTTCTTCGAGCTGCTGCAGCAGACCGCCGGCCCATTTGTCCATGATGGTGATCAGGTCGAAATAGTGCGCCCAATACCGCCGGATGATGGGGGTATCGGGGAACCAGGGCGGCAATTCGAGCGCTTCGGGCGCGTGCGGCGCCAGGGGCTCCAGACGCTGCCGGAGGACCTCGTCGCTCTCGAAGAGCGTGCCGATGCTGGATTCATGGGTGATGGTCTGGTTGAAGACCGCAAAGAAGGGCTGGGCTTTGTCGGGCCGGCTGCGCCAATGGGCCTCCTTGCTGCATTCGTCCCACGCCGACGCGGGCGGGTCGAACTGGTAGTCGGTCTTCACGTTGTTGGTGCAGTAATAGCCGGCCTGCCGGAGGTATTCGGAGAAGCATGCAACGTGCGGCGGAAGCGGTGTCTTGCAGCGCATATGCTGGGTGCTCAAGGTGTTGGGGTACATGCCCGTGATCAGGCAGGACCGGCTGGGCGCGCAGACGCCGCTGACCGAGAACGCGCTGACGTAGCGCGCGCCTTCGGAGGCCAGGCGGTCGAGGTGGGGCGTGGTGGCGTCGGGATGGCCGAAACAGCCGAGATGCGGGTTGATGTCCTCGCACGTAAGCCACAGGATATTGGGCGGGGATTCTCCGCCGGCGAAGCTGCGTTTCGTCCACATCGGCACGCTTGCCAGCGCACCACCGGTGGCCAGCAGAAAATCACGACGACGCATGTCCCTCTCCCTCGATGACGTTCGCGGCGACGGCGGCCTGACCCAGCCGTGCTGAGCCCTACCCGAAACATGGTACCATAGGGCGCCGGATAACCGAAGAAGTTAGACTGGATCGAGGAATGTACCATGCCCATGTCATCGTATGAAGTCGTTCGGCGCGCCATTGAATTCGACCGGCCCGACCGCCTGCCGGTCTGCTTCGACTGGCTCGGCATCACCGACGTCCGGTCAGTCCCCTGGAACCAGATTGGGACCGGCAACAACGCCGAGAGACACTCGGTCGACGAATGGGGTTGCGGCTGGGAGCGGACGGACATCCAGAACATGGGACAGGTCAAGGGCCACCCGCTTCAGGACTGGTCCGCGCTGGACGCGTTCCGTTTCCCCGACCCGGATACGCCGGCGTTCTACGAGGGCATGGAACAGTTTTTCGAGGTGGACGAAGAGATCTACCGCTGCACCGGCATCTTCATGCTGTTGTTCGAGCGGATGCACGCGCTGCGCGGGTTTGAAAACACCCTCCTGGACCTCTACACCGAGCCGGAACGTATTGGCTGGCTCGCGGACCGGATTGTCGATTTCGATCTGGGCATTATCCGGAACATATACCAGCGCTTCGGCGACAGGATTCACGGACTCGGGTTCACGGACGACTGGGGCACCGAGCGTGACCTGTTCATCAGCCCGGAGCTGTGGGCCGCGTTTTTCAAGCCGCGGTACAAACGCATCTTCGACGCCTGCCACGCGAATGGATGGCACGTCTGGATGCATTCCTGCGGCAAGGTTAACGACATCATCGAACACCTCATCGAGATCGGGCTGAACGTCATCAATCTGCAGCAGCCGCGCGCGCTCGGGATTCACGAAATCGGCGAACGCTACCGCGGCCGCATCTGTTTCGAGTCCCTGTGCGACATTCAGCATACCCTGCCGTTCAAGGGCGCGGCGGAGATCCGTGAAGAGGCGCAGTTGCTGCTCGAACAGTGGGCCACGCCCGAGGGCGGGTTCATCCTCTCCGATTATGGCGATGCCAGCGCCATCGGGGTCGCGTTCGACACCAAGGAGACCATGCTGGAAGCGTTCCGGGATGCCGACCCGTGGCGCGCGGCGACCGTGTGACGCGGGTCGTTCATCGAGGGTTTTCGTACCAGAGCACGCCGAGTCCCGCGGTTTCTTCGCAGGTCAGCACATCGAGATCGCCGTCATCGTCGAGGTCCAGGAGCTCAACACGGTCGAACTTGACGCCCTCGAGCCCGCCGATGTCGCGGGGCGGCCAGGTTCCGTCCTGCCCTTGCTGAAGCCACATCACGCCGCGCCTGTCGCGCGCGTTCTCGCAGGTGAAGACGATATCGGCGCGCCCATCGCCGTCCAGGTCGCCCAGGCCGATGCCTTTGCCGGTACCGGTGTTCTCGGGCAGGGGAATGGCCGTTTCGTCCCATCCTCCGGAAGGGTTCTGTTCGAGGCGCATGATGGGACCGCCGCGCGTGGCCACGACGATGTCGCGCATGCCATCGCCATCCACATCGCCGGTTGCGAGAAACATCACCTCATGTTCACGCAGGCCCGCAGTCAGAAGCTCCCATTTGCCTGAACCGCCGGGATTGCGCAGCCAGTGACAGCCCCGGTTGGCGCCTTTCCGGTCGGAAAACAGCAAGTCCGCGGCGCTGTCGCCGTCCATATCGGCCCAGACCAGCGACATGACCCAGCCCGCCGGTTGAAGGCGTTCCCAGGACCACGCGGCCAGATCGCGGGGAGCCTCCCCCGGCCTGAAAACGCCTATACAGGCGCCCTCGTTCTTCGCGCCCGCGAACAGCTCCGGCACGCGGGAATGGAGCGACGCAGCCGGCGCGATGAACATCCACTGCGTGCGCGCGGTTGAGGCCGGTATCGCCTCCGTCTTCCATTGCGCGGCATCGAGGTAGGTTGAAGGCTCACGGGGCGCCCAGTGCACATAGATCGTGCGTTCCTCGCCTTCACACGAGCTGACCACGTCCACGGCGCCGTCGCCGTCGACATCGGCGAAGACGGCGTCTTCCGGAGACCGCACCCTCCCCACCTCGACCGCCGGCCAGGGCGTTTTCGCGCGGACAGGGCCGGGATTGAGGTAAACCCGGACGACTCCGCCCTCCTCCCAGCCCGTGGCGATATCCTGAAACCCGTCGCCGTTGACATCGGCGAGGCGCACGCCATCCGCGCCGCGGGAGGTATTGTCGATGACGTGGCGGGGCCAGGGAGGCTCGGGCCCTTCCGTGGCGAACGCCGGCGCGCACGGGACCAGAAAAATGCAGCACGCCGCCAGACAAGAAACCAGCCGCCCGTCTGCCATCATGACCTCGGTTTCCCGGACAGGCCCCGTGGGCGAGTCCGGCGTAATTGCAGAATCCGCATCCAGACCTTTACCATACGAATCCAGGCCACAGGAATAAAGGATCTTCGCTGATGACCCCGTTTCTTCTGTCGGTTTTTGTCTGCGCGTTAGACGTGAGCCACCCGGTCTATCCGCCGGAATACACGCTCGCTCAAGCCGATACGCTGAAAGCATCCGTCGCCCCCGCGATGGCCCTGTCGCCCCAGGCGCTGTACGACCTTGTCCCGGAGCAGTCGGGCATCTTCTACTGCGGCTGCCCGAACTGCGATGGCGGCACGCAGGAACACGCACTGGAATGGCGTCTCGGCATGGGCGACACGATCCAATGCCGGTACTGCGGCATGCTGTTCCCCAACGAGCAGTACGCGCCCAATCGAACGACAGTCATGACGGCGCCGGACGGCGCGGTCCACGAGTACCGGTGGTACGAAAACGAGGCTGGCCGCCAGTATTTCTTCGAGGCCCGCGCCTGGTACGACCAGTGGCAGTGGACCCGTAGCATGGCGCTGAAACTGGCCAATCTGTATGCCCTGACGGGGGACACGGATTACGGGGACCGCGCGGCCGCCATCGTGGGACGCCACGCGCAGGTGTTTCCCGGGTATGCGCTCCGCTTCGATTACCCGTTTCAGCCGGTGCGCTTCTGGCCCGCCAATCAGAAATGGCCGTACGACCCCGATATCGGCCCGTTTCGCGGCGCCAAATCCTACTGGTGGGGCTATCGCGACATCCCCAGCAGGCTGGCGCTGGCCTACGATCTCCTTGCCTCCGGAGATGCGTTCGAGCGCATGTCCGACTTGCTGGGCCCGGACATTCGAACGCGCATTGAACACGATCTGATCCGGCTCGGATACGAATTCGTGGTGGCCAACCCGGACGACTATACCAACATGTCGCCGGGAATGTACTGCGACATGGTGATTGCCGGACGCGTCATTGGCGCGCCGGAGATGGTTCACGAGGCCGTAAACCGTGCGCGCACCCTGGTTGAAATACAGTTCTTCGCGGACGGCTGGTGGCGGGAATGCGCACCCAGTTACCACTGGCAAACGGTCGGAGCGCTCGAGGAAATTGTGCGTGTGATGCGCGGCTACAGCGATCCTCCCGGATACCCGGAGCCGCGCATCGACGACGCGGACCTGGCGGAGCTCATTCCCCTGCTGGCCCGGGCGCGCCAGGCCGGCGAACAGGGCGTGCTGCCCAACGGACGCTGCATGCCGGTCAACGACACGTGGTCGTCACACCGGCAGACAGCTCTCAGCGAATCGGTCCCGCGCCTGTGGCCGCACATGGGGCACGCTATCCTGGGGGCGGGCACCGGGGAGACCCAGTTTCAGGTGCACATCAACTGGAACGCTTCGTACGGCCATACCCACATGGATACGGGCGCGCTCCTCGTGTTCGCGCACGGCAAAGAAATGCTGTCCGACATCGGGTACACGCATACGCGGTACCGCAACTGGACCATCAACTCGGCGTCGCACAACCTCGTGGTCGTGGATCAGCGGTCGCAACAATTAAGACATGACCAGCCCGCCATGGCGGGCAATCTGCTGTCCTTCGACGACACGGATCCCCATGTCCGCATTGCGGACCTTGACGCCCGCCCCGCCTATCCCGAATGTTCCGTCTATCGGAGGCGCCTCATCCACGTGCACGTGCGCGAGGGATGCGATTACATCGTGGATTGCTTTGACGTCGCGGGAGGCACAACGCACGACTATTTTCTGCACGGGTGCGCGGACGAGCCGGGGACCTTTCAGTCGAGCATCGCGCCAGACGAACCGGTGGCATCGCTGGTCCCCGATTGGGGGGGAACCCGGCCGCATACTGGCGAAAACTGTACCGACATCAGCGGAGAACGGCACCATCCCTACGTGTTTCTGCGAAATATCCGGGCGGCCGCGTGCGGGGAGCCCCTGCGCCTCACATGGCAATACGGCGACATGGGCCTGACCACCTATCTCTTTCCGGAAAGCGCCTCGACCGCGTACCGGTTTCAGTCCCCGGCCGTCCGGCCCGCGGGTGAGGTCGATCAGGATCTGGACGCGCATCTGATGGACGGGTTCATGCTCCGCCATACAGGCGGAACGAGCCGGTTCCTGGCGGTGCACGTGCCCTGGAGGTCCGGGGAATGGGTTACGGGAGTCGCCCAAAATGCGGAAGAGCTGACGGTATCGCGGGGCGCCGTGCACGACGTCATTCGTCTCGACGATGACCACATCACCGTGGCGTCGACCGAAGGATGGGAGTATGCAACGGGAACGCCTGTAACGGGAAGCGTCGAGGCCATCAGCGGCGAAGCCGGCGAAACCGTGATTGTGTGTGACCGCGACGTGCCGCCGGCGAAGCTCGTCCGGCTGACGTCCGCGGATGCCCGAACCCTGTGCCTGCGCGTGGCCCGTACGGAAGGCAACCGACTCGTCCTCGCCGAGGACCCGGGTTTGTCCCTGGACCCCGCGTCGCAGAGCGCATCGATACGGTATCATCCGCACGATACGCTCCCGGGCCCGCTGACCTGGACCATCTGGCCCCGCTGACGCCGAGACACCCCCGGAACGGGGTCCAATGTGAGTAGCGCCAGGTATTGCCAGGTTCATGGGCTTTGTCGGCGGTCTCGACTCCTTGGGTGTCGTTGAGGGCCGGATCGTCCATCCTGTCCATCCTGTCCATCCCGTCCATTCTGTCCACCATTGATTTCCCTGGAATTGACACCGGGCAGCGGGCCTGATACACTTTACGCGATAGATTTCACGAATACTTGCCTTCGGGGCAGGGTGTAATTCCCGACCGGCGGTGACAGCCCGCGAGCGCGATACGCGCAGGATCCGGTGGAATTCCGGTGCCGACGGTAAAGTCCGGATAGGAGAAGGTAAGGCTCACAAGAACCATACCGTCCCGAAGGTGTTGAGCCTTCGGGACTTTTTTGTGCAGGAACGGCGCAGGATGAAGAGTTCGGTCGACCGGCAGTACATGCAGCGCGCACTGGACCTTGCGGCCCGTGGACGGGGCCGGACGTCGCCCAATCCGATGGTGGGCTGCGTCATCGTCCGCGATGGCAAGGTGATCGGTGAAGACTACCACCGGCGGGCGGGTGAGCCGCACGCGGAGGTCTTGGCCATCGAGGCGGCGCATGGCGATGTGACGGACGCCACGCTGTACGTGACCCTCGAACCGTGCGTCCATCAGGGCCGCACCCCCCCCTGCACGGACCTGCTCCTCGAAAAGCGCCCGGCCCGGGTCGTGGTGGCCATGAGCGACCCCAACCCCAGGGTTTCGGGGGAAGGCATTTACCGGCTGCGCCAGGCGGGGATCGACGTCGAGGTCGGCGTGCTCGAGGATGAGGCCCGCACGCTCAACGAGGTGTTCATCAAATACATCACCACGGGCATGCCGTTCGTGATCTGCAAAGCCGCGATGACCCTGGACGGTAAGATCGCCACCCATACCGGGCATTCCCGCTGGGTGACGTGCGAGGAATCACGCCGCCGGGTGCACGAACTCCGCAGCCAGGTCGACGCCATCCTCGTGGGCAGCCGGACGGTCATGCTGGACGATCCCAGCCTGACCACGCGCCTGGAAGGCGGCGACCGGCACGACCCCATCCGCATCATTCTGGACGCCGACAACTACCTGGACGAGAAACGCCGCGTGTTTGAGGTTGAGAGCCCGGCCCCCACGTGGGTGGTTCTGCCCGAGGAGCGGGGATGCGACCGGGCGGACGAGGTGCTGCACGTGCGGCGCGGCGGCGACGGATTCGACATGCGGCATCTGATGACGGTGCTGGGCGAACGCGAGATCACGTCGGTGCTGATCGAGGGCGGCGGCACAACGCATGCCTCCGCGTTCGAGGCGGGCATCGTCGACAAAGTGATGTTTTTTGTCGCCCCGAAGGTGATCGGCGGCCGCGAGGCGATTACGGCCGTGGAGGGCGAAGGCGTGGCCACCATGGACGAAGCGGTTCGGCTGGAGCGCATGACCGCCGAGCGCGTGGGCGACGATCTGCTCATTGAAGCCTACGTAAAAGCAGGGTGATCCAATGTTCACGGGAATTATTGAAGAGGTCGGCGCCATTTCCAGAAAATCGGGCGCTGAACTGTCGATCCTGGCGGAGCTCGTCCTCGAAGGGATGCACATCGGCGACAGCATTGCCGTGAACGGCGCCTGTTTAACGGTGACGGCATTCAACGAGCGCGGGTTCACGGCACAGATCTCGCCGGAAACCACGGAACGCACGACACTGGGCGCCGCGCGCCCGGGCGACGCGGTCAATCTCGAACGCGCCCTGGCCATGGGGGACCGGTTCGGCGGCCATTTCGTGCAGGGGCATGTGGACGGCGTCGGCCGGGTGTATTCGGTGAGCAACCAGGGCGAGTTCTCGCTGTGGCGGTTCCGCGCACCAGACGATGTGGCCCGCTATCTCGTGCCCAAGGGGTCGATCGCGGTGGACGGCATCAGCCTGACCGTCGTGGAACCCGCGGGAGACACGTTTGGGGTGGCGATCATCCCGGAAACGGTCAACCGGACGATCCTGGGCGCAAAACGGCCGGGCGACGCCGTGAATCTCGAAGCCGATGTCATCGGCAAGCATATTTACCATTATGTGAAGGCCGGCAGCAGTGGGCTGACGCAGGATTTTCTTGCGCGCCATGGATTTGCGTGAGGCCGGCGGGAGTATCCCATGTTTGCATCGATACCTGAAATACTCGACGACCTTCGGGCCGGCAAGATCATCATCCTGGTGGATGACGAGGACCGCGAAAACGAGGGAGATTTTGTGGTCGCGGCCGAAAAAGTGACCCCCGAAGCCATCAACTTCATGATCACTCACGGGCGGGGCCTCGTCTGTCTTTCGATGACCGGCCAGCGGCTGGATGAGCTCGGGATTCCCCCCATGACCACCCAGAACCGCTCGCGCTTCGGCACGGCGTTTCACGTGTCGATCGAGGCCGCGGAAGGCATCAGCACGGGGATCAGCGCCTACGATCGCGCGCGCACCGTGCAGGTGGCTATCGACCCGAAAACCAAACCCGGCGACCTGGTGCAGCCCGGGCACATCTTTCCTTTGCGCGCCCGCACGGGCGGCGTCCTGGTGCGGGCCGGGCAGACCGAAGGGTCCGTCGACCTCACCCGCATCGCGGGGATGACGCCGGCGGCGGTCATCTGCGAGGTCATCAATGCGGACGGCACGATGGCGCGGGTCCCGCAGCTCGCGGAGACTGCCCGGGAATTCGGTCTCAAGATGTGTTCGGTGGAGAGCATCATTCAATGGCGTCGGCGCAATGAACAGCTTGTGCACCGGGTGGCCCAGACGCGCCTTCACACCGAGTACGGGGTCTTCGACCTGATGGCCTACGACAACGACGTGGATGAGCGCGAGCACGTGGCCCTCGTCAAGGGCGACGTAACCGCCGAAGGCCCGGTGCTTGTGCGGGTCCATTCCGAATGCCTGACGGGAGACGTGTTCGGCTCGATGCGCTGCGACTGCGGCGCGCAACTGCATGAGGCCATGCGCATGATCGAGCAGGAAGGTTGCGGCGTCGTGGTATACATGCGCCAGGAAGGCCGCGGGATCGGCCTCATGAACAAGATCCGCGCGTATGAGCTCCAGGACAACGGCATGGACACCGTGGAAGCCAATGTGCATCTGGGGTTCGCGCCCGACCCCCGCGAATACGGGATCGGCGCCCAAATCCTGAGCGATCTGGGCGTGCGCCGCATGCGCCTGCTGACCAACAACCCGGTCAAGCGCGCGGGGCTCGAAGGCTATGGTCTTGAGGTAGTGAGTCTGGTGCCCATCCAGATTCCCCCGAACGAAATCAACGCGCGATATCTGCAGACAAAAAGAGACAAGCTCGGACATTTGCTGTCGTGAAAGGAGTGGTGTGATGCCGAAGATCATCGAAGGCAAGCTCGTATCGTCGGGCAAGAAGTATGGAATCATCGTGTCGCGCTTCAACGAGTTCATCTCGGGGAAGTTGCTCGCGGGTGCGCTTGACGCGCTGCAGCGCCATGGCGTGCAGGACGGGGAAATCACAGTGGCCTGGACTCCGGGCTCCTTCGAGATTCCGATGGTCGCGCGCAAGATGGCCCTATCAGGGCATTACGATGCGGTGATTGCCCTGGGCGCCGTGATTCGGGGCAGCACGCCCCATTTCGACTACGTCGCCGCGGAGGTGTCGAAGGGAGTAGCTCACGTCACGCTCGACACCCAGGTGCCCGTGGCGTTCGGCGTGCTGACGACCGACACCCTCGAGCAAGCCGTGGAACGCGCCGGCACGAAGTCCGGCAACAAGGGGTTTGACGCCGCATGCACTGCCATCGAGATGGTCAACCTGCTGGAACAACTGTGAAATCGTTCAATCGGAAAACCCGCCGCGCGGGCCGCGAATGTACGGTGCAGTTTCTCTACGGTCTCGATTTCACCGAATACGACTGGGAATCGGCCCTGGACGATTTCTGGGCCTCGATGACCTGGGTTCCAGACGACTGCGCAGCGGTCAGTGAGGATGCACGGGCCTACGCGCTCCAATTGATCGAGGGCATCATGCAGCACCGCGACGCCCTAGACGCCGAAATCACGGGGGCGCTGGCCAATTGGGCGCCGGAACGCGTGGGCCGCATCGAACGCAACATCCTCCGGGTGGCGCTTTTTGAATTGCGGCACGCGCCGGACGTCCCGGACAAGGTGGCCATCAACGAGGCGATCGAGATTGCCAAACGGTTTGGAAACGACGAGGCGCCGCGCTTCATCAATGGCGTGTTGGACCGCCTGAAGGGAGAGTGAGCCTCGGACAGTCTGTTCGCAGATCTCCACGTCCATACCCACTATTCCGACGGAGCGGACTCTCCCGAGACCGTCGTGCAACGGGCGGAGGAACTGGGCGCGGGGGCACTCGCGGTGACGGATCACGACACCGTCTCGGGCTTGCACGAAGCCGCGGCCGCTGCCCTCGCCCACGGCATGGGGTTTCTGAACGGCGTGGAGATTACGTCCGCGCTCGACAGACTCGAGGTGCACGTCGTGGGATTGGGGGTCCTGCCCGAGTCCGCCCATCTGCAACAGATCCTCTGCACGCTGACCGAAGGACGCGGCAGACGTCTCGATCTGATGCTCGAGAAGCTGGGTTGCCTTGGCCTCACCCTCGCGCGCGACCCGATCCTCGCCCGAACCGCCGGCGCCGTGGGCCGCATGCACATCGCCCAGGAATTGCGGGATGCGGGTCACGTGCGTACGGTCCAGGAAGCCTTCGACCGGTACATCGGGCGCGGGAAACCGGCGTTTGTGCCCAGCGAGCGGGTGTCGGTCGAAGAGGCCCTCGACGCCATCCACGCCGCGGGGGGACTGGCCTTCGTCGGGCATCCGGGGCTGGGCGGCGTGCGCAGGCAACTCCCCCGCCTCCTGACCCTCCCCTTCGACGGCATCGAGGCGTATCACCCCCGGCACAAAGCCGGCCACGTCGACGAGTTCATCCAGTTCGCCGAAGCCAACAGCCTCCTCGTCAGCGGCGGCTCCGACTGCCACGGCCGCGCCAAAGGCCGCCGCCCCCTCCTGGGCTCCGTGCGCGTGCCCATGGAACGGTATACGCGGATTTGCAGTGCGCTCGGCAACCGGCGGGCCTGTTTGCCCGAGTTGGAGGGCCAGGTGTGATGCGGACGGCACGGCGTGCTTCTGAGGGCGTTCGCATTTCTGGTTGGCGCGCCGCCTCACCCCAGGCAAGAAAGCACGAACCGCCGAGCGAACCGGCACGCAGCGAGCTGTGATATACTGCTGCAGTCGTTGACATTCGCAGGGAGGTCTTGCAAATGGACTTGCCGATTAACGTGGACAAAGATAAGCTCGCCGCGTTCTGCATGAAGCATCATGTGACGAAACTCGCCTTTTTCGGCTCGGTGCTCACGGAGGATTTCAGGCCGGACAGCGATGTCGATGTCCTGTTTGAGTACGATGAAGACTACGCCTTGACCCTGCTTGAGGTGGCACGGATGGAGCGCGAGTTGAGTGAGCTTCTTGGGCATAAGGTACACATGCGAACTCCAGAAGACTTGAGCCGCTATTTTCGGGATGAAGTAGTTCGAAATGCCTTGGTGCAGTATGCCGCTTGATGATTTTGCCCGGATACGCCACATGCGTGATGCCACCAGGCAATGTCTGGAATATGCCGCGAAACACTCACTTGACGAAATCTGGCGGGAACCCCCACTGCAGCACCTGTTCCTTCGTAATATTGAGATTCTCGGCGAGGCGGCGTCCAAGGTGACCGAAGACTACCGCCGTTCCCACCCGGAAATCCCCTGGCGCGACATCATTGATATGCGCAATCGCATTGCCCATGGGTATTTTGACGTGAACATCAAAATGGTTTGGGATACGGTTCAGGAGGATCTGCCGAGACTCTTGCTGCTCATTCTGGCCTTGCCGGAGGCGAGCGGTTAGCGGCGGCTCAGCGTGCCTGGCGGGCATCTGGGCACACAATTCACCCGATTCACAGGGCTGCGCATGAAACATGAAGCAGGGACACATGCTCCAGCTCGAGTGTGCCTCCTGCATGCCCGCTGTAATTCTTTGAAGCAGACGTGCCTCTCAAAGTAGCATAGGGGCCGTGCAATGAAAACCGGTCGCACTTGTGATGACTTTCCACAGGAAACTCCAACATGACGACGCATTTTGAACCACTGCATCGCGAAATACCGCTCGAAGCTGCGGAACTGCTCAATGCCTGCCCGGGCTACACCGTGGCGCGGAACGTGAATGATCTGGTGGCGCTCGCCGTTCGGGATGCATCCCCCGAGGGCTGGCATGAAGTGGCCTACGAGGTGCCCGGCCACGGCCGGGTTGTCGAGGCGCGGGTCTGCCGTGTGAAGAATGGCGTAGCCGCGAATTACGTGGAGCCTTACATGCGGCGGCGCGATCCCGACTGCATGTTCATCGCCGACGACCGCCCCACCGACAAGCCCCGCTTTGCGGATCGTTTTGGCGGGCCGTTTGACCCGGTGCGCGCGGCGACCTTCGAATGGCTGAAGACGCAGGAGCTGGCCCTGTTTTATTTTGTCGCCGGCACGCGCGGCGTGGGCGTAGACGCCATGGCCATCTGCCCGGCGAATGCTGGGTTTTTCGCGCTGGGCCTGGCGCAACTCCAGGGCATCCTGGACTCACAAAACCTGCCGGAAGACTTCGTCCCCAAATCGGTCATTTATGTGGCGCCGCCGATGCGCCACACCCATTTTGACGGCAAGCAGGTGGTGGTGCACAACCGCTTGCGAGGGCTGCATGAGTTGTTCAGCTACAACCTGTACCCGGGCCCCAGCGCGAAGAAAGGCGTCTACGGGATGCTCATCCACGTGGGCGAGGAGGAAGCCTGGGTCACGACGCACTGTTCCACCGTACAGGTCATCACGCCGTACGATAACCGCATCACCATCATGCACGAGGGCGCCAGCGGCGGAGGCAAGAGCGAAATGCTCGAACAGATGCGCCGCGAACCCGACGGCCGCCTCCTGCTGGGCACCAACACGGTCACCGGCGAGGAACAGTTCCTGATCATGCCGCGCAACTGCGCCCTGCGCCCGGTTACGGACGACATGGCCCTGTGCCACCCTTCGCTTGACCGCGGAGACGGCCGCCTCGCGCTCATGGACGCCGAAGACGCCTGGTTCATTCGAACCGACCACATCAAGGTGTACGGGACCGACCCGCACCTGGAATCCCTGACGGTGCACCCGCCGGAACCGTTGCTGTTCCTCAACATCGACGCGTCTCCGGGCAGCACGGCGCTCATCTGGGAGCACATTGAAGACAGTCCCGGCCGGACCTGCCCGAATCCGCGGGTCATCCTCCCCCGCCGGGTAGTTCCGGACGTGGTCAACGGGCCCGTGCGGGTGGATGTCCGCAGCTTTGGCGTGCGCACGCCGCGCTGCACCAGCGCGGACCCGTCGTACGGGATCCTCGGGCTGTTTCACATCCTCCCGCCGGCGCTGGCCTGGCTCTGGCGCCTGGTTTCCCCGCGAGGGAGCGACAATCCGAGCATCGTGGAGACCGAAGGCATGAGTTCCGAGGGTGTCGGTTCGTACTGGCCCTTTGCGACCGGCCGTAAGGTGGACCAGGCCAACCTGCTGCTTCAACAATTCATCGATACGCCCAGGATGCGGTACATTCTGTGTCCCAACCAGTATGTCGGCGCGTGGAAAGTGGGGTTCATGCCCCAGTGGATCGTGCGCGAATACCTCGCGCGGCGGGGCGGCGCCTGGTTCTCGCCCAAACAGGTCGTTCCCGCGCGTTGTCCTCTCCTGGGGTATTCCGTTGACACCATCATGGTCGAAGGACAAGCCATCGGGCACACGTTTCTGCGGGTGGAGACCCAGCCCGAACTGGGTCAGCCCGCCTACGACCAGGGGGCGGACATTCTCACGGCGTTTTTCCACCGCCAGTTGCGGGAGTTCCTGCATCCGGACCTCATGCCTCTGGGCGGGCGAATCATCGAGAGCTGCCTCGCCGGCGCGAATGTGGACGACTACCTCGCCCTCCTCGAAGGCGCCCCCATCGTGCTCGACGACTGAGGAGCGGGAAGTTCACGAAAAGCCCCGAGGTTTTTCCCCGGCCCGTGTGAATGCAGGTCCCGGAGAAGACGTTCAGAGCAGGCCGGACGCCTGCTTCACGGGAAGACGGGCGAATCCGAAGGGCGCTCCTCCTCCGGGACCCGCGTTCCGAAGCGGAAATGGGGTTGCGGCGCTTCGTGCCCGGGAGGGAGCGGCGGCCGCGCGCCCTCGGTCCCGGCTGCACGCGGCATCTCTTCGGCACGTTGCGGCACCAGTTCGCCATTGACAATATCGAAGGTCTGGAAATCGCCCGCGACGTCGTACCGGGAAATCTGCACGGCCGGTCCGAGGGGCATGGTCTGCCACGTAAACAGGGCATCGTCGAGTTCCGGGTTGATCTCGATGGACGTGATGTCGTTGAAGGTGGTCTGAACCGGATACGACACGCCGGGTGTGCTCTCGATCGGGTCGTAGGTCGTCCTGGTCCATTCCCGGGGAAACCAGAGTCCCGGCGCGATTTCGGCGGGCGTAACCGCAATCTTCTCGCTCAGAAACCCGCCCGGTCCATAGTGACTGGTCTCAAGCACAAGATATCCCCGGTCACCGTCAAGAGTCATCTCGAACAGGGGGCTCTTTCTATGGAAACATTTGAGGCTGAAGAGTCTCTCGGGGCCGGGCACGCGTTCGACGCGCAACTGGAGATACTTTTGCGTTTGTGCGTTTCGGTAAACCTGTGCGAGCGAGTCGTGTCCGTTCCCAAATCCATGGCGGCGGGGCCCCTGGGCATCAAAGGCATTCAGGGCATCCCGGGACTGCCGGGGCATGGCGTCGATACTGGAGTGTTCGCGAAGATACGCCACCGTACTGGGCGGATGCGCCTGGGCCAGATAGCGGTCGTTCAACGCGAGGCTTTCGGTTCGGAAAACGGACCTGCGCCTGCCGCGACCGAGGTTTTCCGGTATGGTGCCCGAACGCTCGATACGAATCCAGGCCCCCTTTTCGAACTCCTTGTGGTCCATTTTGCGTTCATGCACCCGTCGGCCTTCGCGCCTCATCCCCCTCTCGGTCATGGTGAACGAAAGAGAAGTTATGCGTGCTAGATACGCTTCCTGCTCCGCGACGGCCACACCGAGCCAATCAACGGCATCCATTCCCTCCCAAACGCCAACGTCCGCCCCGCTTTTCACGCAGCGCGCCGTGCTCAGGAGCAACATCCCGGCACACGCCAGCAGCACAAAACGGCCGCAGCGCCCCGGAAAACAGGACTGGATGGTTTGCAGGAACGTGGCCGGCATGCATCTCCCTCTTCGACGTCCAGCCTCCGCGCAACTGCGCTCCGGCCGGCAGCAGGCCCAACCGGCCAGCAGAACGGAGTCGCCCTCTTGCCATTGAAACTACCGTCGCCTCGCCGTGACTGTCAACCACCTGTTGGTCGCCTCATCAAACCCCGGAGGGATCCGCTTTCGAAACAGTGGCGTGCGGTTCCGGAGAACTACGGGCGCCTGACTCATGAACGCCTGAAAATGCCGGTTCGGGCAAATTCCGAGAGGCAGGACGATGGCGGAATCCGAGGATTGCCGCCAGATAAGCAACATCCGGAAGGCGGTTCATATTCTTGGAGATAGTACGATTGCACGCATGCGGGCGGCTTCGCTCTGCAACGTCTTTGGCGACAACCCGTCTATTTCACCAGAGACCCAATACACCGTTGACAACGACCTGGACGTCAATGGCGTTGACCAGGCCGTCACCGTTCAGGTCGCAATCGTACCCCGAGTCGCTCTTGAGGACCTCGTTCACGACGAGCTGGACATCCATCGCATTGACGACGCTATCGGCGTTTACGTCCCCGGGTTGCGTCAAAACAAGTTTGATGTATGCCACATCATTCGGGTCGTTGACGTTTCTGACGGTGATTTTTGCGGATTTCGTGTAGGAGAAGTCCACCCACCTCACCGTCACTGTGGCGGCGCCCGAGCCGGAACCCGGTTGAACGGCAATGCTGTTCGTGTCGCTCTCCGCGGTCCAGTTCAGCAGTCCGCCATTTGGGTTAGCGATGTTGAACGTGCTCCAGGGAGTCCGTCCAGTCAGCTTCATCTGTGTGACATCGACCACCAGGTCGCCAATCCGACTCCCCAGCGATACCGACAGACCGACGGGGCTCCCGAGATTCACCTCCGTCGATGGCGCAGGATTCTGCGCAATCACCAGGCCGGCCGCTACGGTGTCGCTGTAGGTTTCACTCACCGTGCCAACAGTAAGGCCCGCCGACACAAGCGCGGACTGAGCAGCCGCGTGACTTATGCCCACCACATTGGGCACTTTTGTCTTTTCCGCTCCCAGCGACACCACCAACGCCACCGCGCTGCCGGGGGCCACCTGCGCACCCGCGGAGGGCGACTGTGCCATCACCTGGCCCGCCGGCACCGTGCTGCTGTATTGCTGCGTCACCGTGCCTACCGTCAGACCAGCGGAGGTCAGCGTGGACGTCGCCGCCGATTCAGTCGTGCCCACCACATTGGGCACCGTCACCGGCTGCACGCCCGCCGAGACCACCAACGCCACCGCACTGCCGGGGGCCACCTGCGCGCCCGCCGAGGGCGACTGCGCCATCACCTGCCCCGCCGGAACCGTGCTGCTGTACTGCTCACTCACCGTGCCCACGGTCAGGCCCGCGGACGTAAGCGTCGAGGTCGCCGCCGACTGGGTCGTGCCCACCACGTTCGGCACCGTCACCGGCTGCACCCCGAGCGACACCACCAACGCCACCGCACTGCCCGGGGCGACTTGCGCGCCCGCCGAGGGCGACTGCG
>DDYW01000126.1 GCA_002348185.1 Candidatus Hydrogenedentes bacterium UBA2224 | reverse complement strand
TCGTGCCCATGGAGGACTTTAACCTCCACCTCACCGGCGACATCCACGCCGTCGAGATCGCCCACAACCTCCTCGCCGCGATGATCGACAACCACCTCCATCAGGGAAACGCCCTCGGGATCAATCCCCATGCCGTGACCTGGCGGCGCGTCGTCGACGTCTCGGACCGCGCCCTGCGGAATATCGTCGTGGGCCTCGGCGGAAAGCCCCACGGCGTCCCGCGCGAATCCGGATTCGACATCACGGTGGCCAGCGAACTGATGGCGCTCCTGGCGCTCACCGAAGGCCTGCGCGATCTGCGCAAGCGCATCGGCAACGTCGTCATCGCCCAGGACCGGAGCGGCGCCCCCCTGACCGCGGACGACCTGCAGGCGGCCGGCGCCATGACCGTTCTCCTGCGCGAAGCGCTGATGCCCACGCTTATGCAAACCACTGAAAACACGCCCGTTCTCGTTCACACGGGCCCGTTCGCCAACATCGCCCACGGCAACAGCTCGATTCTCGCCGACCGCCTTGCCCTGAAACTCAGCGATTACGTGGTGACCGAGAGCGGATTCGGCGCCGACATGGGCGCCGAGAAATTCGTCAACATCAAGTGCCGCTACAGCGGCCTCCGGCCGGACGCCATGGTCGTGGTCGCGACCATCCGCGCCCTCAAGATGCACAGCGGCGATTTCTCCATCCGCCCCGGAAAACCCCTCGACCCCAAATTGCGCGAGGAAAACCTCGACGCCATCCGCCGGGGCGCCGCGAATCTCGCCAAACAGATCGAGAACGTGGCCGCATTCGGCGTGCCCTGCGTCGTCGCCATCAACCGGTTCCCGACCGATACCCCCGCGGAGATCGAACTCGTCCGTGAATTCGCCCTCGAAGCCGGCGCCCGTTCGGTCGCGGTCAGCGACGTCCATGCCCGCGGGGGCGACGGCGGCCTCGAACTCGCCGAGAAGGTCGTCGAGGCGGCCGAATCCGCCCCGAACGCGTTCCGGTTCCTCTACCCGCTGGACGCCGGCATCCGGGAGAAGATCCTCGCGGTCGCCACGGCCATGTACGGCGCCGAGGGCGTCGACTACGAACCGGCCGCCCAGAAAGACATCGCCTGGCTCGAGGAACATGGGTTCGCCGGGCTCCCCCTCTGCATGGCCAAGACCCAACTGTCGCTGTCGGACAATCCGGCCCTCAAGGGCCGTCCATCGGGATTCCGCGTGCTCGTGCGCCAGGTGCGGCTCGCGGCCGGGGCCGGGTTTGTCGTTCCGTATTGCGGCGATATCATCATGATGCCGGGGTTGCCGTCCATTCCGGGGGCGACCCGCGTGGATATCGACGACAAAGGCAAAATTGTCGGATTGTTCTGATTCAGTGCAGCGGGAAACGGCGTGTCCGTGTTCGTGTTCCCGCCGCGCGGCCGAAGGAGAAACAAGCATGCCCAGAACCGCCAGGCTCATTGATGGCAAGAAGATCGCCGCGGAAATCCGCGCCGAGGTGAAGGCCGAGGTGGACGCCCTCAAGAAACGCGGGATTACGCCCGGTCTGGCCGTCGTACTCGTCGGCGACGACCCCGCCAGCCATGTCTACGTCCGTGGCAAGGCGCGCGCCTGCGAGGAACTCGGCATGAACTCCTTCGTCCACACACTCCCCGCCAACGCCACGGAACGCCGCGTGCTTAACCTCGTCAAGAAACTCAACGAAGACCCGAAGGTCCACGCTTTCCTCGTCCAGTCGCCGCTTCCCAAACACATGGACGAGAACCGGGTCGTCACCGCCATCGACCCGGACAAGGACGCCGACGGGTTCCACCCCGTCAACGTGGGCAAGCTGCTGATCGGCGAACCGGCCATGATGCCGTGCACGCCCTGCGGGTGCCAGGAATTGATGAACCGCACGGGCAACAGCCCCGAAGGCAAGCACGTGGTCATCGTCGGCCGGTCTAATATCGTCGGCAAACCGCTCGCGGCGCTCCTCATCCAGAAGGCCCGGGGCGCCAACGCCACCGTCACCATCTGTCATTCCCGCACGAGGAATCTCGCGGCCATCACAAAACAGGCCGACATCCTGGTCGCGGCGATCGGTGTGCCCGAATTCATCAAAGGACGCATGATCAAGGACGGCGCGGTCGTCATCGACGTGGGCGTGAACCGGGTCGAGGACCCGGCCAGCCCCAGAGGTTACCGCCTGGTGGGCGACGTCGATTTCAAGGAGGCCTGCAAGAAAGCCCGCGCAATCACGCCCGTGCCCGGCGGGGTCGGCCCTATGACCATCGCCATGCTCATGCGAAACGCCGTTCTGGCCGCGAAACGCGCCGGGAAATAGGCGCCGCGCGCGCCACTCAGGCGTTGCTGGCCAGACCGAGCGTTTCCGCGAAACGCCGGAAAAATCCGCCGCCGCGCCCCGAGACCGCGTCACGCTGGCTGATCAGACTGGCGGCCAGCGTTTCGATCGCCTTGCTCGCCGGCGCGGCCGGGTATTTCAACAGGAACGGCACCGCCTGCATCACCCCGTGCGACACGTGCGGATCTCGCGGAACGTATCCCAGATAATGCAGTTTGTGGCCGAGATACTGCTGCGACACGGTCATGAGTTTTCCGGCCACTGCGCGCGCCTGCTGCTCGCTCGCCGCCATGTTCACGATCAGCTTGAATACCGCGTCGTGGCGCATCAGACGAATCGTCTTGACCATCGCATAGGCGTCGACAATCGAGGACGGTTCGGGCGTGACCACAAGCAGGATCTCGTCCGCCGCGGCGGCAAATCCCGCGACGTTCTGGCTGATCCCGGCCATGGTGTCGATGAGGATGAAATCCGCGCGATCCTGGAGCTCCTGCATCCCGTCGATCACCCGCTGGCGTGCGTTCGGCCCCAGGTCCGCCAGTTTGGCGATGCCCGAGCTGCCCGGCACCACCTTGATGCCCCCCGGCCCGTCGGCCAGGATCTCCGGCATACTGCGCTCGCCGTGGATCACGTGCTGCAGGTTGTACAGCGAATTCAGGCCCAAGAGGACCTCGACATTCGCCAGACCCAGATCGGCATCGAGCAGCACCACGTCCTTCCCGCGCATCGCGAGCGCAATGGACAGGTTCACGCTGGTCCCCGTCTTGCCGACGCCGCCTTTCCCGCTGGTGACCGCCAGAACGCGCGCCTGCCGTCTCGAGCCGCGCACATACTCACGAAGCTGTTCTGCTTGATCTGCCACTTCCATCCCTGCCTTCCAGTACGAGGTTCGCCACCATCGCGGGTTCCGCCAATACAATATCATCCGGGACATTCTGTCCCACACTGAAATAACTCAACGGCAGCCCGGTTTCGAGGGCTATCGCGCAGATCGTTCCGAACCGCCGGGCTTCATCGATCTTGGTCACCATCAGCGCGGTCGGATTCACCTTCCCGAAATTCTCGCAGATGCTCCGCAGATCCTCCAGGGGCGTGCTGGCCGCAACCGCCAGCAGGACCTCCGACGGCCCGGCCGCCGCCATCATGCGCTGCAGTTCCGTCAGTTGCTCCCGGTTGAACTGGCTGCTGCCCGCCGTGTCGATCAACACCAGGTCGCAGCCGCGCAACTCCTTCAAAGCCGCGCGCATCTCCTTCGGCTCGTTCACCACCATCATTCTCAGGCCGATGATGTCCGCATAGACGCGCAACTGGTCCGGCGCCGCCACCCGGTACGTGTCGGCGGTCACCAGGGCGACCTGACGCCGTTCCCGGACCGCAAACTGCGCCGCCAGCTTCGCCAGGTTCGTGGTCTTGCCCACGCCTGTCGGCCCCACGAGCGCCACGACCGTGCACTGGCCCGCCTGGAGGGAAATCCCGCCTCGTACGCTCACCCGGCGGCGGAGTTCGAGCCGGAGCCGCTCCCGAAGGACCCGCTCGTCGCTCAGGACCCCCACATTGCATCCCCGCACCGCCGCCCCCAGGAGCGACGCCGCCAGGGGCGCGGAAACGCCCGCCTCGACCAGGCGCCGGTAGTGAGGGGCCAGTTCGGTCGGAAGACCCGCGCTCGACGCGTTGCCTTCAAGCACCCGGAGAAGTTCCCGCAACTCGTCGCGCGAAGGGTCGGCCCCGCCGGCGCGCGCCCGGTCATGCAACGGCGTGAACGGCGCGGGCGCAATCGCCGCGTTGCCTTCCGACGTCAAGACCGGCTTCCGCGGCCGCGGACGGAGCCCGTTCCTGCCGTTTACCCGGAGCCCTGCCGGACCGCCCGCGCCCGATACCGTGGATGGCGTGGCGGACACGGGCGCTGCCGCCCCCGCGGGTGAAACCGGCCGGGCGCCTTCCGCGCTGTGCCGCGCTTCCAGCCGCGAGTGCGCCCGGGTCAGCAGTTCACGGCAGAATTCCACCGTGTCGCGCATGCGCTGGTCCGAACCCACCGCCGAATGGGCCTTGTACCGCCGTTCCACCGGGCTGGGCGGGCGCGACTCGAGATTGGTGCGCATCCCCGGTTCGGGGGCCGGTGGAGACTCACCCGCCGCGGTGATCTCCACCAGCGGCTCGCCAAACAAGCCGAAGAGGCCGCCCTCCCTGACCTGGGTCGTGCGCACCACCACGGCGCTCTCTCCCAGCACGGCGCGCATCTGGCGCCAGGCCTCTTCAAACGTGGGCGCCCTGAATCTGCGAAACCCTGGCCTGTCCTTATCCATTCACTTGCCCTTCGCTCTCCAGCCGCACAGCCGGATCGATCTCGTTGTACGACAAGACCACGATGCGCGGCAGGAACCGTTCCACAATCCGGCGGAAATACCGCCGCACCGGCGCCGAGGTCAGCACGATGGGGTCCTGCCCGCTCATCACCAACGGCTGCACGGCATCTACCGTCTTCCGGGCGATCGCGTCCGCCCGGGCGGGCGCCAGCGGGATGTATTCCCCCGTTTCTGACTGACGCACCGCGTCCAGAATTTCCCGTTCCAGTTCCGGCGCAAGCGTCACGAGATGCAGCGCATTGCGCTCATCCACGTACTCCGCGCAGATCTGCCGCGCCAGCGCCTGCCGTGCATACTCCGTCAGCACCTCCGCGTCGCGCGTCCGCGGCGCGAAATCCGCGAGCACCTCGAGAATCGTCTCGAGATTGCGGATCGACACCCGCTCGCGCAAAAGGTTCTGCAGCACCTTCTGAATCTCCCCCAGCGACAGCAGATTCGGGGTCAGCTCCTCCACCACCGCCCGCGCCGATTCGCGCACCACATTGACCAGATTCTGCACGTCCTGCCGGGTCAGAAGTTCGGGCGCGTGGGCCGTGATCAGTTCCGTGAGATGCGTGGCGAGGACGGCCGACGGTTCCACAATCGTGTACCCCATCCGTTCCGCGCGGTCGCGGTTGTCGGCGCTGACCCACAGGGCCTGCAGGCCGAACGCGGGCTCCGTGGTCGGGATGCCCGCGATCTCCTCCTCGACGATGCCGGGATTCATGGCCAGATAATGGCCGGACAACAGTTCGTAGCGCGCGATCTCCGCCTCACGAAGCTTTACCCGGTATTCATTGGGCCGCAAGCGCATGTTGTCCACAATGCGGACCACCGGCACGATGAATCCCATCCGGGTGGCCATCTGCTGGCGGATGATCTGAATGCGGTTCAGCAGGTCGCCGCCCTGTTTCGGGTCGGCCAGGGCGATCAGACCGTATCCCAGCTCGATCTTCAGCGGGTCCACGGGCAGAAGGTATTCCGTGCGTTCCGGCCCTTCCGCGGCCCCGGTTTCCTCCGCCGCCACCTCGCGCGCGGCTTCCACGGCCGCCCGCCGCGCAAACGCCGCCTGCGTCTGATACGCCATGACCGCCAGACTGATGCCCACCACGAAAAACGGGACGGTCGGCATGCCCGGCACGATCCCGAACAGTACGAGCAGCCCCGCCGCGATCCCCAGCGCGCGCGGATACGCTCCCAGTTGTCTCCCCATATCCACGCCCAGGTTCTCCTGGGACGCCGTGCGCGTTACGATCAGACCCGCCGCCATCGACACGATCAGCGCGGGGATTTGCGAAACCAGACCGTCGCCTACCGTGAGCTGCGTGTAGACCCGGGCCGCGTCCGCCAGCTCGTACTCCTGGATCAGCACCCCGATCGTCAGGCCGCCGATGATGTTCACCAGCGTGATGATCACCCCGGCAATGGCATCGCCGCGCACAAATTTGGTCGCGCCGTCCATGGCGCCATAAAAGTCCGCCTCCTGCTCGATCCGCCGTCGGCGCGCCCGCGCCTGGTCCTCCGTGATCAGACCGGCGTTGAGGTCCGCGTCCACCCCCATCTGTTTACCCGGCATCGCGTCCAGCGTGAATCGCGCGGCGACTTCAGAGATGCGCGTGGCGCCGCGCGTGATCACCACCAGCTGGATCACCACCAGGATGATAAAGATGATGATCCCGACGATGTAGCTGCCGCTGGTCACAAAACTGCCGAACGCGTTGATGATCGAGCCGGCATTGGCCTGACTGAGAATCAGGCGCGTCGACGCCACGTTCAGGCTCAGCCGGAACAGCGTCAGCAGCAGCAGCAGCGACGGGAATACCGCGAAATCAACCGGATGCTGCAGGTAGATAGCCGTCAACAGCACAACCACGGACAACGAGATGTTTATCGCCAGCAGGATGTCCAGCAGCGCCGTCGGGATGGGGATCACCAGCACCGCCAGCACGCCCATCACCGCAACTGCCAGGACGATGTCCTGGTTGCGGGCGAACGACCACCGGGGCTGGCCCATCTCTTGTGGAACTACCGCCATCTATCGCTCCGTTGCCTTTCCTAGCCCGCGGCCCGCTGTTGCCGGAACTGGTTCAAGACCCCCGACCGCTCCCGGATCTTCTCGGTGCGGCGATCGATCTCAAACACAAAGGCGAGGACTTCCGCCACCGCCACAAACAGGTCCTCCGGCACCGGCTGACCCACCTCAATCGTCCGGTACAACATCCGCGCCAGATCCGGTTTCTGCACGATAGGGACCTCATGCTCCTCGGCCAGCGCGCGGATGCGCTCCGCAAGAAGCCGGGCCCCCTTCGCCGTAACCACCGGCACCTCCATCTCCCGCGCGTTGTAGCGCAGCGCCACGGCGAAATGTGTCGGGTTGGTCACCACTACGTCCGCCTCCGGCACGGCACGCATCATGCGTTG
Source organism: Candidatus Hydrogenedentes bacterium UBA2224 (assembly GCA_002348185.1). Lineage (GTDB taxonomy): Bacteria > Hydrogenedentota > Hydrogenedentia > Hydrogenedentales > SLHB01 > UBA2224. The sequence goes on along the minus strand of DDYW01000126.1, from coordinate 25,470 downwards.
CATCGCCATCTGGCGCTGGATCTGGCGGATCCGCTGGCGGATGCGGGGGTCGCCCTCGATCTCTTTCGTCTCTTCCCGCGCTTCCTGCACGGTCATCCGGAGTTCCTGGAGGTACTGCCAGCGTTGATACCCGTAGTCCAGAATGCCCAGCACGAGCATCGCGAGAACCACCCGCAACCACACCAGGCCGGTCAGCGAGGCCATCGCGCCCACCATCCCGGCGGGCGTCAACATCGGCCAGCCCAAGATCTCCTGCCACCGGGCACGAAACGTGGCATACACGATGACGCTGATCGCGGCCAGTTTAAACACCGATTTCATCAACTCCGCCAAGGAGCGGAGATTCACGAACTTCTGAAACCCCGAAAACGGGTTGAGCCGTTCGAACCGGGGCACAAGCGCCGCCGGAGCGAACAGAAACCCCACCTGCACAAGGTTCATGGCCAGACCGCCCGCCATCATCACCACCTGAAACGGCAGCAGGAACCGGGCCATCTGCGCCAGCGCGCCCAGCGCCACCCACTGGGGGTTGACCAGTTCGCCCGTGAGCATCGACGCCTCGCGGAAATAGTACCGCGTGACCGAGACCATCCCGGCCGCCACGCTCGACCCCAGCAGGTACATCGCCAGTAGCGCGATAAACAGCGACCACGCGCTGCTCAGGTCCTGGCTGCGCGCAACCCGGCCTTCTTCCCGCGCCTTCGTGATCTTCCGCGGGGATGCAGGAAGAACTTTTTCGCCTCCGGTCTGCTCGGGCATGGGTGGTCTACGTCATTCCTTGTGTCAGGGCCGAGACCCCCTGGAACATCCGGTGGAACATTCCGCCCAGGATCTCCGCGTACACCCCGATGAACAGGGCCGTCATCAGGAGCGCCAGGGCAATCGTGAACGGAAACCCCACCGCAAACAGATGAATCTGCGGCACGACGCGGCCCATCAATCCCATCGTCACATACGCAAGAAGCAGCGCGCCCGCCACGGGCGCCGCAATCACCAGACCATCAACAAACATCAGGCTGCCCCAGCGTCCGACCTGCCACAACACCTCCGGCCGGAGCGTCGCCTCCCCCAGGGGCATCGTCGAAAACGTCCGGACCAGCCCCCGGATCATCAGCAGGTGCCCGTCCACCGCGAGAAGGTAAAGCGCCGCCACGATGTACAGGAAGAAACCGAATATCGGCACCTGGGTCTCCAGGGCGGGATTAAACACGTTCATCAGCGAGAAGCCGCTCAGCATGTCAATGATCTCACCCGCGACCTGAATCGCCGCAAAGACCAGCGTCATCGCGAAGCCCATCAGCAGCCCGATCGCAAGCTCGGACCCGGCCATGATGCCCAGCGTCAGGTACTCATCCGGCAGCGGCTCCTGAAGGCGCTCAATCGTCGGGGTCAACAACGCCGCCAGCAGCACCGCCAGCCCGACCTTCGCGCGGGCAGGAAAATTGGCCGAGCCCAGCACCGGCGCGCTGACCAGCAGCGCGCTGATCCGTATCATCACCAGCACGAATACTTTGAAGACTTCCGCCTCGAAAAGCATGGTTTACAGTACCAGCATGTTGAAGCTGCTGATCAGCGGCTGCACAAAACCCATCACGACGCCGACCATCCACGGAAGAAACACCACAAACACCACCATCACCACGACGATCTTCGGCACAAACGTCAGGGTAATCTCCTGAATCTGCGTGACCGATTGAAAAACGCTGATCAACAGTCCGATCAGCATGCCCGACAGCAGCATGGGCGCCGCCGTCAGCAAGGTCACCAGCATCGCCTCGCGCGCCAGGCTTACTATCGTGTCCACGGTCATCCCGATACCCTCGCGCGGCACAAACGCCGCAAAACGGCACACTACACCCCCGACTCCCCGGTACGTTGCCAAAATAACACAACATATAGCGGTTGTCAATGAATGGCATTCAATTTATTGCGTTATTTCACCACGTGTTACACCAGAAACACCAACCTGTAGACAGGCCGTGCTACACCCCGTATAGGGTAGTCTTCAGCGTGATTCCACTGAATCACAACCGCATGTTGTATAGAGAAGCGAACTGGACCGCGCTCCTCTCCTCCGCGAGGCGCAAAAAAGCTCCGGCGGGTCCCGTTCGAGACCCGCCGGAGCACGGAGTTTGGGGTATTTACCGGCCTCAGGCCTTGCGTGTTTTCCGCTGCAGCTTACGCAACATCGCGCCCGCGATGGCAAGCAATCCCAGGCCCGCCGAAACGTGCGGCATCGCCAGGACCAGCTTGCTCACCGCAATGACCGGCGTCAGCGCCACCCGGACCATGGCCGCCAGAACCGGGCTCTTCGCGACGTACACGGCAATGTACGGGCTCACCCGGTAATAGGCGTCCACGAACGCCGTACCCACGGCGTTGTCGAGCAGGTACGTGTCGCGCACGCTGCGCAGAACGTCGATCTCGGCTTCCATCGAGGTGCCGTACGCCGCGGTTGCAATGAAGCAGCCGCCATCGCCGCTGTCGCCGCCGGCGAACAGGCCGATCAGCGCCAGACCCAGACCCAGCAGCAGCGCCAGAATGCCCTGGCCGCCGCCGGTGTAGGTGAAGCCGTCTTCCAGCACGGCCTGTTTGCCCGCGGCCGTCGTAATGCGGATGTCGACCACGCCAGCCGAGTTCACTTCAGGCGAGAGCACCCGCAGCGCGAACTCGTTCGTGTCGCCGCCGCTGATGATGGTCGCCGGGGTGAACGCCTTGCCGTCCGTGCCGAACTCGACCGTCTCGACCCAGCCCAGACCCGTACCGTAGAGGATCACCTCGGTACCGCCTTCGGTCGGGCCTTCCGCCGGACCGCCGTCCGCGTTCGTGCTCGACGTCAGGGTCGGGTCGGGCGCCGCATCGGTCCCCTGCCGCAGGGTGAATGCGCTGAAGTCGTAGACACGCGCACGCACCGTTTCGACCGGCTGGGTATCCGCCGCGGCGGCCGCATCCGGGAAGAACTCCGGCAAGCCGTCAAAGCTCTCCAGAATAGTCGACTGGTATACGCCGTCCGTGGCCGCCGTCGTCGCGCCCACAAGATCCGGCGCGACCAGGTCGCCCACCTCGCTCGGCTGTCCGTACAGGGCAATGAGCCCGTCGCGGATATCGCCGGCGGTCAGCGGGGTGTAATTCGTCGGGATCGTCAACCGCGCCGGCACCACGTCCAGGCCGTCGGTATCAGGCGCTACGACGAACTGCGGCGCAATCTCCTGGTACAGGAGGTTGCTGGCGGGCGGCAACAACGCCTTGCTGGTCGCGGCATCCGCGTACAGATGGATGTCGAAGACCCACGCGTTGTCGATGCCCTCGCCCGGCAAGGCCGCGAAATCGGTCTCACCAAACGCCGTCTCGTCAAGCCCCGCACGCGCCAGCACGTACACGTAATCCGTGTTGCCCGTCACGTCCGCATCGAAGAAATCGGTGCTCAGCGGGGGCACAGTCAGCGCCGCGTTCAACGGGCCGCTGTTCAACACGATCTCGCGGGCGTCCGCACCGAACGCGTTGTCGTAGTAGAACGCCGTCGTGATGACGCCGCTCTCGTCCTCCCACCAGCGGTAGTACGTGAAAATCGGGAGCGGTCTCTTCTCGGAGTCGTCTTCTTTGACAGGCATACCGTAGACCGGTTCGCCGTCCTTCCACAGCACCAGCCGGTCCATGGCCACCACCGCTGGCCACGCGTCGTTCACGTCCGGCAGCGGCGGAATCCGCACATACAGCTTCGTCGAGTTGTTCGGATACTCGGAACCGCTCAGGATCTCCAGCGGAACCGTCACCGTCTCGTATACGGCCTCTTTGCCCGGTTCAGCTGACAGCGAGGGCGTGTTGTACTCGAAGGCCGCCGTCATCACCGACGGATCCCCGAAGTTCTGCCCGAGGATCTCCGCCACGAACCCGCCGATCACCCACGCGCTGTCCGGCGTCACACCGTAGACCAGCACCTCGGTGGTGTCGCTCGCGACGACGAAGGCGTCCTCGATCTCCACCGAACCGGCCGCCGTGTCCAGCAACAGCGTCACAGGACCCGGCGGGATGTTGGTCAGACCCGCCCCCTTGGCCAGCTCAATCAGCCGCTCGGGGGTCAGGGTCAGCGTAATCTGGCCATCGCTGTCCACGAAGAAGTCGATGCCTTCCACCAGCGTGACCGCGGTCCCATCGTTGAAGATCAGCGTGAGCTGCAGCACGTTGCTGAAGCCCTGGCCGCTGATGACGATCGAGCCGCCGCCCGGAGGCAGCGGGCCGTCCGTCCCCTGCACAACGATGCTGGTGACCATCAGCCCGCCCTGGGGGATGTAGGTGTACGCACGATCAATGGTACGCGTGCCGAGAGCCGAGGTCACCGTCACGGAAACCACGCTCGGACCCGACGCCGCGGGAACCACCGCCGTGAACTGGGTGTCCGTTCCCGGAGTAAATGTCGCCGCCTGCGTGCCAAACAACACCTGCGACACGCCCAGCAGCCCCACGCCCGTGAACGTCACCGTATTGCCGCCCGCGGGCAGACCCACGTTCGGCGTAATGACGAAGTCGATGTCCAGGTAGTACGTGAAAGCGTCCGCCGCCGTTACGCTGCGCGCGTCAACCAGCGTGACCACCACATCCACCGGAACATCTTCCACGAGACCTTCCGGCAGGGTGCAGGTCAGTTCCTGGTCCGACACGCCGGTGACGTTCGTCGCCGGGATGCCGTCGAACGTGACGCTGGCCGGCCAGCCCAGGCCCTGGCCGCGGATGATGATCGTCGTACCGCCCTGCAGCGGACCCGTCGGCAATCCCGTCACACTGTCTTCGATCGACGAGATCGCCAGGCCGGGCGCAGGCACGCCCGTCCGCAGCGCGAGCGCGCTGAGATGCGCCAGACGCGCGGTGACCTCGGTCACCTGGCTGGCCTCATCCGTGCCCTCGGCCGCAAACTCGGATTCAGACACGGTCGATTGATAGCGTTCGCTCTCCGGGTCATAGGTGTAGATCGGCGGCTCATTAAAGCCGATGGAATCCAGCGTGCTGTCCAACGACATCGTCGACACGTCGCCGTTGTTCAGATCGCCGACCGTCAGCGCGGTGTCGTCGACCGGGTAGGTCAGCGTCGCCAGCGTGACGTCGCCCTGCGCCGGATCGGTGTTGAAGGTGACATCGCCCAGTTCGGCGAACGGGTACGCGCCTTCATACAGATGGATGTCGAAGTTCCAGACATTCGCCACCGGCGAACCGGCTTCGATTTCATGCGTGCCGAAGAGCTTCGGCGCCTTCGTCGCGCGCACCAGCACGAACACGTCGCTCGTGAGGTTGCCCGCCGCGCCGAGCTCCGCCGCGGTAATCGCAGGCAGCGTCAAGGCGCCCGCGGCCCCCTGGCCGGCCAGCGACAGGACGAGCTCGCGCTCGCCCGAGCCGGCCTCATTGTTCGGGTCGAAGTAGAACGCGTTGGCCGTCACCTCGCCGCTGGCGCCGGCCGTGATGGCCGTGCCCTGGCTGAACCGGTGATAGGTAAACGGCACCGCGTTCCCAATCTTGAGGTCCTTGCTGTTGTTCGCCACTGTCACCTGAACCGTCTGCGACAGCGGATCGGCCGGCGTATTGCCCAGGCCCTCGAGCTGCGGCACGATCACGTACAGGTTGTTGGCGTCGCTCGCGTAGTCCGCCGGAGGCGCCAGTTCCGCCGCCACGCCGTCGAACAGGACCTGGGCCGTGCCCGGAAGGAATCCCGAGCCCGCAACCCGCGCCACCACGCCGCCGAACACATACGCATCGTCCGGCGTGATGGACGAAATGAACGCCCCGCCGTCCAGCACGTAGGAGTATCCGCCGGCCGTGTACGCCGACAGCACCGCGACATTGTCCGGCTTGCTGGCATTCGAGTCGTCGACAATGACGTCGACCGCGCCCAGGCGCACGCCCGCGGGGGCGATCACCGAGATCTCGGTCTCGCTCGAAGTCAGCACTGTGGCCTCGTTCGGCCCGAAGAAGACCTGCGGCGGATCCGGCAGGTCAATCGTGTCCCCAATGGTCACAATGCCCGCATCGCCGTACGCATCCGTAATGGCGGCGGCGGCGGCGGTTGCCATCGACACGCCCTTCACCGGCAGCACGCTGCTCTGGCCCGCGCTGCCCACCACGTTGAAGGTCAGTGTGAACAGCAGGAACGGGTTGTCCTGGCCGGCAAGCGTGATCTCGGAGGTGCCGCCGTAAATCACGACGCCCACGTTGCCGGGAGTGATATTCGCCTGAACCAGTTTTCCGTAGGTCGCCAACAGGGCCATATTGGTCGTCAGCGTGGGTGAGTCCACCACGTTCTGATCAAATTCGATGTCGAAGTCGATGGACGACGGCGCCGCCGTGGCGTCGGCCGCCCGGAACAGGTACACAGGCACTTCTACCGTCGAAGCGCCGGCGGTGGCTACGCGCGCCGCGCGGATAACATTGCCCGTCGCTATCGGGTCCCCGATCGACGGCGGGAAGCTGGTGCCCGTGATGGTCACCGTGTTTCCGCCCGAAAGCGGGCCGGTCGCCGGCGCGACGCCGGTGATGGCCATCTCGGCCAGCGTGCCGTCGATGAACGTAAACGGCAGCACGTTCGAATTCGCCGTATAGGGCAGAGCCTTCGCCTGCACCGTCGCGCGCACAAACAGGCCCGTCACCCCCGCCGAAGGCGCGGCCGGGGTCACGACGTCGAGGTTCGTTTCGTCCCAGAACACCACGTTCGCGGCTTCCGAGCCCGCGGCCGGGTTGTTTACATCGGTGTCAAAGAACGCCGTCAAACCGCCGTTGAGCGTCCCGAAATCGGCGCTGGGATCAAAGAACGAGCCTTCGACCCGCACCGTGCTCTGGGCCGTCGTCACGGCCGTGTCCGGCGTGACGCTCGTCAGCGAGGGAACCGGCGGCGTGTACGTGAACGCATCCGCCAGCGAGCCCGTGAAATTGTTGGCCGTGATAAGCTCAAGGCCCACGGTGCCCGGGTCGGCCGCGCTGGTGGTGCCGCTGATGGTAGACGGATTAATCGCCCCCGTCAGTACAGCCGAGCCGCCGAGCGACACGCCCATGCCGTTGGCATCAAACCCGCTGCCGTCAATCACGATGCTGGTCCCGCCCACCGACGGACCGTCCGCCGGGGTAATGGCCGTCGCCACAGGGCCGAGATACGTGAAGCCGTTCGGGATTTCGTCAAACTCGCCCGTCGCGATGATCTCGACGCGCAGATCCGCCGGCGCGCTCGTCGCGGGCGCGGCCAGGTCGGCCGCGCGCGGCACAAGCGCCGTAATCACGTCGCCGGCCACATCCGAAACCGTGGCCAGCTGGCCGCCGATCGTCACGTCAACATCGCCCGCCGTAAGCCCGGCCAGGTTGTTGACGGTGATCTCGACCTCATTGCCGCCGATGGCATAGTCCTGCGGACCGCCGATCACGACGTTGTTCACGCCCGCGATGTTGATGAGACTGTCCGTCTGGAACAAGCCGATAATCGAAAGGCCCGGCAGTTCCGCCGCAAACGTCTCGACATCCAGCGAAACGCCTTCCGCCGTCGGCGCCCAGGCGGCCTCTGCCGGAATCTCAATCTGCGGACCGTTCGGAGCGCCGCCGTCAGCCACCGACGCGCCGTATCCAAACAGGCGCGCATTGGTCGCTGCCGTAACGCCCGCAACCTCGTAACCCACGAGATACAGCGGGTTGGCGGCAAGCCGCGCAGGGTCGATCGACGTCCACGTGGTCGAACCCTCTTGCTGCACAAGCACGTCTATAAGAAGAAGAGAGGAGAGAAGCGCATCGGCGCCATCCGGGAGCGCCGGTATCGACGCGGCCAGCCCCGCACCCACCAGGGTATCCAGGTCGGGCGCCACGGCAACCGCAATAATGCCCTTTTCGGTCTCGCCAATCAGGTCACGCGGCACGCCAATCTCGTAGCTGCCCGTGGCAATTGGAACGACAACCGTGAACAAATCCAGGGCGGCCACATCCAGGTCCTTGTCGGCAGGCGCCGACGGAAGGCCCATCATGACCACGCTTACGCCGGCAAGACCGCCGGGCAGCGATACCCACGCATCGCCGGGTTCCAGATTGAGACCAAACGGGTCATCCGGGAAACCGTCTGCGTTCGTGTCGGCGGCAGTTGCCACTGTCCAGGAGCCGGTCGCCGTGACCGAGGCCGTGGCCCCGGCGTTAAAAGCTTCAACTTCCGCCGAGGTGATGCCGTTCACGTCGGGAATAAACCCGATGTACGGGAAGTCCCCGTCGCTGTCCGTACCCGTCGGCGTCGTGCTGTTCGGCCACGCGAAATCCACCGAACTGACGTCGGCCAGATCGTCGGGCTCCGCAACCACCGCGAGCGGCGTCGCGCCCACCGTCGGCACATACACCGTAGCGCCCGCGGCAGGCTGCACGACACTCACCGCCGACAGCGTCTTGGCTTCGGGGGCCGCCGCCGCCTTCAACTCGGTGAAAACCAGCGTCACCACGTCGGCCTGGCCATCGGGGGTGGTCACAAAAAGGGCCGCTTCCCCGGCCGCGTTCGCGCGTACCGTCGCGACGAACTCGCCCGGAACCGCGTCCAGGACCGCTCCGCCGTCCGTGGCCAGCGACCACTCGGCGTCGCCGATCCGCACCAGACCCGCGGGAGCGCCATCCGCCAGGCGAAGCACGCTGAACCCTTGCTCCGCGCCCACGGGAATTTCGTAGGTTTCGGCCATCGGCGTCATGCCGTCGACGCTGATAGCCAGTGCGCCCGCGCCATCCGCCGCCGTCACCCGGTGACCCGAGTGCATCAGCGAAGGCGTCAGGACCGCCGCCAGCGAAAGCGCCACGAAGGCGCCCGCCAACGACGTCAGGAACAGCCTCTTCTTACTCCCCATTGTCATTCTCCTCTCCGTAGCGGTTTTTCAATCGAAGCCCGGCCATGAGACCCCACAAAAAAAATACACGAACCACCCCCGTCCGTTTCACGCAAAACGAACCGGGCCGTCCTCGTGTCAAGGCAATTCAAGCCTCTTGCGCCTTTACCTTCCACGCTTCCCTGATGCCCCGCTTCTCCGGGACGTCTCCCCGACGCCGCCTTATACGCACACCACAAGCTTATCTTGGAGTGCCCATTATAGATACGATACCCCAGCGTGTCAACGATCATCCCGCCGAGAGCAGGCGCCTGAAATCGCCTGTGGCTGGCGCCATTCCGCGCCCGGTTCGTGCACCGTGCTCCCGCCGCCTCCGCCCCGAACCGCCGTCCCGGCCCCGGCGGCCGCAATTGCCCCGCGCGCCCCTCGCGTGGTACCATACGCGCGCCTGGGAAAAGGCTTATCCCGGATAGGGTTAGAGACCGCTGGCCCCAAGTGGAGACAATCCATGGCCGTTTTCGGCGGTTTCGGTCCTCCCGGGGCTACCGGTATCTTGTCCATTCATTGAGGCTTGAGCATCCTGAAATGATTCCGGTTACATGTTCCAGTTGCGGCCTCCGAATCCTTGTGCCCAACGCGGTCCAGGGGCGCTGGGGTGTCTGTTTCGGGTGCGGCGCCCGCATGATGGTCCCCCGCATCGCCACCGACCCCCAGGACAAGAACCTGGTCTTCGAGGCCGGCGAACGCATCTCCGACCGCTACGAAATCGAGGAGTTCCTCGGCCGCGGCGGCATGGGCGTGGTCTACCGCGCCCGAGACCACCTCACCAGCGAGCTGGTCGCCCTCAAATTCATGATCCCCGACCTCCTGAAATCCCCCAAGGCTCAGCAGCTGTTCATCCAGGAGGCCCAGGTGGCCCGGCGGCTCCGCCACGAGAACATCGTGGCCGTCCACGACGTCAGCACAACCCCTGAAGGCGTGCTCTACCTCTCGATGGAGTTCCTGCGGGGCCAATCCCTGCGCGGCCTGCTGCGAAAGTGCCGCAAAGATCGCCGCATGCTCGATGTGCGCGTGGCCGTGCACGCCACCGCCCAGGTGCTTAAAGCCCTCGATTACGCCCATCGCATGGTCATTCATCGCGACATCAAGCCCGAAAACGCCATGATGCTCCCCGGGGAACACATCAAGGTGCTGGATTTCGGCCTTGCCAAGGCCGTCGACACCGAGGCCGCCGCCGCCGGCGACACCCAGCGCAAGCGCGTCGTCGGCACCGCCGCCTACGCGTCCCCCGAACAGCTCAACCTGCGCCAGGTCGATTCCCGCGCCGACCTCTACTCCACCGGCCTCCTGTTTTACGAACTCCTCACGTTGCGCACCCCCACCGAGGAACAGATCGAGGTCACCAAGGCGCGCAGCGACATCGCACCGTCCCTCGTCGCCATTCTCAACAAGGCGCTCCAGGAGGACCCCGCGAATCGATGGCAGACCGCGGGCGAATTCCGCGCACAGTTAACCGAGGCCTACCAGAACTCCTACCGCCACGCCGCCCGGCCCAAAACCCCCACCGCCGACCGGACGCGCGAGGTGTCCACGGAGGGCATGGTCTTCCTCGAAGGCGGAAGCTTCCTCATGGGCAACGACCTCATCCCCGAGGAAAGCCCCGCGTTTGAAGCCCATGTCGAACCCTTCTACATGGACATCCACCCCGTCACCAACGACCAGTTCCGCGAGTTCCTCCGCGCCACCGGCCACCGAAAACCCGAATTCTGGGGCGACGGCACCTTCGGCGGCGGCCCCCAGCCCGTCGTGGGCGTGGGACTCGAAGACGCCCTGGCCTACGCCGAATGGACCGGCAAACAGCTCCCCTCCGAGGCCCAGTGGGAATTCGCCGCCCGCGGCAAAGACAACCGCAAATATCCCTGGGGAAACCGCGAACCCGACCCCATGCTCTGCAACTACGGCGACATGATGAGCATGACCGCCATCCTCGGCATGCACGAGGAAGGACGCACCCCCGAGGGCGTCCACGACCTCGCCGGCAACATCTTCGAATGGACCACCGACTACTACTCGCCCTACCAGCCCGGCGCCACCGAACCCAAGACCCCCGCCATTCCCCGCTACGTCGTCCGCGGCGGCTGCTGGAAATCCCCGCCCGATGAACTCCGCTGCACCTTCCGAAAAGGCCTCTTCCCCGAAGAACGCCTCAACACCGTCGGATTCCGCTGCGTTCTCCCCGCCGAGAAAAACGCCGCGGAGTAAAAGGCGCGCAGCACCTGACAGCTGGCGCGGTCAAAAATGACCCCGGAGGACCGGATTTGCAGCCCCGCAAGGGGCGACCGNNGAGAATAGCCCGGGGCAAGTCACGCCGGCCCGCGTAGCGGGACGCGTGACGGCGCCCCGGGATCGGATCCCCAAACCCATTTCGCCCTGAAAGGGCATGCCAAGTTCCAATCTCACGCGTGGTTTTCATCATGTTTTCATCACGTGAGATCATGAACGGCGATTCCCGGTCCCGATGACGATTCCGATTTCGATTTCGATATGGAGGGGGATCTGAGAACGCGATTGAGGCGTGGCCTGATTCGCGCCTTTTCTGGGTTCGGGCTGCCCCTTCAGGGCGTATCTACTTGGCGACACATAACCCAGGGCGTTGCCCTGGGCTATTCCAGCCTGCCCTGTCAGGGCAGCCCGGAGGGGACGAAGGCCACATCCGACGTGTCTTGTAGCGCAGACGTCTCGCCTGCATCCGGATCGCCACCAGAAGACAAGAATGCAGGCGAGACGCGCTTCTGCTGTTCAGCAGGGTAGAGCCGCGCACCCCGCTGGTTTGACACGCTATTTTGCCGTACCTATACTGGTTGGCAGACTTGCCCAGTGCGGGCAACTTCGGGTCCAGCGATGAATTACGGACTGAACGGCGATTTGATTCATGGCAACGTGCTGGTGCTGAACCGGTCGTGGATAGCCATACACGTCACGCCAGCGCGACGCGCTCTCAGTCTGCTTTACGCGGGCACGGCCCGGGCGGTGCATCCCACGGCCTATTCGCTCCACGGGTTTGAGGATTGGCTGGTGCTGTCTCAGAACGGGTTGGGGGGCCGGTATGTGCACACGCCGAACCTGCGGATCCGGATTCCCGAGGTGGTGCTTCTCAATGCCTTTAACGGCTTTATCCGGCGAGAAGTGCCGTTTTCGCGCCAGAGCATTTACGAACGCGACATGAACATCTGCCAGTATTGCGGCAAACATTTTTCCCGGGCGCGGTTGACGATCGACCACGTGACTCCCCAGTCGCGGGGCGGCCTCGACACCTGGGACAACCTCGTGGTGGCCTGCCTGAAATGCAACGTCAAGAAGGGCAGCCGCACGCCCGACGAGGCCGAGATGCCGCTGGTGCGTCGTCCGCGCAAGCCCGCCTGGTTTCCGCATCTGGGGGCGCGCCTGCCCGAGGACCTGCTCGAGGTCTGGGGCCGTTTCATTGAAGTCCCGGCCTGATCCCGGGGCGGCCGCGCCCGCCATGGAACCGCCTGCGTTCGCCGAAATCGCGCTGCCGGTGCCGGTGGATTCGCCGTTCACCTACCGGGTGCCGGCGTCGCTGGTCGCCCGCATCCGCCCGGGCATGCGCGCGGTGGTCCCCGTCCGGCAACGCATCGAAACCGGCTACGTCGTGGCTCTAACACGGCAGACGGCCGTCGAAAACCTGCGTTCGATCATCGATCTCCCCGACGCCGACCCGGTGTTCACGCAGGAGATGCTCGAGCTGTGCCGGTGGCTCGCGGATTACTACTGCTGTTCGTGGGGCGAAGCCCTGCATTGCGCCGTCCCGGCGGGGATCCACGTGCGCTCGAAGATGCGCTATACCCTGCAGCTCGAGCAGCTCGGCCCCGGCCGCTTCACCGACCGCCAGCGCAAGGTCATTGCCGAACTCCACAGCCGCGGCCCCCTCCTGGAAAGCCAGTTGGCGGCAACCGTGGGACGGGGCGCGCTCAGCAACACCCTGCAGTCGCTGGTGCGCCGCGGCATTCTGCTCGCCGAACCCGTCGCCGTGGATCCCGCCGTGTCGGCCCTGACCGAAACGTACGTGAGCCTCGTCGAAGAAAACGTGCCCGGCGCCGACGCGCTCGCGGCCTTGCAGCGCCGTGCGCCGAAACAGGCCGCGGTCTACCTCGACCTGCTGTACGGCGAGCCCGAACGCCCGGCCACGGCGCTCTACGAAAAACACGGCGCCACCGCGGCGACCCTGAAGGCCCTCGAAGAAAAAGGCCTCGTCGTCCGCGTACAGCGCGAGCTCTACCGCACGCCCGACACCGGCCACGGCGCGTGCGGCGCACTAAAACACGTCCTCAACAGCGAACAGCAGGCCGCGTACGACGCCATCACCGCCAGCCTGGACGCCCACCGCTTCCAGACCTTTCTCCTGCGCGGCATCACCGGTTCCGGCAAGACCGAGGTGTACATCCAGGCCATCGAACACGCCCTGGCCATCGGGCGCGGCGCCATCATCCTGGTGCCCGAGATCTCGCTCACCCCCCAGACGGTCGGCCGCTTCAAAGCCCGGTTCCAGACCGACATCGCCGTGCTCCACAGCGGCCTGGGCGCGGGCGAACGCTACGACGAATGGCGGCGGGCCCAGCGCGGCGAAGTCCGCATTGTGGTCGGCGCGCGCTCGGCCATTTTCGCGCCGCTTCCCCATCTCGGCATGATCGTCGTCGACGAAGAACACGACCATTCCTACAAACAGGGCGAAACGCCCCGCTACCACGCCCGCGACGTGGCGATCATGCGCGCAAAGATGAACGGCGCGGTGTGCGTGCTCGGTTCCGCCACTCCCTCCGTCGAATCCTTCTACAACAGCGAAACCGGCAAATCGGTCCGCCTCGAACTCCAACGCCGCGCCACCAGCGCCGCCCTGCCCGAAGTGCGCATCCTCGACATGCGCGGGGCGGTCCGGGAACAAAGCGGCCAGGTTCTCCTGTCCGATGCCCTCGAAACGGCCGTGGCCGAACGCGTCGAGCGCAGCGAGCAAGTCTTGCTGCTGCTCAACCGGCGGGGGTTCGCACCGTTTGTGCTGTGTCCCCAATGCGGTTGGGTCGCCGAATGCACCGATTGCCAGGTCAGCCTGACCTACCACGCCAAGGGCGGCCACCTGAGCTGCCACTACTGCAACAAGCGGCGGGCCGTCCCCCAGGTGTGCGACGCCTGCCACTTCAACCCCCTGCTGTACCTGGGCGTCGGTACCCAGCGCATCGAAGACCTCCTGCAACGCAGCTTCCCCCGGGCCCGCATCGAGCGCATGGACGCCGACACCACCGCCGGAAAAGGCGGCCACGCCAAAATCCTCGGCCGCCTCGCCGCCGGCGAGATCGACGTCCTCGTCGGCACCCAGATGATCGCCAAGGGCCACGACTACCCCGGCGTCACCCTGGTCGGCGTGCTCAACGCCGATACCGGACTTGGCATGCCCGATTTCCGCGCCGCCGAAACCACCTTTCAGTTGCTCACCCAGGTCGCCGGACGCGCCGGACGCGGCGACAAGCCCGGCCAGGTCATCATCCAGACCTACCGGCCCAACCATTACGCCGTCGTCGCCGCGGCCGGTCACGACTACGACGCGTTCTACGCGCGCGAGATCCGCGAACGCGAAAACGCCGGCTATCCCCCCTACCGCCGGCTCGCCAACTTCGCCATCGAATGCGAAGACCCCCGCGGCGCCGAACGCGCCGTCGCCGCGCTCCACCGCATTGTCCGCCGCGAAATGGACACCCTCGGGTACCGCGGCATGCAATTCCTCGGGCCCGCGCCCGCAACCGTCCGCCGCGTCAAGAAAAAATACCGCTGGAACCTCGGTGTGCTCTCCGTAAGCGCCAAACGCCTCAACGGCCTCGTCCGTACCGCCCGCGACGCCTTCGCCAACGAAAACCCCGTCCCCAGCGCCCAACTCAAGGTTGATCTCGATCCCTACGGCGTGTATTGAGGGCGCAAAAGACCGAGGCTTCGCTCACAAGAGAGACCTGTGCGGGTTCCCGGAGCATGGGTGGATGAGCATCCCCCCGCCAGGGCCCCAAGGCGGAAGGGCGGGCGGCGGTACCGCGACGGCATCGCGTCCCCCCTCGCCAGGACCCCGAACAGGGGTCCAATTTGAGTAGCCGCGGGCGCCAGCCCGTGGATCTGATATACTAACGGAAACAACCCCGAAGGGGTTGAACTGTCATGGGAACGTACACACAAATCTTCTATCACATCGTCTACTCAACCAAGGAACGGCGTCTTTCACTGACTCCGGAGATCCGGCAGGACTTGTTTCGATATGTGTGGGGAATCCTGACCGAACACAAATGCCGTCTTTACCGCATCAATGCGGTTGATGACCATATTCACATGCTGATTAGCCTGCATCAGGATGTAAAACTATCCGACCTTATCAAGACCGTGAAGGTGGCATCGACAAAATGGCTGCGAAGGGAGAAAGGGAGAGTCCGATTTCCCGGATGGCAAAGTGGTTACGGTGCGTTCACACACTCCTACGCGCAGAAGAACCAGATGATCGAATACATCAAGAACCAGGAACAGCATCATCGTACCGTTTCGTTCACAAGCGAATTGAGGTGCTTGTTGAAAGAAGCCGGCATCGCCTTCGAGGAGAAGTACCTGCGTTGAAGTTTGTTCAACCCCTATCGGGGTTGGGTTGTTGTGGTGCGGGTGATCCATGGGCTGCGTCCATGGCTACTCAAATTGGACCCCTGTCGGGGTCCTGCCGCCCGGGTGCGGATGAGCATTTACGGGTTTCACCCGCATCTGCCCGCGCGCTACCTCGTCTCCCTCGCATACGCGCACATGGCGCGGAGGTTTTCGTGGGGGGTGTCGCGGGTGACTTCGCAGCCGGCGCCGACAATGAACCGGGCTCCGGCGGCGTGATGGCACCCGGCGATAGCCTCGCGAACGCTCTCGGGGCTGCCGTCGCGCAGGCAGCGTACGGGGTCGAGGTTGCCGAGCAGGACCTGCTCGGGGCCCATGGCGGCACGGCCCTGGGCCACCGGGGCCAGGTAGTCGAGGTCGACGATCTCACAGCCCAGGCGCCCCATGCCGTCGAGAATCGCCCGGGTATCGCCGCAGATGTGCAACCGCACGTTCAATCCCATGGCGTGGAGGCCATCGACAAGCCGCTTCTCGGCCGGCCACACGAACTCCTCGTAGAGCTGCGGCCCGACGAGGGACGCCGCGGCGTCGCCCACGCCCATGAGGTCGGCGCCGGCGTCTTTCTGGGCGCGCGCAAAGGCAAGTTCCATCTCGATGACGAAGTCGAACAGGTCGCGCACAAACTGCGGCTGCTCGAAGAAATCCATCATGATGTGGTTGATGCCTCGCAGGTCGGCCGCCTCAGCGACGGGCCCTTCCACCCAGCCTTCGACGATCCGTTCGCCGCCCGCGCGTTCTTTGAGCAACGCAACGCCCTTCACGCGGTCGTGCATGCGCCCGCCGCCCAGCGGGTCTGGAACGGTCAGTCCGAGCAGGTCTTCCGGGCGCTGCAACAGGGCGTGGCTCTCGTCGACCGCGGGCGGCTGATCTTCGAACCACTCGATGGCCGCTCCGCAATCCGCCGCCTCGCGGGCAGGATCGGATATGGCCGAGACGAAATCGAATCCGAATGTTTCGGCGACGCGCGTCTGGGCTTCCGCGAGCACCTCGCCGTTCGCCGCGTACTGGCCGTATTTCACCCCCGCCAGGTCCGCCGCGAACATCATCGTGATGGGCATCAGCGGCAGATGGTCAACCTCGCGCCCCTCGAGCATCGCCAAAATGCGTTCCCGGCCGGTCATGGTCATGGCCCTCCCCGGCGTTTGCGGTTCATTGGATGTCCAGGATCTTCCGCACGGCATCGACCATCGCATCGCGGGGCACGGTCACCTGCGCGGTGCGGCCGGCTTTGCGGTACGCATCGTGGTCGGTGATGTCCTCGCGCTGATCCTTCCCGGCGAGGAGGTCTTTGATCGACACGACGCCCTTCGCCAGCTCGTCTTCACCGACGATCACCGCCACGGGGATGCCGCAGCGGTCGGCATGGGCCAACTGGTGTTTCATGCCGCGTTTGGTTCCGAAATACACCTCCGCGCGCAGTCCGGCGGCGCGCAGTTCTTTCGCGATCCGGAGTAACTCGGCCTCGGGCACGCGTCCCACAAACGCGACCAGCACCTGCGACTGCGCCGACACGCGCGGCGTAATGCCGAGGAACTGGAGCGCGGCCATCAGCCGGTCGAGGCCAAACGCGATTCCCGCACAGGGAATGCTGCGCTCCAGAAACCGCGACACCAGCCCGTCATACCGTCCGCCGCCGCCAACCGAACCGAAGCGCCCCTCCGCAATGGCGATCTCATAGACCGGCCCGGTGTAGTAATCGAGCCCGCGCGCAAGGCTCGGCACAAACCGCGCCTGCGTCACCGGCACGCCCAGCGCGTCGAGGCAGGCCGCGAGCTGCGCCATCTCGTCCAGCGCCGCCGCCGCCCGCTCGCTAGCCGGTAGCGCTGCCCGCATCGCCTCGACCACAGCCTCGCGCGTTGCGCCGGTGATGGCGATGAACGACAACATCGCGTCGATAGTCGTCGCGTCCAGGTGCACGCCCGGGATCGGATCGCCCGAATCGTCGATGCGCCCGTCGCCCAGTTCCAGCCGGACGTTGTCGACGCCCACCTTCTCGAGTTTGTCGATCACCCGCAGCACGTGCTTTCCCCGGGCCCCGTCGGTGATCCCGCAGCCTTCCAGCAGCGCATCGATGAGCTTCCGGTTATTCACCAGCACGCAGAAATCGTTTGCGCCCAGCGCCACCATGATCTCGCAGACCGCCGCAATGATCTCCGCGTCCACCGCCACCGATTCCGAGCCCGCCGCGTCAATGTCGATCTGCGTGAATTCGCGAAACCGTCCGGGGCCCGGCCGATCCCCCCGCCACACGGGCCCCATCGCGTACCGCCGGAACGGCGCTTTCAACTTGTCCGGATACTGCGCCATCATCCGCGCGAACGGCACCGTCTGATCGAAGCGCATCGCGATGGGTTCGCCCTCGGGCGTCTCCAGGCGGAACAACTCCTTGTTGGTTTCCTCGCCGCCCGTGCCCAGCAGCGTGTCCAGATGCTCGAGCGCCGGCGTCTGCAGCGGCACAAAACCGTACTTGCGGAAAACCGACTCACATACCTCCATCACGGCGTCCCGGGCCAGGACCTCTTCCGGCAGAAAGTCCTGAAACCCCTTCAAAACGCGCGGCTCTATCAACGGTTTGTCGTCTGGCATCGTATTTCCTCGCGGGCGTCAGCGAAATGGACATGAATGAAGGCTGAAGTTTACACGGAACCGGCGAATGCCTTCAAAATATGCGCGGCTCCTCCAACGCTGCCAGCAGAAGGCGACGCGGGCTTGCCGTAAAACTGGACCCGCCGCCCTCCGCTCTGGTATCACAGTCTGCCGAAGCGAATCGCAAAGGTCTGGCCATGCACGAACACGCGATGCCCTACAAGAAGATCGTCTTTGTATGCGTCAACCAGCGTCCACCCGGCGAACGCGTGTGCTGTGCCGGCGGCGGCGGAGTGGTCCTCTATGCCAAACTCAAGAACATGATCAAGGAACGCGGCCTGCGGGGACGTATCCGGGTCAGCAAGGCCGGCTGCCTGGACCGCTGTGAGGACGGACCCAACATTATGGTGTTCCCCGACAATGTCTGGTATTCGCATGTCGCCGAGGCCGATCTCGAACCGCTCGTGATGCGCCTCGTCGAATCCCTCCGCGCCGAAGGCCAGTTGCCCCGGAACTACGGCGGCTGAGCGCCGCTTCAGTCGAGCACGATTACCTCGCGCTCGAGGTCCACGCCGAATTGCTGTTTCACGGCGGTCTGGCAGAGCCGGAGCAGGCTGAGAATGTCGTCAAAGGTCGCGCCGCCGTCGTTCATGATGAAGTTTGCATGCACCGGGCTGATCACGGCGCCGCCCCGCCGTGTCCCCTTCAACCCGCACGCTTCGATCAGGCGCCCCGCATGGTCGCCCGGAGGATTCTTGAACACGCTGCCGCAGCAATAGCCCTGCGGCTGTTTCTCGCGGCGGCGCTGCATATAATGCGCGTACACCGCCCGCTGATCCGCCTTGGCCGCACAAAAACGGAACACCCCCTGCAGGATTAAGCTCCCCGGCGGACAAAACGACTGGCCCCGGTATCCGTAACACGACGCGTCCGTCGTGACCGTTCGGCTGCCGCCGTCCCCGGCCACCTCGACGCTCTCGAGCCACTGGCACGTCGTCCCGTTTACGGTGCCCGCATTCATGTAGATGGCGCCGCCTACCGTGCCCGGGATGCCCGTCAAGCCGCCCACGCCGTCGTAATTGTTGGGGAGCATCACGTCCTGTACCAGGTCGCCCAGTTCGACCCCGCATTCCACGCGGTAGCGGTCATTGCCCAGCGCCTCGATGCCCTCGAGCGCCGTGGTGACCAGGACCGCCCCGTCAATCCCGCAGTCGCTGATCAGCACATTCGACCCGCCGCCGAGAACCAGCCGGCGCAGGGGTGCGCCGCCCGTCCGTTGTGCAGCTATCCACGCATAGGCCGCCCGCGCCTCCTCGACGGTACGCGGCAACAAGGCCCAGCGCGCCGGCCCTCCCACGCGGTAACGCGTCAGCGGCGCCAGCGGATAGTCCGGTTCGGCAAATGCAAACGGTGGCTGTTCCATGCCGAGAGAATACCGCAATTGGCGGGGCGGTTTCCTGCACGGCGGCGCGGAGGGGTAAAAATGGGGCTTATAGGTCGTATAGGTCCTATGGGGCCTATAGGTCCTATAAGTCCTATAGGTCGTATGCGGGCCTGCCTGGGGGTTGGTCACTTCGCGTCTCGCGGACGCGCCCTCGCCTGAAGTCGCACGCGAGTCATCCGTTCGCGCAGGCCGCCCTGCTCCGCAAAATCCTTTTCCAGCCGGCGCAACTGCTGATCGAGAAGATAATTCGCCTGATGTATCAGGCAAATCGCAATATTGGCGACGATACCGGCCGGGCGGGTTTCGCAGAAGTCGCGAAAAGTCGCGTATGCTGCGTCGGACGATGCGCCGAGTTTCCGGATGTATTGTGCCTCACGCGAGTCTTTTTCCCATAACGACAGGCCCCGTACTCTGAGGAAATCACGGTAATCCTCGAGAAGCTCCTCCAGACTGGCCCGGGCAACGTTGATGAGTTTGACCTCCATCTCCTTCGAGGTGCCCGAAGCTTTTGTCCCTTCGACGATGTTCTGTTTACCCTATCGGGCGGCCTGCACCATCTGGTCCGTAGTGCGGTCGCCCTGCCTGAGAAAGCGCCGGCAGAAGCCGACGGTCACGTCATACACCACCTCCGCCTTGCGGTACGAAAGCAATTCCCGGTAGTTGCCGTGCGGAGGAATGAAACGGTGTTCGTTCACGACGTGCCTCCTTTCGCCTATAGGTCTTATAGGACATATAGGTCCTATAAGACTTATATCAAAAGACCTGGGAGTCCTGCAAACCGCCTGGCCGCCAGCGTCCGCACTTGATGGCGGACGCGAAAGCCTTTAGCATGCAGCACGTCAATCCGAGATCCAGGGGGAGGCCCGGCGCTTCACGGAGGCCCGCACAGGAGACCACGCATGACCCAGACCGCTGCCGCAGACCTGACGCACAAGGTGCAATCGCTCAAGGACAACCTGGGCGAGGTCATTCGGGGCAAACCTGACGCCATCGACCTGCTGGTGACCGCTCTGCTCGCGGGCGGCTCCGTGCTCATGGAAGACGTGCCGGGCGTCGGCAAGACTACCCTGGCAAAGGCCCTTGCCCGCTCCATCGACGCCACCTTCCACCGCGTCCAGTTCACCCCCGACCTCCTGCCCAGCGACATCCTGGGCTCCTCGATCTACAACCCCGCCACCGGCGCGTTCACCTTCCGGCAGGGCCCCATCTTCAGCCATGTCCTGCTCGCGGACGAGATCAACCGCGCCTCGCCGCGCACCCAGTCGGCGCTGCTCGAGGCCATGAACGAGATGCAGGCCACGATCGAAGGCACAAGCCATACCCTGCCCGAGCCGTTCCTCGTGCTCGCCACGCAGAACCCCGTCGAGTACCACGGCACCTACCCCCTGCCGGAGGCCCAGCTCGACCGGTTTCTCATTCAGCTCGACCTGGGGTATCCCGAGCCCGACGCCGAGGTCGGCATCCTCTACGCCCAGGCGGAATCGCATCCGCTCGAACGCATCTCGGCCGTCCTTACCCGCGATGACGTCGTGGCCATGCAGCGCGCCGTGCGCAAGATCGCGGTCGAAGAGTCCGTTTCCCGCTACCTGGTCGAGGTTGTACGCCGCACGCGCGAACACGCGCTCCTCAAACTCGGCGTCAGCCCCCGCGGCTCCCTGATGCTGTTCCGCGCGGCCCAGGCCGCGGCCTTCATGGATGCCCGCGCCTGCGTGCTCCCCGACGACGTCCAGCGGCTGGCGCCGGCGGTACTGGCGCACCGCATGGTGCTCACGTCCAAGGCCAAGTACGCCGGCACCACAAAACAGGAACTCATTCGCGAACTCCTTGACGACATCCGGGTTCCCACATGAAACGAAAGCGGTCCGACAGCCTCGAACGCTTCGTCCGGTTTCTCTGGATGTACAAGCTGACGCCGGGCGGGCGGATCCTCGTCGTCACCGGGATCATCACCGGAACCCTCGCCGCACCGTCCCTCGAGATCCCCTCGTTTCAGACCTTCCTGGCACTGTTCTGCGTCGGGATGCTCGCGTTCCTGGTCAATCTCTTCGCACGGCCCCGCGTCGAGGTCAACGGACAGTTCCCCGACAAAGCGACCGCCCGGCATCCCGTCACGGGGTCCTTCGTCGTGCGCAACAAGGGTTGGCTGCCCGCCCTGTCCGTCGGCGCCGGTTTTTTCGGCCTGCAACGCCCGCTCCGGCAGCGTGAAGCCGACCGGGAACTGCCCCGCCTCGGACGCCACGAGACCGCCACCCTCCCTATCACGCTCGAACCCCTGCGCCGCGGACTGTATCCCCTGCCCCGGCTGCGGGTATTTTCGACGTTTCCCTTCAACATCTGCCGCGCGGGAAAAGCCCATAACAGCAAGACCAGCCTGCTCGTGCTGCCCGATTTCCACCCCATCGCGGGCATTGACGTGCCCATCGGCACGCGCTACCAGCCCGGAGGCATCGCCCTCACCTCGGACGTCGGCGAATCCCCCGAATACATCGGCAACCGCGAATACCGCGAAGGCGACCCCATCCGCCACATCGATTTCCGCGCGTGGGCGCGCCTGGCCCAGCCCGTCGTCCGCGAATTCCAGGAAGAGTACTACTGCCGTGTCGCGCTCGTGCTCGACACCTACGTGGCCCGAAACCGCTGGTTCCGGCCGCGCGGCGGGTTTCGGAATCTCGAAGCCGCGGTCAGTCTCGCCGCCTCGATCGCCGACGCCCTGTCGCGGGGCGAGTACATCATCGACATTTTCGCGGCCGGGCCGGAGTTGTACGTGTTTCGGGCGGGCCGACACACCGCCCACCTCGAAAACGTCCTGGAAATCCTCGCCTGCGTCGATGAATGCCGCAGCAACCCGTTTGACAAAGTCGCCCCCGCCCTGGCCGACGAACTGGCCAGCATTTCCACGGTCGTGTGCGTGCTCCTCGACTGGGATCCGTCGCGCGAAGCCCTCATGCGCACCGCGGTCGAGGCGGGCTGCAGCACCCGGGTCCTCCTCGTGCGCGACGGCCCCCCCAGCATGGACTACGGCCCCGCCGAGGACTGGCTCGGGCCCATCCTGTGTCTCTCCCCCTCCGACGTGTCTGCCGGAGGCATCGAGCAGCTATGATCGGACGGCGCCTCATCACGTTCGGTCTCATTGCCATCCCCGCCGCGATGACGGCCCTCTTGTCCAAGCACTACTACTTCTCCGCCGTCCTGATTGCGGTGGCGCTGGCAGGCACGCCGGGTCTGTGGCAGCTCCGCATGCGGCGCGAACGCCAGGTCCTCGTGCTGGTGGGCATCCTGCTCGCCTTTGCGCTCAAATGGCGCCTTCAACCCCTCACCACCATCGGCGACTCGACGCTTCCGTTCTTCTCTTTATCGCCCCTCATGGAGTATTCCCTCGCCCACGCCATTGCCCAGGCGTTGCTCGCCTTTCTGACCGCATTGCTGTTTCTCCGGCGCGACACCGGGCTGCCGCTCTACGTGCCGCTCCTGTCGGCAAACGCCATGGTACTCGCCGGCAACATCCCCGCCGTGGGCACCGGGGCAAACAAACCCACCTACCTGTGGCTCTCCCTGGCCCTGGCCGGGCTCACCGCGCTGTATTACATGACCTTTCGCGCGCCCTTTCCCAACGGAAGGGCCCGCCGTTCCCGCGTGACTGCCGCTGCCACGCTGGTCCTGCTCGCCGCGGCCATCGCGGGCGGCGCGGTCTCCAGCCACTTGCTCTACCGCCACCGAAACGCTATCGACGTCTTCCTAGGGCGGCTGACCTACCGCATGAATCAGGGCGGTTCGGTCGGATTCTCCCGTTCCGCACGGTTGGGCAGCGTCGCGGCCATGCAGGCCGAAGGCGGTACCGCCGTGGCCTTGCGTATCTTCTCTGATACCCCCCCGGGATACCTGCGCGGTCTGGCCTTCGACACCTTTCAGGGCAACAACTGGGAAATCCGCGGCGAATACACCCAGGCCGAGCCCGCCGTTCCTCCCGCGAACGCGCCCAGACCCCAGCCCGGCGAAACGGCGCTGCGCCTGCGCGAAGCGCCTTCCGAAGCCGGCGACTGGCGGCTCCTGGCCATGTATCCGACCGGGCGAACGGACCGGGCCGCGTTCGCCCCCCTGGGGGCCGTCTACCTGTACACCTACGGCGGCACAGTCTCTGTCGATCGCGAGGGCACGCCCATTGCCAGCACGATGGCCCGCGACTCGTCTTACCGCGTGGCTGCCCCTGTGAATCCCGCGTTTGAGCCGGTGGACGAGGCCCGGTGCGAACAACTGCTCCACCTCCCCGAAACGACCGACCCGCGCGTCCGCGACCTGGCCCGAACCCTCACCGGCCAATGCACGACGACCCGTGAGAAAATCGAGGCCGTCACCCGGTTCTTCACCTCGAATTTCAGCTACGAGTTCGGCATCCAAATCCCCGAGGACGAAGATCCCATCACCTATTTCCTGCTCCAGCGCCCCCCCGCGCACTGCGAATACTTCGCCAGCGGCGCGGCCCTCCTGCTTCGCCTCGCGGGCGTCCCCGCCCGCTACGTCACCGGCTACCTGGTCGGCTCCAAGAACACCTACGGCGGCTACTGGCTCGCCCGCGACAAGGACGCCCACGCCTGGGTGGAAGCCTACGATCCCGAGCGCGGATGGGTTCTCGTCGAGGCCACGCCCCCGGGCGGACGGCCCTCCCCCGAAGCAAGCCCTTGGCGGCAGCTCCTCGATCTCCTCAAGTACCGGCTCCAGGCGTTCCGCGAAGCCCTGGCCCGGGGCGATTTCGCCGCCCTGCTCCTGGCCGCCGGGGTGCTCGTGCGGGATCTGCTGAACGCCCTGTTCACCAGCCTCTGGGGCTGGGCCGCGCTGACCGTCCTGACGGCGCTGCTCGTGCGGCGGCGCTGGAAACCGCGGCCGCAGCGGCGCGGCGTCTCCGTGTCTCCCCAGGTCACACAATGCCGGGCAATGCTTGCCCGCATGGACGCCCATGTCGCGGCAAACGGCCACACCCGCGCCCGGGGCGAAACCCTGAGCCGCTTCGCACGGCGACTTCGGGAGGCCGGCATGAGCCGCCCCGCGGCCTGGTACACCGCCTACGTCGAAGTCCGCTACCGTCCCGACATCCCCGCCGACGCGCTCGAGCATCTGGAGAATCAACTGCAAACCGCCACGGCCCACCCCGAAACCCACCCCTGAAGCGGCGTCCGTTCATGACGTGTCTTCTTCCGCCTATCGGTTGTATAGGACATATAGGCCCTATACGGCCCATATCAAAAAACCGGGGGTCATGCAAGCGCCTGGCACGGCGTGATTGCATCGCGCCTCCGCGGAGGCTATCATGAAGCGCATGTCAGGCATTGCGTGGGGGAACGGAGGTTCCGCGCATCGGGGAGGATGCATTTCCGCGGAGTTCTCTGAATGACGCACACGACCATCGCGCGGCACGGGCCGCGCAGCCAGGAAAGGTGAGACCATGCAGCAACTGGAATCCTTGTTTGATCTCGTTGCCAAACAGAATGCGTCGGACCTGCTGATCAGTGCGGGGGCGCCCCCCATGTTGCGGGTCAACGGCCGCTTGTACCGCACGCGAAGCGACGCCCTCACGGCCGAAGACAGCAAGAAGCTCATCTACACCGCCCTCAGCCCCGAACAGAGAAAGAAATTCGAGGAAGACAAGGAACTCGACTTCTCGCTGGCCGTCGGCCGGAAACACCGGTTCCGCGTCAACGTCTACTACCAGAAACAGTCCGTCACCGCCGCCTACCGGCCGATCCCGGAGAAAATCCCCTCCCTCGACAAGCTCGGGCTGCCCGAAGTCGTGGAATCCCTCGCGCAGCGAAAGCAGGGACTCATTCTCGTCACCGGGCCCACCGGACACGGCAAAACCACCACGCAGGCGTCCATCATCGACCTCATTAACAAAAGCCGCGAATGCCACATCATCACCGTCGAGGATCCCAT
>DDYW01000181.1:68339-141985 GCA_002348185.1 Candidatus Hydrogenedentes bacterium UBA2224 | reverse complement strand
ACATTTCTAATGTGGCTTGACACTGTGTGAATCGTTTTGCTCAAGGATGCGACTTCGGAGTACCATGGCTTCCACTGGGGATGGCCGGAGTACTTCCCGGGCGAGTAGTCTTGCGGGGGAAGACGCGGTTTGCCTTGCTCCGGAAATCCCGGGATTGCGGCGTGTGTTTCTGGGAAGGTTCCGGTCAGTGACCGGTGCAGCAAAACGAAAGGGTACGTACGCGATGAACACAGCACGAACGAAGCGAATCGGCCGGCGCGGATTCCTGCGCGGGGCGTCCATGTTGGCGGCGGGGGCCCTGGTTTCAAACTGCCGTTCCATGACGGGTGTGTCGCGGGGTCCGGGAGGCCGGACGCGTCTGGCCACGTTCGTGTGCGACGTTACCGTACCGCTGGGAACGCCCATCTACTCGAGTTACAAGCCACTCGAGACAGTCGAACACCCGCTGCTGGCCAAAGGCGTGGTTATCGAGGAGGGCGACGACCGGTATGTGTTGTGCGCCGTGGACTGGTGCGAACTGCGCAATTCGACCTATGACGCCTTCCGGCAGGCCGTGGCGCAAAGCGCGGATACCAGCGTTTCGCACGTGGCCGTGCAGACCGTCCATCAACACACCGCGCCCATGGGCGACGCGGATGCGCGCCCGTTTATCGATAGCGTCAATCCGCCGCCGGCGTATCCGTCCAACGAAGTGTTTGAGGCGGCCGCGGCGACCCTCGGCGAGGCGGTCCGGGGCGCCATGGGGAACTTTGTGCCGGTCGACGCGATTGGCACAAGCCAGGCCAAGGTCGAGCAGGTCGCTTCGAACCGCCGAGTCCCCGTGGGCGAAGGCAAGGTGGGTTTCCGGGGGAGTTCGTGCCGCGACGAGAAGGTTCGGGCGATGCCCGAGGGCCTGATCGATCCGATGCTGCAGACCATCACATTTGTGAGGGATGGCCATCCCGTGACGAGGCTGCATTACTATGCGACGCACCCCCAGAGTTTTTATGGCGATCCCCGTGCCAGTTACGATTTCGTCGGGATGGCCCGTGAGCGTCTCGAACAGGAAGAAGGCGCGTTCCAGGTCTACTTCACCGGGTGTGCGGGCAACGTCGCCGCGGGGAAATACAACGACGGGACGCCCGAGGCGCGGCAGGGACTCTATGAGCGCATTTATGCCGCGATGAAGGCCTCGTGCGCCGCCCCCGTTCTCGCGCCGGTGTCGGGCATCACCTGGACCACGGCGGCATTTCCGTTGAGCGTGCGCGAGGACCCCGGGTATACGGAAGCGGACAGCCGGGCGCAGATGGCCGACGTCAAGAAGCCGGACAGCGTGCGCACGGGCGGCGCGATGAGTCTGGCCTACCGCGTCCGCAGCGCGCGGCCGATCGAGGTGAGCGCGCTGCACATGGGCAACGTGCACATTGCCCACCTGCCGGGTGAACCGATGGTCGAATATCAGCTTTTCGCCAAAGAACAGCGCGCCACCGAATTTGTGGCGGTCTCGGGCTATGGCGACTGTGCGCCCGGGTACATCTGCACGGCTTCCGCGTACGACGAGGGGGGCTACGAGCCCACGGCATCCCTCCTCCGGCCGGACTCGGAGGGCGCGTTCCGCGAAGCCATCCGGCAACTGCTCGCGTAACGCATCGCGGGAAGCACGGCGGCCGCCGGGAGAATAGGGTCTACTCTTTCCAGGGCGCCACCGTGAAGCCCAGCGCGGTGGCGGCTTGCGTGGCGCCGTTCAGGATGCGTTCCTCCAGGCCGCTCGCCCACGGCCCCGCAAAGCCATAGTAGAGCTGTGAGTCGGCGCCTTCGTAACCCCCTTCCGCAAGCACCCGCTCCGACGGGATGTAACTGGGGATGTGGTGGGCATAGGCCATGACGAACGTGTCGTTCCCCAGCATGCGTTTCAGGAAGATCGAATAGTCGACCACCACTTCGCCCGCCAGCGCCACCAGGGCCTGATCGCCCAGCCGCCAGAGCTGAATCGGATACGAATAGGAGGAGGGGAGAGGCTGGCCCGCGTCGAGTGTTTCAATGAGCCGGTTCAGGCACCGCGCCCGGTATCCGGGGGCGTTCACGGTCTGCGCGGCCAGTTCGTCGCGGCTGGGGGCGGGCGCCAGCGCAAGTTCCACCTCGGTGTACTGGGCGCTGAACGCGGGGGCCAGCGGCTTCATGGGCTCGGCGAGCACACGGTCCACCGCTACCGCGAGTTCACGCCCGTACTGGACTGCCCGTTCGACGGTGCGGCGGGGCAGGGGATTCTGATCCGCGCCGCATCCTGCGAAGAACATGGCGGTGGCGCCCGGATGCGCCTTTTCGAGCTCGATCTGGGCAAAACCGGGGTAGTCTCCCGACCACTGGTAGAGGTCCAGGGTCGTGGCATGGCAGGCGTATCCGAACACGACGGCCAGCACCGCGCCGTCGGGTCTCGACACCCGAAGCACCGGCACCGAATGGTCCACCGGGCCGTTGAAATTGTGCGTTGCCGTGATCTGGGCCTCGACATTGTTGCGCCGGTTTACCGCAAAGCGCGTGACGCCGTTGCCCGACTCCAGGGTAACGGGAACCAGTTCAGCAAGGGCCCCATCCACGGCGCTGAGGATCCGGTCGACAAGGCCCGTGGAGTATTCTTCGATGCGGGCCTTGTCCCCGGCCTCGAGCGGATACATCTCGTAGAGCATGTTGTCCGTGACCGGGCCGGTGTGGGTGTGGGAACTGCAGAGGATGACGTGGCTGCCCGCCAGACCGTGCGCGGCTTCAATGCGGGCGAGCACCGTCCCGGTGATGTCGCGAGGAAGGCCGACCAGGTCGGTCGTGACCAGGACCGCGCGCTGGCCTGAGGCATCCTCGAGCGCCAGGGCCTTGACCCACAGGGGATGGAGTGTGCCTTCGGCGGCGTGGTCGCGTGACGCATAGCCCGCAAGCCAGATCGGTTCCTGAGGCGTGATGTCCGCCCGGCCAACGCCTGCACGCCATCCGGTCTCGGCCTGGGATTCCGATGCAAACGCCCCCCAGCCCCACATGCCAATGCACAGAACCGCCGCCAGATAGGAAAACACCGCGGATATCCGTCTGGAAAACATAGCGATACGTCCTTCCTGTTGACAAGCCTCTCACGTAAGCCAACGCTGCGCGTCACAAGCCCATTCCGGGCCGCCCGGGCGCCTGGCCGACGCCCGGCGCGCCCCTACGAGGGTATCATGACCCGGCGCGCAATAAAAGCGGCCCGTTCCTGTGGCTGACCTTTGGTCGATACATGATAACATTAAGGATATTTATCGGAAAACTCTGAATTTCGGAATATCAACTCTTGCGTTTTTTTCGCAGTTGTGGTTTAGTGAAGTGTCTGGTTTTCGAACGGTGCGGACGAAAGGGGGTGAGGCGCGGGTTCCCGTGCTTTCGTGAATTGCCTTGTCTGGAGGCGGGGAACTGTCTTTCATGGTGTACTCCTCTGGTGTGAAGCTGCGCTCAGGCTGTCAGTGTTGCACAGTTCCGGAGCAGTAACCGGAAGCCCTCACCAGGGCAGGAGGTAATGAATGAAACGGCATGGGTTTACGTTAATTGAACTGCTGGTGGTCATTGCCATCATCGGCATACTCGCGGCCATTCTCTTGCCGGCGCTTTCCCGCGCGAGAGAGGCGGCGCGGCGGGCGAGTTGCCAGAACAATCTGAAGCAGTTCGGGCTGATTCACAAGATGTTTGCCGCCGAACACCGCGACCAGTGGGTATGCCGGACGGTGCGCTACGATAACACACCTACCGAAGCGATCAATGGCGACAATGTCCGGGTGTGGCACGGGTTGAACGTGCCGGAACTGTATCCTGAATATGCGACGGATCTCGCCATCTGGTTCTGTCCCTCGGATGTGGATTCCGGACCGGGGAAGTATTGGCCCGAATCGAGCGAATGGCCCTACGACAAGCCGGCCGGGCAACCCACCAACGGGGTGTGGCGGCAGGTCGGCGACAACTGGGATTTGCGGGTGATGCAGCCCAATCCTGTGTCCAATCTGCCGTACCCGGTTGTGGGGACCGATTGCACGCCGACGACCTGCTATCCGTACCTGCCCGACTGGTCGTATGCCTACTGGGCGGTGGCCATTCCACCGGATGCGCTGGAGACGCAGGTAGATTGTGCTGCCGTCTTCACGTACCTGCACAACGGATACAACAGCGGCACGCCCAGTGCGTCCGGCATGGGCTGCTGGATGATGGCCTACCAGGACGGCAGCATTACGCTGCCTTCCGATGGCCGGACCGTCACGCTGTACCATCTGCGTGAAGGCATTGAACGGTTCTTCATCACCGACATCAACAACCCGGCGAGCAGCAGCCGCGCGCAATCCCAGATCATCGCCATGTGGGACACGATCCGCACATCGGGTCCCGCCGGCGGCATCTCGGAAGGCGGCAAGGACTTCTGCCATGTTCCGGGCGGCGCCAATGTGCTGTGCATGGATGGCCACGTCGAATGGGCGCGGTATCCGCAGCCGACCGGTTCCTGGCTGTATTGCTGCACGCAAGAGATTCTCAGCGACGGGTACCAGTATTCGCCGTGATGAACGCGACGGTTGCGTGGGGCCGCTTCGCGCGGCCCCACGCCTGACATAAATAACTGGCCCAGCGTACAGAGAGGAAGCATATGAAAGGACTGCGATGGAATGCGTGCGGTCTCGCCGCATGCGTGGTGCTCTTCTGTGCTGGCTGCGGCGGCGGGTCACCGGAAGCCGTCGAGGCCGACGGCGTTTCGGTCTACGACGCCGCGGCGCAGGGAAATATGGAGAAGGTCGGGGCCTACCTGCGCCGGGGCGGCGATGTGAACGCGCCGGACGACTATGGAATGGCATTGTTGCACTATGCCGCCGCGGGCAATCAGGTGCAGATCGTGGAGATGCTGCTCGAAGATTTCGGGGCCGACCCCCAGGTGAAAGACGCGGAGGGCAACACGCCGTTGGACCTCGCGCGGAAAATGGGGGCGAATGACGCGGCACGGTACCTGTCGGGAGAGATGTAAGATCCGCCGTCCCGAACACCGCCGCGCAGGCGCGTCCGGCGTGTTCGGGACGGTTTGGTTTTGTCCTTCGCGTCCCGGGATCGCCAAGCGCGGGTTCAGCATGAGGCTGCATCCGGATTTGGTGTGGGACCGGCGCCCTCGGCGGTCATTATCCCACACTTCCCAATCTTCCCATCCCCAGAATACCACGCGGTCCTTGCGGAGCACGGGCGCCCCGCCGTGAATTTGACGCGGCCGTGTGGACTTGTTTTGCGATTGGGCATATCATAGAGTAAACGGGCTCGTATGCAGGGCATCACGGAATCGGTAGATGAAAACGGAGGAATTGGCGATGGACCAGAGAGCGAACCAGACGAATGCGCAGCCGTCCCGGCGTGCGTTTCTGAAGACCACGGGCGCTGCCGCAGCCGCGGGAATCGCGATGGCCGGTCAACGGCGCGCCAGCGGGGCGGTCGAAACCCTTGCCATGAACGGCGGTCCGAAAGCAGTCACGACCGAATTCGGCGATGCGGCAAAGTGGCCTCTGTATGGCGAAACGGAAGAGCAGGCGATTCTTGAACTGATCCGCCACCCCAGTTACGACCCCGTCACGAAGTTTGAAGAAGAATGGTGTGCGCAGTTCGGAATGCCGCACGCCAAGGCGCATTTCAACGGCACGAGCGCGCTAGCCTCGATGTTCTTCGCGCTGAACCTGCCGCCGGGCAGCGAAATCCTCGTGCCCAGCTACACGTTTTTTGCGACGATCACGCCGATGCGCTTCTTCGGGCTGGTGCCGGTATTCGTGGACATCAATCCGCGCACGCTCAATTTTGACCTGGAGGATGCCAAGAAGCGCCTTACCCCGAACACGAAAGCGGTGTTGCCGGTCCACTGGATCGGACTCCCGAGCGACATGGACCTGATCTGCGAATGGGCCGAGGAGAAGGGTTTGATCGTGCTTGAAGACTCCGCGCACGCGCACTGCGCGAAGCTGAAGGACAAGTACGTGGGGACCTGGGGCCGCATGTCCATCTACAGCTTCCAGATGAGCAAGCCGCTGCCGGCGATCGAAGGCGGCATGGGCATGTACCAGAACAAAGAGGATTTTGAACGGGCGACCGCGTTCGGCAATTACGAAATGCCCGGGATTTCTTCCGACAGCCCGGTTTTCAAGTACAAGGGTTCGGGGTTCGGCATGAAGTTCCGGATGCACCCCTTCGCGGCCGAGCTCGGGCGCTGCCAGTTGCGGGGTCTCGAAGAGCGCAACGCGGCCGGCGCACGTCAGACGCGACGGCTCAACGATGTGTTGACGCAGCTTCCGGGCCTCTACGAGCAGTCGAGCGGCCGCAGCGATGTGCAGCGCCTTTACTATTCGTGGAACATGCTGTTCATCGACGAGGCGGAAGCAGGGATGTCGCGCGACGCCGCGGTAAACGCGTTGAAGGCCGAAGGCGTGAGCGCCAGCGCGTTGAGCTATACGCTTCAACACAAGCTGCCGCTGTATGCCGAAGATGAGTGGTGGCACCACAAGCCGGTCATTCCGGAGCTGCCGGGTTCCGACCAGGCCAATGCGACGAGCATCGCGTTGCCGTATTTCACGAAGGAGGTTCCGGAACTCGTCGATCAGTATATCAAGGCGTTCGAGAAGGTCTGGGCGCACCGCAGCGAAATCGGTAAAGCATAATTCGGATCAAACGAGCGGGAGGAGACTGGCGATGCGTACAAGGGGAATGGCCTGTCTGTTTGTGGCGCTGGGGCTGGCGGGGATGACGCTCGCGTGCGCGCGCACGCATCCGTGTGCTGGCGACACGGGACCAGCGTGCGCCACAGGCGCGAACCGCCTGGCCTGCCGTCTGGCCAATTACGGCAAGTATCCGGAAGCTGCCCTGCCGCACTTGCAGAACCTCAGGGTCCGGTACGTATTCATGAATGTGCCGGAGGCCGCGGCGGTGGAGCAGGAGATGGCTCGACTGGGCGAACATGGCCTGAAACCCCTGGTGATGCGCGCCAGCACCGACCTCTCGAAAGATTCGAGTGTGGAAGAGCTCGGCCAGCAGGCCGCCATCTGCGAGAAGATGGGCGTGAAATACATGTTTCTCTCGGCGAAACGCAACGATGCGGCCAGGGAGGTGGTCTTTGACCGGCTTCGCCGCGCCGGCGACCTCGCCGCGAAGCATGGCGTGACGATTGCCCTCGAAACGCACCCGGACCTCGGCACGAACGGCGACGTGCATCTCGAGACCATGAAAGCCATCAACCACCCGAACATTCGCGTCAATTTCGACACCGCAAACATCACGTATTACAACAAGAATACGGATGCGGTCGCGGAATTGAGGAAGATCATCGATTACGTGGCCACGGTGGAGATCAAGGACCATTCAGGGGAATTCGAGACCTGGAATTTCCCGGCCGTGGGCCAGGGCGTCGTGGACGTGCCCGCGATCCTCGCGCTGCTGCGGGAACACGGGTACACGGGCCCGATCACGCTGGAGTTTGAGGGCGTCAAGGGCGTCGAGCTGAGCGAACTCGAGACGAAGCTCGCGGTCGCCGAGTCGATCGCGTATATCCGGTCGCTCGGGCGCTTCGAGTAAGCGGCGTCCGGCCCGTTTTGCCCGTTTGGGAGAATCAGACGCGGCGGCCCGGGGGTGAGGGCCGCCGCGTTTCAGCAAGCACCCAGGAGAACGACCTCGATGGATGACGCGGCGCAGGGGAGTCTGCAACTTCCGGACAATTTCATGATAGCCGGGTATTTCATTCTGATGCTCGCTATCGGCGTCTATTTCTACCGGTACATGAAGCGCATGAAGGACTATTTCCGGGGGGGCAACAGCATCCCGTGGTGGCTGAGCGGCGTTTCGTTCTACATGACGAGTT
This sequence comes from Candidatus Hydrogenedentes bacterium UBA2224, assembly GCA_002348185.1. Taxonomy (GTDB): domain Bacteria; phylum Hydrogenedentota; class Hydrogenedentia; order Hydrogenedentales; family SLHB01; genus UBA2224. The sequence goes on along the minus strand of DDYW01000181.1, from coordinate 134,130 downwards.
TCAGCGTGGCGGCGTTTGTGTTCTACCCGTCGATCTGTTACCGGTACGGATGGGTGGGGGTGACCCTGCTCTGGGTGGCGGTGCCGGCCACGCTGTTCAGCGTGCTGCTGTTTGCGAAACGGTGGCGGCGCGCGCGCATCGACAGTCCCGTGGAGTATCTGGAGACACGCTACAACCCCCTGCTGCGGCAAATCTTTGCCTGGCAGGGAATTCCGGTGCGCATGATAGACGACGGGATCAAGCTGTTTGCCACGGGCAAGTTCATCTCGATCTGCACGGGCGTCGACATCAAGTACAGCATCCTCGGCGCGGGCGGGATTATGCTGGTTTACACGTTCATGGGCGGTCTGTGGGCCGTGATGGTGACCGATTTTGTGCAGTTCGTGGTGCTGACCGTGGGTTTGCTTGTGATTCTGCCGTTGTCCATTCAGCGTGCGGGCGGCCTGGGCCAGATTCTCGCCAATTCGCCCGAGGGCTTCTTCAATATGACCTCCCCTGAATTCAGCTGGGCCTATGTGATCCCGCTGGTCATGCTGTACAGCCTGGCGTGGAGCAGCATCAACTGGGCGCTCATCCAGCGGTATTACTGCGTGCCCAAAGAGCGCGACGCGCTCAAGGTGGGATGGATGGTCATAGCGCTCTACATCATCGGCCCGCCGTTGATGTTCTTTCCCGCAATCGCGGCGCGGCAGTTCGTGCCCGCGCTCCAGGATGCGGGCGACGTCTACCCGATTCTGTGCGCGCAGCTCCTCCCGGCGGGCATGCTGGGCCTGGCCATCGCGGCGATGTTCGCGGCGACCATGTCCACCCTGAGCGGTGATTACAACGTCTGTGCCGGAGTGCTCACCAACGACGTATACCGGCGTCTGATCCGTCCCTCCGCGTCTCAGAAGGAACTCGTGGCGGTGGGCCGTCTGATGACGCTGCTTGTCGGGGTCGTTGCTCTGGGGACCGCGCTGCTTCTCGCGCGGGGACGGGCGGAGAACATGTTCCGCATCATGGTGACTCTGTTTGGCGTGGCGACCGCGCCGGTGGCGGTGCCGATGCTGCTGGGCCTGTTGTCGCGCCGACACACCGCTCGAAGCGCGGTCATCGGTTTTCTGTGCGGCACCGTGGTGGGTCTGCTGCTGTTCGCGCTGTCGTTCCACAAGTCCCCGCTGACATTTGCGGGCATATCCTGGGTTCCGGACAGCGAGGCGTTCTTTTTCGGCAGATTTGAGGTGAAGCTAGAGATCGCCATGTTCTTGAGCACGGCCATTGTCACGTACCTGGTGATGGAACTGACCAGCCTGCTGGTCCCCGCCCGCAGCGATGAGCTTGCGCGGGCTGAAACGTTTTTGAAGCGCCTGGACACCCCCATTGGGGAATTGCCCGAGGACAAAGAGCACGAGACCGCCGGCGCGGCCATCATGTCGCCGTTCCGGATCGTGGGCGTGTGTGTCGCGGTCATCGGCGTGATGATGCTGGCCTTGGTTCCGTGGATCAGCGAACCGGTGCCGCGCAAGCTGGACATTATTCTTGGGATGATCCTGGTGGCGATCGGGGGGCTGATGGCCTGGAGCAGCATGCGAGGAAAAGCCGTTCCGCAAGCGTGACCGCAGTGAAGAGGTTACTTATTGAACGTGACACTGCGGGTCCGGCTGCCGCATGCTGGCATCGCAGTGAAAAATGCCATTCTACGTGAACCGGTGCCTATGGAGAAGGAGCGGCTGGACATACTCGTGCAACGCCAGGCCGGCGTGTCGCGCTCAAAGGCCCGGGGACTGATACACACCGGGCAGGTGTACGGCCCTGACGGACGGAAGCTCGACAAACCGGGCATGCGGCTGGATGTGTCCACGCCGCTGGAGATCCGCGACGAGCCCCGTTTCGTCAGCCGGGGCGGGGACAAACTGGAAGCGGCATTTACGGCATTCGCATTTGACGTCGCGGGCCGGGTCGCGATTGACGTTGGGGCATCGACGGGCGGATTCACCGATTGTCTTCTGCAGCACGAAGCCGCGTACGTGTATGCCGTAGATGTCGGGTATGGCCAACTGGCCTGGCGGCTTCGCCAGGATCCCCGGGTGCGTGTGATGGAGCGCACGAATATCCGAAACGTAACCCCGGAGGCGTTGCCCATGCCCCCCGAAGTGTTCACGGCCGACTGCTCATTCATCTCGCTGCGGCTGGTGCTTCCCGTGCTCAAGACCTTGCTCAAGAGACCCGCCGAGGGGGTGGTGCTGGTCAAGCCGCAGTTTGAGGCAGGGAAGGCGCTGGTCGGCAAGGGCGGCGTTGTTCGCGATGAGGCGGTGCGCGCCCGGGTCGTGGAGGAAGTCATCGAGGGCGCCGAGCTCCTGGGGTTCGAATCGCTGGGAGTAGCGCCCTCCCCGCTGAAGGGGCCCAAGGGCAATCAGGAATTTCTGGCGCATTTGAGGCTTCCGGCGGTAGAATAGGCGCCCGGCCACATTAGACGAACCAGTACTGCCATGCTTGAAAGCCTGCACATACAGAACTACGCGTTAATCGACGACATCGAGCTCGAGTTCGGCCCCGGATTCAATGTCCTGACGGGGGAAACGGGCGCCGGCAAATCCATCATTGTCGGGGCGCTGAACCTGGTGCTCGGAGCGCGCGCGTCCGCGGAAGGGGTGCGCGACGGCGCGGACCGGGCCCGCGTGGATGCCGTGTTCCGCATCGGCACACCGGCCCGCGATTTGGCGGCGGCGCTTCAGGAGTCGGATATTGCGCTCGACGACGGGGTGTTGATCCTGTCGCGCGTGGTCACCCCGGACGGCCGGAGCCGGGCCTATGCCGGCGGCGCGCCGGTGCCTCTGGCAGTGCTTGCTGCCATTGGCGACGAGCTGGTCGATCTGCACGGGCAGCACGAACACCAGTCCCTCCTCAAACCCGCCCGTCAACTGGATCTGCTGGACGGGTTTGCCGGCGCGGAGAGGGCCGCCGGCGCCGTTGCGGAAGCGGTGTCGGCCCTGCGTGATGTGGAACGCGACCTGGCCGCCCTGGAGGTGGACGACCGGGAACGCGCCCGGCGCGTTGAATTTCTGCAGCACGAGGTCCGGGAGATCCTGACGGCGGGTCTGCAACCTGGCGAGGAGGAGGAGAGCCGGGAGCGGCGCGACCTGCTCACGCATGCCGAGCGGATATTCGAACTGAGTTCGCATGCGTATGCCACGCTTCACGAGCGCGATGAAGGGGCGGTGGTGGATGCCCTGGCCGCCGCGGTGGGCGACGTGGAGGAACTGGCCCGAATCAACAGCCGTTTCGTGCCCCTTGTAGAGCGTCTGTCGGAGGCGCGCGACAAGATTGAGGATGTTGCCGCGGAACTGCGTGAATTTACCACGGAAATCGAGTTTGATCCGCAGGAGCTTGAGGGTATTAACGCGCGGCTGACGCTGATCAGCGCGTTGAAACGGAAGTACGGCGAATCGATTGACGCGGTGTTGGCGTATTGTGAACGCGCCAGCGCCGAAGTCGCGGCGTTTGAACATCGCGATGAGTGCCTTGCGCAATTGAGGCGCCGGCACGGCGTCCTGCTGGAAGAGGCCCGGTGTCTTGCCGGGATCTTGTCCGAACAGCGCAAGAAGGCTGCCCGCACGCTCGACAAACAGATCGCTGCCGCCCTCGCGGAACTCGGGATGAAGGGAGGCCAGTTTGAGACCCGGTTCGAGCGCGGAGAACTCTGTTCGACCGGGACCGACCGGGTAGAGTTTCTGCTGGCCGCTAATCCCGGCGAACCGTTGAAGGCGTTGCGTCACGTGGCGTCGGGCGGCGAGATCTCGCGGGTCATGCTGGCGCTCAAGAGTGTGTTTGCGAACGCCGACACCATTCCCACACTGATCTTCGACGAGATTGACGCGGGGGTGGGCGGGGCCGTGGCGACAAAAGTGGCGGCAAAACTCAGCGAACTCGCGGCCTCGCACCAGACGATCTGCATCTCGCATCTGCCGCAGATCGCGGCCGCCGCCGAAACGCATTTCCACGTGGCCAAAGCAACGCAGAAGAAGCGGACCGTCACTTCGGTAGCGCGTATCGCCGACGAGGACCGGGTGCGCGAGCTGGCGCGTCTGCTCGACGGTTCGGTCTCTGCGGTCAGCCTCGAACACGCGCGGAGCCTGCTCTCGCCTGAGGCGAAATAGGGGCTAGGTCTCCGTGTCCACGGCATGCATGGCGACGCGGATGGCGTCGAAGTGCGCCCGCATCAGCGCGGCGCGCTCGGAAAGTTCCCGGTAGATCTCCTGCGTCATTTCCGCAAGCGGCATCGGGTCGGCCCCCTCGAGATTGTCGCGCTGGAAACGCGCGATGCTGATCAGCGGGCGGCATCCCCCGTTCAACTCCGCGAAGAGGCGCGTGTCTTCATCCAGCCGCATGAGCTCGCCCACAATCTCCCGGGCGGTGGCGATGTTCCTGCCGTGGCGGAGGCAGGCCCTGAGTTGTTCCGTCTTCTGGCTTCCCTGCCGTGCGAGCTGTTCCAGTTGGCGGAAGACCGCGCTCCAGTGTTGATGCCAACCCTCGAGCGCGGCCGTGCCGTCCGGCGCAAAACAGGCCGCGACCCGCCGAATCCCGTCGAGAAGCGTCTCGCGGGAAACGGAGGGGCAGAGATGGGCGATCCAGGTGTTGCGGTACGCGACACGCAGGAAATCGGTCTCGGTCATGGGACGGCGAATCACCGGATACCACTCGAGAAAGCCGTCCGGGGCAAACCGGGACTGATAGACGTCGAGGCTGGCCCACTCGGGCGAGTCGGGCAGGGAAGGGATGCACCCCTCCGGGGAGGGAGCGAGCAGCAGTTCGAGCAGGTCCGTCACGGGTCCGGGGGGGATGGCGCCGCGCTCGTCGGCGGACGTCTCGTCTTTGTTCATGGGGGCGAGGTAGTCTTTCCGGCGTTCGAGCGCCAGATGGCCTTCGCCGTAGGGGCCGGTCTCGCGAAAATGAACGTATCCCACCGACAGCAGGAGAATCGGACAGCGCACGGCCGCGGCAACATGCATGGTGCCCGTATCGTTGGTGACCAGCACGCGCGCGGACTCGAGGAGGGCGGCCAGTTGCGGAATGGTGGTCTTGCCAAAAAGGTGAATGCCGAGCCCCGGCGCCTGGGTCTCGAAGGCGTCTCCCAGCGGGGCTTCGGATTCCACGCCCAGCAGGCAGATTCTCGCGTTCTTCTCAGCGGCCAGGCGGCGCGCCAGTTCCGCGAACTGGGCAACGGGCCAGCGCTTGGACGTGTCGCTGGCCCCGAGTTGCATGCAGACCACGAAATCCCGCTCGCGGACGCCATGCCTGGCGAGAATCTCCCGCGCCTCGCGGCGGTCATCGTCCGTGATGGCCAGACTGAGCCCGGAGACGGGCGGCGCGTCCTCCATGAGATTGCGGAAGACATCGCTGATGTTGATGTCGCTGTACGCGCGCTGATACACGCTGGTGAAGAAGTAGTTGGTCCAGCGTCCACGAAGCACGAAACGCCAGTCGTCACTGAGATGCGCCCCGATGGTCCGCGGGACGCGGACCAGTTTCAGCAACATGGCCGAAGCGATACTGAGCGTGCAGTTGTAGACGACGTCGAACCGGCGCGCGTTCAGGTCGTCGACCAGCGCGGCGGCGCTCCGGTAGGCGCGGAGCAAGCGGTCCGAATCGCGGCTGCGCAAATCGCAGAACATCGCGTCTTCCTCGTACAGGATGATGTCGTCGATGTCGGGATTGCGTTCAGCGATACCGCGCGCCAGGGGCCGCACCATCGCGGTGATGTGGGCGTCAGGGTAGCGCTGGCGCAACGCGCGGGTCAGGGTGGAATTCTGCAGCATGTCTCCCATGCGGGTCATCTGGGCTACCAGGATACGCATGCCGTCACTCCGTGTCCCGCAGTTGGAGAAGCGCTTCGGCTGAGTTGCGCAACTCCCTCAAGTAAGCGAACAGCCCTTCGGCCCGGTTGTGGGCCATCATGGCCGTGGGCAGGTGCGCATTTACGGTTTCGTGGTCGAACAGCGCATCGGACGGCAGGGTATCGAGGAAGGCCGCCAGGGCGGCATCCTCTGCGCAGCGGTCTTTGATCTCGGCGACCGTGCGCTGCACCCGGATGCCTTTCCGAAGAATGCGCGCGCCGAACGCATCGAGTATCCGCTCGAGCATCTGCGCGGCGCGTTTTTCGTAGGTGTGGTCGCGGAGTGCGCGAGCGCGGGCAGCCGCGGCGATCTGTGCGCGTTCGGCGGAATGGGCGAGATAATAGTCGATTTTGTCCCGTAACTCCTTCAGCGACGTGTAGACGGGCAACTCGGTGGCGAAATCAAAGCAGGCGTCAAGCCCTGTGCACGGGTCGCAGAGCTGGAACCCTCCGCAGGCGGCGATCTCGAACACGCGGGGGTTAATCGCGTCGCAATGGGGATCCACGCCCGGGAAACTCGTGCTCGAATGCAGGTTCAGGTTGACCTTCGAGCCTGCGACGATTTTCGCGAACAATTCAGGCGTGAATCGCTCGTTTGGGCGTTGAAGGACGGGCCGGAGGGAGGGATGGGCCCAGTTCACGCCCCAGATTTTCAGGGCATAGTCCGTGAGGCCGGCCAGCACCTGGTTCCGGTTCATGTAACCCGCTCCCGCGAAGGAAACGTCGCAGGCGAACTCGTCGCGTTCCGCGTCTTCCAGGGTTACGGGGCGGTGCACCTCCGGGTCGCAGCCCGTCAGTACACAGGCCTGATATTGGCATCCCGCCTCGCGGAGCTGGGTCTCGAAGGCGCCGGGCTGGATGTGGAAGAAGAAGTCGTAGTGTGGCGCAAGCTCTTTCCAATACGGCAGGTGCCGCCAGTTCTCGACATACCAGAACGCCGTGACGATGCCCTCGGGGGCCAGTCGAAGCGGGAACTGGGGCGAGACCGGGGCCTGCGCCATGACCACGCAGATGTCGGGCGCGAATTCCATGACCCGGGCATACGACCATTCCCCCAGAAAATGGACGAGGAGTTCGCCCAGTTGATGGGCGGCCTTGCGCGATTTCACCGAAGCACTCATGGTCTCGTAGAGGTTCCAGGCCAGGCTGTTGTCGGCATAGACGGTCTGATGGCCCAGCTTCTGGAACGCGCGGACCAGATGTCCGGCAATGGGCAGGGACCCGCCGAACATCGGGCCCACGACGGCGATTCTCAGGCGCTGTCCGAGCAGCGCGGCACGCGATACCCGGGCCGTCATCGCTTCCGCGAATGCCGGTTGGATGCGGGCGGACGGAGGATGCACGAATACCTGCGGGGTATCGCGGACGAAGCGCTGGAAGAAGGGAGAGGCGGCGATCGCGTCCGGCTCGCCTATGCCCAGCAGAACCTCGCGATCACGCAGAAGTCCCCCCACCGCCAGGGCGGCAATGGCGCGGTCGGGTTCGGCCACGGCAACGCGGTATCCGCGGTCGAGAAGCTCCAGGATGTGATAACCCAGACCCACGCCGACGACAAGCACCGGACGGTCGGGGTCCAGCTCCGCGGAGTCGAGCAGGCGTTTGGCTTCTTCGCGGGGTTTGTAGCGGCTGTGGAGATAGGCAGTGCCAATACGCAGGGTCGGTTCGCCTTCGCGCCCCTCCTCCAGGCACACATCCGGGGGCGGCACGACCTCCGCGAGTTCCGCCATCCATTCTCGTGCGGGCTTCATCATCTCTGTGGTACCCGTGGTTTCACGCGTCCTCCCCTACAACCCTTTCTTGTTATGCGCCCCCGGACGAAATTTCTTCAAGCAACTGACGCGCGTCTGCGTTACCGGTGTCGAACAAGAGCACGGTTTCCAAGCGCTCGCGCGCCTCGCCGGTTTTTCCCAGCCGGGCCAGAATGCGGGCAAGGCGCAGCGACATGGCGGTGTTTGCGGGGTAAAACTCCACAAACCGGCGAAGCACCGGCTCCATATCCGACCATCGTTCCAGCGTTTCGCCGAGGGCGGCAAAGGAGTCCATGAGCGGCGCGTTATCGAAGTGAATCTCCAGAGACGCCCTGAGCTTCGTGAAGGCCTCTTCGGGGTTGCCGCTGGCGAGCAGGGCCAGACCCCAGGCGCCGAGGGCGCGGTGGTCCCCCGGGTTGGCGGCAACGGCCTGCTCCAGACAGGGGATGGCCTCGGCGCTTCGGTTCATGGCGACCAGCAGCACCCCCAGTTGCCCGACGATGTCCGCGCGGGCGGGGCTGGACGCGCAGGCTTCGCGCAAGGCCGATTCGGCGGCCTCGAGTTTTCCAAGCCGGCCCAGCGCCTGCCCGATGATGAACTTGCGCTCGGTGGGGTCCGCGTTCGCGGCCGAGGCGGCCAGGGTGCAGGCCTCCTCGAAACGGCCTTCGGACAACGCGGCCCGTGCGCGTTCCAGCGGCGTCCCGGCGGCGCTCCGTGCGACGACGAGGTACTGGTACACGAGAAAATCCTGATACTCCGCGTCATTTAAGGGGCCGACGGTCAGTTTGCCGAGCGTGAAACCTCCGTCAGCGTTGCGAGGAAGGAGCTCCGCCTGAAGCATCGAGAGGGGCAGCATCTTCAGGATCTCGTAGCCCGCCCCCTGGAAAAGCATCTGCATTTCCGTCGCGGTGAAGAACCGCAGATGCGTCCGGTCGAGGATGCCGGCATCTTCGTATTTCCACCGGCCTTCGGCAAGCATCTGCACCACCTGGCAGAAACGCGCGTTGGGGATGCTGGCGACCGCAAGGCCTTCCGGGGCGAGGAACGGCGCAATCCTGCGCAGCGTTGCCGCCGGGTCAACCAGATGTTCAAGCACATCCCCGAACGTGACGCAATCGAAGTGCCCGGGTTCGAAAGGCAGTTCCATCTGTTCGATGTTGCCGGCGAGGGCGTCATCAAGCACTTCCCTGGCGAGGGCGCACGCGCGCTCGTCAATCTCGATCCCGACGACCTCCTGTACGCCGCGCTCTTTCAGCGATCGTCCGAACGCGCCGCCCCCGCACCCGACGTCGAGGACGCGCTTCGCCCCCGGGGGGACATGGACCGCCAGTTCCGCGCGCGGGGAGCAGTAGTAGCCGCCGTAGTGGTACCGGGATTCCCCGCGGTAGCCGCCGAACACGCCCGCGGCTTCGAATACGCATCCGAGTAATTGCTCCATGCGCAGGTCGTACGTATGTTGCGCAAGCACGAGGTCTCGCCCCTGCTGCGCGATGCGTTCCCGCGCCTCGCGGTCAGCGAGGTAGCGCTCGATGAGCGGGCACAGCTCATCCTCATCGCGGTAGAGCACGAAATGTTCGCCTTCCTCGAAGAGGTCCAACAGGCCTTCCGCGCGGTCAGTAATGAGGAGCGCGCCCGACGCCATCGCCTCGAATACGCGCATGTTGAGGTCGTTGTTGACGGCCGCGTTCACGACGATCTTCGACTGGGCATACGTTCGCGCCATGTCCGGGGGCCATTGCTGGCCGATGCGGTGCCGGGGAAACGCGCTGCGTACGCGGTCGAGAATCCTGGCGCGGCGGTCGTGGGGGTCATCCTGAATCCGGCCGATACAGGCCACGTCGTAGATGCGTTCGGGTTGTCCCACGTCGTGCAGCTCGGGTGAACACGCGAGCGGCAACCAGCAGACGTTTGCGAGGCCGGCGTCCTGGAAGAGCGGCACTTGGGCTTTCTGCGCCAGAAACACGAAATTGAAATGCCGGGCGATGTCGATGCGCAATTCGGGGGCCAGGTGCGTGTCGATGAGGTAACAGGCTTTCGGGATGCGCAGGCAGTCGATGTCGGGCGCCACCTGTTTCGGGCCGGAATCCACCCAGAGGTACAGACGGGGCGCAAATCCGTCTGGCAGCATGCCCATGAGTTCCCGGTAGGGCGTCTCGAGCCTGAGTTCCACGTCGTGGGGACCGTACGCGGGCGGTTCGCCCGGAAATCCCCACCGGCTTAGAATCGCTTCCGGGCACCGGAACCCCGCGGTGACGACGTGATGGCGTTTGCGCAGGGCCCACTCAAAATATCTTCCCGTGGTGACCGGCGACGCCATGTAGTGAAGGAGGATCTCCGTCGCGGGCACGGCGGTAGTTGGCAGGGGAGGCGGCGTGATGCGTGTCCGGGTCCTTGTGCTTTGCCGGGGGCTGAGTTCGGCGGCCGACAGAATGGTTTCGCGCCAGGCCTCGACGAAGGGGGCCATGGGAAACGCCTGCGCGACGGTTTCACGGGCGCGAGCGCCGATCTCCCGGGCGCAGGACAGATCATCGAGCAGCATAGCGATGTGGCCCCGGAGGACATCGGCGTCGTACGACAGAAAACCGTCTTTCCCGTCCGTGAGGGGAGATGTCGGGTTCGCGAGAGAGACCACCGGCATGCCTGTGGCCATGGCTTCGAGCAGGGCGAGGTTGTAGCCGTCCTCGTAGGCTTCCCGGGTGACGTGCAGATAGCACCGGAAGGAGCGATAGAGCCGGCGCAGGTCATCGAAGGACGCGGCCGGCTGGGACTCCGGGATGTCCGGATTGTCGCCCGCGAGGCGGTTGGCAAAACCGGCACATACCCGTTCCTGAAAGCCGACGTCGAACATGACGTCCCGCTGGCCCAAGGCGTTGCCGACGCGCAGCACCCCCGGGTTTTCTCCCGTATAGCCGCCGTATTCCTCGACGTCGATGCCGGGGCAGATGACGATGCCCGGGATGGCGTAATCATCACGTTTGGTCTCAGAGATGAACACAAACCGGGCAATTCTCCGGAGCGTTTCCAGGAGGCGCTGAAACGTATCGTAGCGGCTGTCGGGGCCATTCTTCATGGTTGCTTCGAGGAAGCTGCGCCGGTTGTGGCAGACCAGAAGGAGGGGGGTGTCGCTGAGCAGCGCCTCTTTGGAGAGGCCGGCCGCATTCATCTCGTTTTGCGCGATGACGACGTCGAAGCGGCCCTGCGCAAGGTCGCGTCGCCAGGTGTTTTCGTTGAGAAACGTGAAGTTCGGAGGGATGGGGCGGTAGCGCTCGTGCCATTTCCGCGCGAAGGGGGGGCTGTCATATTCACCGATGGCAAAGGGCAGGCCGGTCCGCGCCATCAGGCACAGGTAAGGCTCATGAAAATTGAATGTCAGGATGCGCGGCGCGGCCATTCCTACCCCGCAAATTGTTCGGCCTCTTTCATCAGAATCGCGACGATCGCGCTCTCTTTTTCGGCCCGTGGCGCCAGTTCGTATTCAAGCAGGTCCCCCAACAACACCGAATCCCTCTTTTTGAGGGCTTCGGTGGCTTCCCGCAAATAGGCATTGAGATCATCATGAAACTGTTTGACCGTGAGTTCGCCGATCAGGAGTTCTTCCAGCGAGATCTCGAGGGCGTTCGCGACCATCAGTTCCCGCTCCTTGATGGCGCCCCATATCGCCGCAAGCTGCTGGAACGGCTCGTAGCCGGCGTCCGGCGTCTCGCTCTGAAACACTCGGGCCAGTTCCTGGCACGCCACCGGAAGCTCGGGCAGCGAGGCCTGCATGTCCGACAGGGACTCGTTCACCAGCGTCCGGGTGTCTTCCGAAGTGATCACGATCTGCCGGACGCTTGTCACCGGCTTGTCTCGCATGGATTCCACCAGGTTTCCGGCGCTGATCTCGCTTCCGTCGATTCGGACGGTCATGATGGAACGGCCGTCCTCCTGAAGCTGCCTGCCGAGCGCGACCACCAGGTCGAAGATACTGCCCTGGGGCTCTTCTCCGAGGCCTCTGGCGCTTCCGTCTACGATGAGTTCCATTAGCGATGTCCCCTCATGCCGGTTATCGCTGAATCAGATCCGTGATGGAGTCGATCTGCGCCGCGGAGGCCGCCTGCGTGTTTTCGCTCTGGATGGCCAGATAGACCTCCCGCCGGTGCACGGCCACGGACTTTGGGGCGACGATTCCCAATTTCACCTGGCTTTCTTTCAGATCAAGGACTTTGACCTCGATGTCGTCCCCAATCATGATGCTTTCATCCTCTTTACGGGTTAAGACCAGCATTGGATGCCTCCCGGGCCTGTCCCTGGCCCTGATGGGGTTGCGCGAGGAAGAATTGAATGGGGTAGTCGCTGCGGTCCAGGAGCGCCTGTTTGGCCAGCCGCAGCTTGGGGTTGATCAGAATGGGCGCCCGGAGATTGGTGCGCACTTTTCTCTTGTCCTCGGGCACGACCACCAGTGTATAGACGTCAAGTTCGCCGATGGAGGCGACGGCCAGCTCGCTGAGTTCGGCAGGCCGGATTTCAACGCGGTAATCTGGAACTACCACCGCGGGATCCATCAGAATGAAGGCGAGATCGCCGGACTCCGTCGACTGAAGCCACCACAGATATTCGCTCGGCCCCGGGAGGACCACAAAACGGCGATACTCTTGAAAGCCCAGGATGGGTTGCGTGAATGTGATCACCGCATCCGGAGCCACTTCGAGGGACCCGAACCGTACTGTCTCTAACTGCATTGCGACACCCCAATCTCCCGTGGCCGTGTCTGGAGAGTCAACACGGCGGCTTCCCACCGCAGGCCCCGCGTTTGAGGGCGCCTCTCAGAGAACGTTCCCGGTGCATTCCTGCTGCTTGCGGTCCTGACATACGCGTAATGACCGCCCCGTGGCCAGTATGCCCGAAATCGCGGGCGCATGGCAAGGGCGCGCTGCGCGAAACGTGCGTGCCACATGGACTTAGTGCGGGAATCTCCCGGGTCATGAAACGTCCTGGCCGAGCGCGTGTTTGAGCGGGCGTTTGCGGCTGGGTGCGAGCCTGACGCGCGGGGCCCGTCAGCGCGAGTGCCGGGGGTAGCCGTTCGCCCCCGAGTACCACAGGCACGCTTCTCCGAGAAGTTCTTCCAGGCCGCGCCAGAGGCGTTCAGACGGCGCCACCATGCAGGATGAGGTGGCGTGCACGGTGACCTCGTCGTGGTCGGGGGTGATGCAGTGCAGGTAGACATCGCAATCGCCGGGTTGGGTATCCAGGAGTTCCGCGAGCCGGGTGAGCAGGGCTTCGTCGAGCCCGACGGTGCTCAAGCGGATGTGCACCGCCTCCGTGAATTGTTTCTGAGTCTCGTCGATGGGCACGATGTCCTCGGCAAGGAGGCTGGGCTCATCATTCCGGTAGCTGACCTTGGCCCGCAACATGACGATCATGTCGGGCACGAGCAGTTCGGCCTTCTGCTCGAACAGTTCCGGGAACACGACGACCTCGCAGGGGCTTTCGAGGGTTTCCAGCGTGACAAAGGCCATCTTGCGGTTGCGTTGCGTGATGTGGATTTTCACGTTGGAGACCAGGCCGCCGATGCGCACCTCGTGCCCCTCGGCCAGGGAGGGGAGGTCCGCCAGGGTAACCGTCGAAAACCGCTCGAGCAGGACCGCGTGCCGCGCCAGCGGGTGGCTGCTTACGTAGAGGCCCAAGACCTCCTTTTCCAGTGCGAGCAACTGGTTCTCGGGCCATTCCTCGACGTCGGGCCGTTTGTGGATGATGGGTTCGCCGCTCGCGCCGGCCATCAGTTCGAGCAGCGACGTCTGGCCCGCAGCCCGTTCCCGCTGGTTGATTTGTCCTTCGCTCATGGCCGATTCCAGGGACTCCTCCACCTGCCTGCGGTTCCATCCCGTGCTTTCGAAGGCGCCTGCCCGGTTGAGGCTTTCGAGCACGCGGCGATTGAGCACCCGGGAGTCGAGCCGCGCGCAGAAATCGAAGATGTCCTTATAAGGCCCATTCGCTTCGCGCTCGGCCTGAATGGCCTCGACCGGGTCCCGGCCGACGTTTTTGACCGCGCCCATGCCGAAACGGATGGCGCTGCCCTCGACATTGAATCCGTAACTGCTGTGGTTGACGTCGGGGGGGAGAATCTCGATCCCCATGCGACGGCATTCTTCAATGTACTGCGCGACCTTGTCGAGGTTGCCCGATTCGCTGGTGAGCAGCGCCGCCATGAATTCCACCGGGTAGTTGGCTTTGAGGAAGGCGGTCTGGTACGCCACAAACGCATACGCCATGCTGTGGGACTTGTTGAATCCGTATCCCGCGAACTGCTCGATCTTCTGGAACAGGGAGGTGGCGGTGTCCGCGTCGATGCCGTTTTCTTTCGCGCCTTTCAGGAACTGCTCCCCCTGGCGTTCCATGAGGTCGGCCTTCTTCTTCGCCATGGCGCGGCGCAGTTCGTCGGCCTGGCCGAGCGAGAAGCCCGCGAGCGCCTGAACAATCTGCATCACCTGCTCTTGATACAGAGCGACGCCGTAGGTCTCTTTGAGAATGGGCTCGAGCAGCGGGTGGTCGTAGGTGAGTTTGGCCGGATGGTGCTTGTTCTCGATGTACTGGTCCTTGAGCTGCATGGGGCCCGGACGGTACAGGGCGACCAGGGCGCAGATTTCCTCGAGGCTTTCCAGTCCGATGCGGCGGGAAAGGTCGCGCATCCCGGAGCTTTCGAGCTGGAACACGCCGGTGGTGCGCCCTGAGCGCAACAACTCATAGGTCAACACGTCGTCCGGCTCGAGCGCGTCGATGTCGATATGGACGCCGCGGTTCTCCTGGATGAACCGAACCGCGTCATGCACCACGGTCAAGGTCCGCAGGCCCAGGAAGTCCATCTTCAACAAACCGATTTGTTCCGCGGTCTTCATCTCGAACTGGGTCGCGACAACATCGCTTCCGGACGCCTGGAAGAGCGGAACATGCCCGGTGAGGGGCTCATCGCAGATGATGACGCCCGCGGCGTGGGTTCCCAGGGTGCCTATCGTGCCTTCGAGGCGGGTCGCCAGATTCCACAGTTTGGCAATCTGCGGATCGGTCTTGACCAGGTTCTTGAGTTCAGGTTCTTTTTCAAGGGAATCTTTGAGGGTGATCTTCAGTTCGTCTGGGACCAGCTTCGCGATGCGGTCGACGTCGCCGAAGCTCATGCCCATCACGCGCCCGACATTGCGGATCGCCTGCTTGGCCAGCATGCGGCCGAAGGTGATGATCTGGCTGACATTCTCGGGTCCATACTTCTCGCGGACGTACTCGATCAATTCGGGACGGCGCGTATAGCAGAAATCGAGATCGAAATCCGGCATGGACACGCGGTCGGGATTCAGGAAACGCTCGAACAGCAGGTTGTAGCGGATCGGGTCGATGTTCGTAATCGTCAGGGCATAGGCCACCAGGCTGCCCGCCCCCGAGCCGCGGCCCGGGCCCACCGGAATGCCCTTGTCCCGGGCGGTCTTGATGAGATCCCAGACCACCAGGAAGTAGTCCACGAAGCCCATCTGCTCGATGATGCGCAGTTCGTATTCGGCGCGTTCCACATGCAGCGTGTCCGGATGGCCCTCGTAGCGGTCCTGAAGTCCCTGCATGACCAGTTCCCGGAGAAACTGCGGCTTGGCCTTACCCGCGGGCGGCATGTATTTGGGAATGAGGTGTTTGTGCAGGGGGATCTCGAGTTCGCACATGTCGGCGATCTTCTCGGTATTCGAGATCGCCTCGGGCCAGGCGGCGAAGGCTTCCCGCATTTCCTCGGGGCTTTTGAAATGGAATTCCCGGGTCTGGAAGCGGAAACGGTTTTCCTCTTCGAGGGTCTTATTGGTCTGAATGCACAAGAGGGCGTCGTGTGCGTCCGCGTCATCCTTGTTCAGGTAGTGACAGTCATTGGTCGCGGCAAGCAGCAGGCCGTGTTTGCGCGCCATCTCCACGAGGCGGGGGTTCACGCGGTGTTGCTCGGACAGGCCGTGGTCCTGGAGTTCGACGAAGAAGTTCTCTTTTCCAAAAAGGCTGATGTAGCGCGCGAGCGCCTCTTCCGCCTTCTCGAATTCTTCGCGCAGGAGAAACTGGGGGACCTCGCCGCGCAGGCACGCGGTCGAAGCGATGAGCCCGTCGGCATGACGCGACAGGGTTTCGAAGTCGATGCGGGGCTTGTAATGGAACCCTTCCAGGTAACCGATGGAACTCAGTTTGCAGAGGTTCCGGTAGCCCGTTTCGTTCTTGCAGAGCAGGAGCAAATGGTTGTAGGCGGCCGATTGCGTCTTCGCCGAGCGGTCGGTGCGGTGGCCCGGCGCAATGTAGAGTTCGGACCCGATGACCGGCTTGACGTCCTTGGACTTGGCCGTTTGAAAGAAATCGACCACGCCGAACATCGCCCCGTGGTCGGTGATGGCGCATGCGCGCATTCCGTAGTCTCTGCAGCGGTCGAGAAGTTCCGAGACCTTGATCGCTCCGTCCAGCACGCTGTATTCGGTGTGGACGTGCAAGTGGCAGAATCCGGCGTTCACTGGATGCGCTCCCATACCATGGCGAGGGCCATATCGGCCGTCTGTTGTTTCACGTCTTCCCTCGCCCCCGAGAATGCGTGGCGGGCAACATCACAGCCTCCCGTCCAGGCCACGGCGATGAAGACCAGGCCCACTGGCTTTTCCGGAGAACCTCCCCCGGGGCCGGCGATGCCTGTCACCGCAACGGAGAGGTCGGCGCGATAGCGGTCGCGTGCGCCTTCGGCCATCTGGCGGGCGGTGTCCGGACTGACGGCGCCCGCGGCCGCCAGGGTCCCCGGCGACACCCCGAGAAGGTCTGTCTTCAGGGCATTCGAATAGGCCACCACCCCGCCGAGGAAGCACTCCGACGCGCCCGGCACACTGGTGATGCGATGAGCGATCAGGCCCCCCGTGCACGACTCGGCTGTCGCGAGCCAGAGGCCTTCGTGCGTGAGGACGCGCACGATCCGCGCTTCAAGGGGTTCATGCTCTGTAACCATTTCAATTTCCGTGTGTTGGGAGGGCTTGCAGGACCTTTTTCGAGAACGCAAGACCGGCGCCAGGATGCCTTGCCGTTCGGGTCTTCGAGCAACGGTACCATCTCAAGGGCGGCGTCCGCAAGCCCCTTCCGGGCCCGTCGGGCGCGTTCGGGGGCCAGGCGCCCGGTTGCCAAATCTCCCGTGCGTTCAGTATACTCTGGACAGGGATAGTGGAAGGGATTATGGGGCAACTGGATGCAGCACGTTCTCGGGGTTAGAGCGGTCGTCCTGGCCGGACTGACGGTACTGATGTTTGCGGGCGGGGTAGCCCGGGGAGATACCCCCGTCATTGGCAACGTCGACCAGACCACCCGCGACGAACTCATCAAAGAGATGGAGTCGCGGCGCGAAGCCATCCAGCGCCGTCGCGCCGGCGAGCAGCTCCGGGCCTTCGTCAATGCAGACGGCGTCCTGACGCTGACCAACAAGCTTGGCAAGTATCGTGGCACTCCGGGTTATACGGAAATCCAGATCGATTACGAGCCGATCGTCGTTGCCAAGAAATATAAGCGCTACACGTCCCCCACGGAATACAATCAATCGGCCATTGAAAGCCTGGTGGCGGAATACGCGCGCCAGTACGGCCTGCAGGAGAGTCTGATCTACGCGGTGATCCGCGTGGAAAGCAACGGGGATCCCAATGCCGTTTCCCGGGCCGGAGCGCGCGGGCTCATGCAACTCATGCCCGGTACCGCCAAGGAAATGGGGGTCACAAATATTATCGACCCGGCCCAGAATATCGCCGGCGGAACACAGTACCTTTCAAAACTCGTGAGTGTGTTCAATGGCGATGTCCGTCTCGCTCTGGCGGGCTACAACGCCGGCCCCGAAAACGTGCGAAAGTATGGCGGCATTCCGCCGTTCCGGGAGACGCAGAATTACGTGCGCAACGTGCTTCACTGGTGGCAGGTCTACAACAAGTCCTCCGAGCGCCCGGCCTACCTCTACAGTTCCTCCAGGAAACTGGCCGCGTCTCAGAAGGCGGGGGATGCGGCTGCCGCTCCGGATGCCGCGGACAAGACCGCGCCGGAAGCCAGTCCGGGCGAAAAACAGAAAATCGCCCGGGCGGATGCCGGAGGAGACGGGGAATATACCGTTCATTTTACCGATGGCACGAGTTCGCCCGCCGACAAAGTCATCCCCGGCGATGACCACTATTATATTCAATATCAAGGAGTTACAAAGCGTGTTCGCAAGGAGCACGTGAAAGAGATCAGTTGATTCTCCGCCCCTCGCCCGCCTCCAGTTCCCGGCCCGACATCTCCATCGGTCTACATTCCTCGTGCCCGGGGAGCGACTCTCCATGCGACAACGGATCTTTCGCGAAAAACACTGTAATACACCTATTGTCATAATTCGATAGAACGTGTACTAAACGTGTACTATTTGTAGTAGGGCAAGGCAGATCTTGCCCGCATGGCATCTTGGTGGATTGAAGCTTTCACAATTGTAGACAAATAGTACTTGCAGAACGGATCCTTAGACAGTACAATTGATTCGACAAGGGTATCGGCGGAATAACCGCTTTCCAGCATTAAGGATCGGAAGTATCAAGGATCGGGGTCGTTTCACAACACAAAGGGAGAATCCGTGCAATGAAAAAAGGATTTACGCTTATTGAACTGCTGGTTGTAATCGCGATCATCGGCATTCTTGCAGCCATCCTCCTGCCCGCCCTTGCCCGTGCACGGGAAGCTGCCCGCAGGGCCAGCTGCGCCAACAACCTCAAACAAGTCGGTCTCATGCTGAAGATGTATGCCAACGAATCCAAAGGCGAGAAATTCCCCAACGGCAAGTATGCGGACTCAAACACGGCAGACGAGGCCAACGGGATCTTTTGCAACGAAATCGGCGGCATCGGTTTCATGATGCAGGGTAGTGAGATTTACCCGGAATACCTCACGGACGCCAACATTCTCGTCTGCCCCTCGGATGAAGACGGCAAGAGCGCCATGGCCAAAGGCCGGTGGAATGAGCAGAGCGATCCGGATCTGCCCATCTCCCCCTGCCGCTTCGATGACCTCTCGTATGTCTACGTCCCCTGGGCGCTCACCGACGAGCTGATCGCCACCCCCGGCATCAACGTGAACGACGCGGGCATCACCATGGACACCGTGGTGGCGGGCGGCTACCTCAACATCAACCTCTACAACGGTCTGGTGAACTTGATCACCGCCCTGGTCACGAACGCAATGACGGGCGGGACCGTCCAGCAGGCGGCCGCGCTCATGGATGCGGACCTCGCCGTCGGCCCGAAGACCGCGTACCGCCTTCGGGAAGGCATCGAGCGGTTCATGGTAACCGACATCAATAACCCATCCGGAGCCGCCAAGGCCCAGAGTGAACTGCCCATCTTCTACGACATCTTCTCATCGGAAGTCGACAACTTTAACCACGTCCCCGGCGGTGGCAACGTGCTTTACATGGACGGCCATGTCGAGTTCATGCGCTACCCGGCCGACGCATATCCCGGTCACCGGCTGTGGGCGTGCTTCGTGGCTGCCGTAAACAACATGTAGTCCAGACAAGACCGCCGATACCACGCGGCGGACCGGCAACGGTCCGCCGCGCTTGTTGTCTGTGCGTCCCCTCATCACAGCAAGCCATGAGCCTGCCGCCTCGCCTGTAGCCGATGACAACCGCGCGGTACCGCGTTTCCATCAACACAGCGCAGGCGTCTCGGCCGGACCCGGAGGGGGGACGGGAGCGGCGCCTTCACGGGTCATCTCCCGGTCGAAAGCGTTGTGCTTCCCCCGGCGATTCGGGGGATACCTTGTGGATTGAAAAAGCGCGGCCGGTGTGCTAGATTGAAATCCCGTTAGGGGACGGGGCGCCTTCCTTGCTTCCTAACCCATTCAAAGGCAACGCTTTAGATCTGCGTGCACACGAGGCACGCAAGTGGAGGAGTGGGTCATGCCTGTACCTGCTGTGCCCGTGGTCATTGGGGTGATCCCTGCGCGGTATGCCTCGACCCGTTTTGAAGGGAAAGTCATTGCGCCACTGGCTGGAAAGCCGCTGGTGATGCATGTGTATGAGCGGGCGTTGCAGGCGCAGCACATCTCAAGCGTGATCATTGCCACGGAAGACGAGCGTGTTCGGGAGGCGCTGCTGCCGTTCGGAGCGAATGTCGTGATGACACGGCCGGAGCATCCCAGCGGGACCGACCGGGTCGCTGAGGCGGTGGCGGATTCGAACGCGGACATCGTTGTGAATATCCAGGGCGACGAGCCGCTGATCGAGCCTCGCCTCATCGACGCAGCGATCCAGCCACTCGTGGACGAGCCCGCGGTGGCCATGGCGACCGCGCGGCGCCGCATTCAGGACCAGCATTCGGTGGAGGATCCGAATGTGGTGAAAGTGGTCTGCGACGCGAGAGGGCGGGCACTGTATTTTTCGCGTTGGCCGATCCCGTATGTGCGGGGCCAATCGCCGAGCGCCGCTTTTGGGTGCTACTGGCAACACATCGGCCTGTATGTGTACCGGCGGGAGTTTTTGGCCGCGTATGCGCGCATGGCGCCGACCCCCCTGGAACAACTGGAAAAGCTCGAGCAATTACGCGCTTTGGAAAACGGATATGCCATTGCCGTGGTCGATACGGAATATGCCAGTGTGGGGGTGGACACGCCGGAGGACCTGAAACGGGTCGAAATGCTGCTACAACAGAAAAACGGGGAGAACCGGACCGATGCCTAGTTACGTATTCATCACGGGAGGGGTGGTTTCGTCGGTGGGAAAAGGCATTGCCGCGGCCAGTCTGGGGCTTCTGCTTGAGGCCCGGGGGCTCAGAGTGGCCATGCTGAAGATGGACCCGTACATCAACGTGGATCCCGGCACCATGAATCCGTACGAGCATGGCGAGGTGTTCGTCACGGATGACGGGGCGGAGACCGACCTCGACCTGGGGCATTACCAGCGGTTTACCCATGCCAAGTTGTCGCGGAAGAGCAACGTGACCACGGGCAGCGTGTACAACGCGGTCATCCAGAAGGAACGGCGGGGCGAATACCTGGGGAAGACGGTGCAGGTGATTCCCCATATCACGGACGAGATCAAGACCCGGATCCGGATGCTGACGGCGGAGCCGGAGGACGACGCCGACGTGGCCATTGTCGAGATTGGCGGGACGGTGGGCGACATCGAGAGCCAGCCATTTCTCGAGGCTATCCGCCAGTTCAATCTGGAGGTGAAGCCCACTCCCTGCTGTTTCATCCATGTCACCTTGCTGCCGTATATCGAAGCGGCGGGCGAACTGAAGACCAAGCCGACCCAGCATAGCGTGCGGGCTCTGCGCGATATCGGCATACAGCCGGACGTGATCTGCTGCCGTACCGGCCACCGCAGCCTGGGCCCCGACCAGCGCCGGAAGATCGCCATGTTCTGCAACGTCACCGAAAACGCGATCATCGGGGCGCAGGACATTTCGCCCATCTATGCTATCCCCTTGAACCTGCATGCGCAGGGGATGGACCAGACCGTGCTGGATGTGCTCCGGCTGGATGCACCGCCCGCGGACCTGAATGAATGGCGGGAGCTTGTGGAACGCATGCAGCGGCCGAGAGAGGAGGTGCGGGTGGCCGCGGTCGGGAAGTACGTGGCTCATGACGACGCCTACAAAAGCATCAACGAGGCGTTCTCGCACGCGGGCGTGGCCAATGACTGCACGGTTCGTCTGGAGTGGATCGATTCCGAGCAGTTTGAAAACGGGGTTTCCCCGGAGGAGGTCTTGAAGGATTTCGACGGCATTTTAATCGGGCCGGGTTTCGGGAAGCGGGGTGTCGAGGGCAAGGTTCGTGCGGTACAATATCTGCGGGAAAGCCGGAAACCCTTCCTGGGGATCTGCCTGGGCATGCAAATAGCATGCATAGAAATTGCGCGGAATCTGTTAGGATTGAACGAGGCGAACTCGACGGAGTTCGAACCGGAGACTCCGCACCCGGTCATCAGTCTGTTGACCGAACAGAAAGGGGTCAAGGATATGGGCGGTACCATGCGTCTGGGCGCATACCGGTGCGTGCTGAAGCCGGGTACCAAAGCCTATGAAGCGTACGGGCTGGACATGATCAGCGAGCGGCACCGTCACCGCTACGAATTCAACAACGCCTATCGGGCCCGATTCGAGAAGGCCGGGCTGATGTTCAGCGGGGTGCATCCCCGGAAGGACCACGAACTGGTGGAAATTGCGGAGCTTGAGGGGCATCCGTGGTTCTGTGCTTCCCAGTTTCATCCGGAATTCAAGAGTACTCCACTAAAAGCCCAGCCCCTGTTTCGGGAATTCGTAAAAGCGGCGCTGGCGGAAAAGAAGTCACGTGGCAAATAACGCTGAGTTGAGAGAACAGTTCCGTATCGCGCTCTCGTACCGCGAGAAGGCGCAGAAGCTCCAGCAGGAGAGCGCGCGCGCCTGGTCCGCGGGCAAGGTCGACAACACGAGCTACGAGAAGCTGTCGCGCTTCTACGCGGACCATACGCGGCTCGCCGAGAAAGATCTCGCGCACTGGCGCGAAGAGGCGGCCGCGCGTCACGATCAGCTCCGGTCTGTGCATAACCAGCTCGCCCGCGACTATCAACGCGTCCGCCAGGAAGAAGAAATCCGCCGGATCGCACCGGAACGGGCCGCCCAGGAACGGGCGCGGCTTGAACGCGAGATCACCTGGCATCGTACGGCCATGACGGAGCTTCAACAAATGGCCGCGGCCAAGACCAGCGAGACGGTGGGTGGGCATCTTGACCTGCCCATAGAGGCGTATCGCGGGGAGCCGGGAGCGCCGCCGTCGGCCCGGCGCAAAGGCTGGCGCTGGACCTGGGAAGCGGTCGTGCTTGCGCTTGCTCTGGCCCTGGTGGGATTCGCGGTGATCCTGGCGCTGCCCCTGTTCACCGATTCGGATTGGTCGCTCTGGGGACGGAGTCCCGCCGTGCTGGAGTGTGCGTTTACCCTGGACCCGGCGCAGGGGAAGAGTCTCCAGGTGGACTGCCGCAATGTGGGGGACCGGCCTATCGAGCTCTATCTGCCCTGGCCGGATGCGCTTCCCCCGGACATCGAGCCCGGAGACCGGTCGGTGGGCGGTTTTGAACTGCAACTCCGCGAGGAGGGCCACGACGCCTTTGATACGTATCCCGTGCCTTCGGAATGGTGGCTCTATAACGGCCGCCCGCTGAACTCCGGAGAACCGGTCGTGGTCGAGCCGCTGCTCACGGTTCGCTTGTTATTGGACGTGACCATGGTGAAGAGCATCGGCCAGGGGATTGAGGCCTTGCGCCTCACTGCGAAACGCGGGGATGGCGAAGTCTTTGACACGTACGAGACTGCTTTTGCGGCCCCGCAACCGGCCCGTCCTGCAGCGCCGATCGCCGCGCCCCCTGTGGCAACCCCGCCGGTACCGCCGGCGCCGGGAGTCCCGGGCCGGCCGGAAATGACCTCGCCCGCGCCGGAAACCGCGCCGGAGACCTCTGTGCCGGCGGAGACGGTCCCCCCGGCGGCGCCCGAAGAGCCGCCCGCGCCGCGGGTCTTTGCCCAGGTCAGTTTTCTCGGGAGCGTGGGGGGAAAGGCGGCGCTCAGCATTCGGCTTGACGCGGAGGACCGGCCGCGCCGCACGATGGTGGAACTGGGGGATGACATTGGCGGCGGCTGGCTGGTGGATGAAATTGAGCGCGACGTCGAGCAGGTCATTGTGCTCGTCCATCCCTCCTCGGGGCGGACAGTGCGTGTGGCTCAGGGGACGGGTCAGGTGGCGCTGACGGAGCCGGGGGAATAGCCTCGTTTGTCAGGGGCCGGTCACGCGCAACGCCTCTGTCCAGGCGACGTAGTGCAGAGCAGCCCGGTAGCTGTCCGGCGCGCAGGAACCGGTGTCCTGTGGCAGGGGCCCTACGCGGACGAAGCGGCCTGTCTGCAGCAGGTGAATGGCCTTTTCTTTGACGCCCGCCCGGGCCGGTGGGATCAGCATCGCCGCGAAGAGGATCTCGCTTGCCCGATCCGGGGAAATGGTGTCGGTCGCGAGACTGTCGAGTGCTGCATCCAGCGTGGTTTGCCACTGCGGATGGTTGGCAGGGACCAGAGGGATGTTCCAGAAACGTTCGGGCCGGTTCACCTGCCAGAATCCGTCCGGTCCGATGTACCGTGCGCGAATCAGGGCCTCGAGGTCCTGGGCCCGCTTTCGCCATTCCGAGCGTTCCTCTCCTTTCGATGCCGCCAGGGACAGCGCGCTGACCAGTCCCATGTGGGTGCGGATGGCGAGTTCGGGCGATTGCGAGTCGCGAAGGGTCTGAGGGTTGAACGCGGTGCGCGGCAGCCCCGTTCGGGGGTCGAACCAGCCTGACAGGAATTCCGCGGCCAGCTCGAGCCGGGGCCAGGCCGCGTCGATGAATGCGGCGCGCTCTTCCGGAGACAAGGCGGCCGCGTGGCGTTCGCAGAGCCATAGCAGCCAGGCCACGGCTTCGACATCGAGAATCAACCCGGGCACGGCTTCGTCGCCGCTGGCATAGAGTCCCGCGGGCAGGGAGCCGGCCGGGCAGCCCGGTGCGTTCTGCGTGCGCAGCGCGTTGAGATAGAAGTCGATGCGTTTTCTGACGAGGTCGTGGCGTCCCGCGATAGACAGGGCATACGCGCCGATGACGCCCGTGCGGGGAACGTCCACGTGCAGCGGGGGGGAGGCGAGCGGCATGCGGACCAGCGCGCCGGTCTCGCGGTCCATGCAGGTCTGGAGCACCTCGAGCAGCCGCTCCTGCGCTTGTGTCTGCGGGCCGGACGGACTCAGACGGCTGTTCCAGTGCTCGGCCGTCTCGCGCAGCAACGCGTCGTATCCCCGCTCGCGGGCGTAGTCGAGGTTTTGGGCCGCCGCGGCATAGGTGTTGCCAAAGGCGATGTATACGGTGACGGGCACGGTCGCTCCGCCGGTGGCCGGCGGGGCGCACGTGAACTCGAACGCGGAATCGCAGTCGCCCACCGCGGCGGTCTGTCCGTCAAGAACACCGGCCTTCACCTGTGCAAAGGCGGAGGATGCTGTACCGGACACGCCGCATTGAAAAGCGGTGGCCGGTTCGGCCGGGCTCTGGGCAATCCAGACGCCCTCGTCGAAATCCCGCCACCCGGTCGCCTGGCCGCCTTCCTCCGCCAGCGTGCGCGCATCATTCCAGTCCGTGCCCCGGGGCTCTTCCGGGCGAAAATGGACGATGGTGCGGCCATTATCCGGGGTAAACAACGCGAAATCGTTGGCGTAGTCGAACAGGCTGTCGGCGCCTGGCCATTCCGGGATTCGACGGGTGCAGGGCGTGAAATTCGCACACCAGTACACCCTGGCCGGCGACCCGCCCCCCACCGGCTCAAAGCGGGCGACGAGGATATCTCGTTCTCCATGCACAAAGAACGAGGGCGTCCCCGTCTTGCCCCCGCCGCCCACGATGCAGGCCGGCTGCGGTTCCGCCGGAGAACAGGACATGCGCTCCACGGTCGGCCGGCCCTGCAGACAGCGTTCGAAATCGTCATCGAGTTCCCAGGTGAACGCCTCGCCGACGCGGGCCGCCCAGCACAGGCCCTGCCCTTCCGGGACGGAGAGGCTTCCCCGTTCCCCGGTGCGCACCACATAGGAGAGTTGCTCGAAATAGCCCGGGCTCGGCCAATGCACGGCGGCGATGCGGCCCGTGGTGCTGAAGGTGACCGTCAATCCGCCGTTCCCGAGAGCGTCCCCGGCGTCAAGCGGTCCGAAGGCCTCGGTCAGGAGGTCCGCTGCGCCGCTGTCCCCGGATGCCAGGAACGCTGTGTATGCCAGGATGATGCCGAGGGTGAAGAGGAGTCTCATGGTTGCGCAATGCCCTCCTCTGCGGGCGCCACCAGGGTGCCCTCAAACGCGATGACGCCGTCGCGGGCCCGGCCGATGATCCGGAGACGGCCGAGGTGCGCTACGGACCGCGCGTATTTGCCAAGATAGGCGTCGGCTTCCTGGTCATTCATCTCGGGGATGAGTTCCAGTTCCCCGGCCCTCTTGAGCAGCGTTTCGGCCGTTTTCCCGGCGGTCTTCCAGTGGATGGTGAGCATCGCATCGGCGTCGGCATGGGGTTCGCGGGCTTCGATGGCCAGGAGTTCGCTCATGAGGGCCGGCTGGCTCGTTGCGAGCCAGGTCGCGCGATCGCCCGCGAGACAGACCGCTGCGCGTTCTCCCATCAAGGTGGCGACGCATCCCGGGCGTCCGTCCCAGGCGTATTCAATCGGCGCAAGCGGAGCAAGCACGGGCAGCCACGGATGTTCGGCCTGCACGCTTTCCTGCGTTCGGGGCCGCATTCTGACTCCCCATGCCGGTACGGGGACGGTCGCCAGGGCGTCCACGCCGGTCACGGCGACGGAGAACTCGCCGATCCGGCCCGTCCAGCCTTCGTCGGGCGCCCCCAGCGCCCATTGCTGCCACAGAGACGCGACCAGATGAGCACAGCGGGCATAGGTGGCGTTAGATTCGAAGGGACGCACGGCGGTTTTCCAGAAGAGAAGCGCGTCCTCAGGCGTGGACGTGCTCAACGTCAGCAGCGCGTCGTCGGGCCATGCGTCCGCCAGCTGCAGTGGTTCGCCCGTGGACTGGAAGGGCAGGTTCAGCGTTCCGTCGACGGGGAGGCCCGGCTGGGGATGGATGCGGATGTCCCCGCCGTTCCATCGAACCATCAGACTGTTGTCATTGCCTTCGGGCACCGCGTCGACCTGAGGCGAATCGAGTGCGGCGTTCACGTATTCCGGGGAGGATGAGACGAGCAGAAAGCCGTCGCGCCAGGCGTAGAAATGTCCGGCACAGGCATACACCCCGAAGTTGTCCGGCCGTGCTCCCCACGCAAATCGCCAGGCGTGCACGGCGCGGAGAAGCAGCCCCGGATGCGCGCAGATCCCCTGGGACCCGTGCCACCGGGCCCCCACGACGCGCGGTCCCATCCAGACGGCCCAGCGCAACGGCGTGGGGCGCACGCCGGTGGCTTTCCGGACCGCGAGTTCGAAGGCCTCAAACGGGCGCGGGGTCTCGGAGAGAAAGCGGGCCGCGGCGTCCGTATCCGCGAGTTCCGCGCAGAACGACGGGAAGTCCGACGACACCAAGACGCACGACGCCCCGGAAGGATGAAACCCGGCGCCGTCTCCGGCGTGTTTCAGGTGATAGTCGACCGCGGCCAGAAGCGCCAGGAGCAAACACACCCCCACCAGGGCGCCCCATCGGCGTGCAGCGCCATGGAATCGCGGCATTTTCTTCCCCCCAGCGGTCATTGTTATGCAACAGGCGCCTTCAGCGGGCGGGTTCCAGGAGGGATTTAACAGATTCCCGACTCATGCTTTTTCCCAGATGGCCTCCTTTTTCTGATCCCGCTCCAGCTCCAACGCCGAGACTCTCTGGCTGAGTTGCTGCTGCAGTTCCTCAAGGTCCGCCACCGACGCCGCGGACCCCATTCTCTGATCGAAATCGAGACGGGTTTCCGCGAGGCGGGCTTCGTAGACTTTTTCGATGTGGGCGATCTCCGCGCGCTGTTCGTCGCTGAGCTTCTTGGCCGGCCCGCTGGTTTTCTCCAGGCGTTCCATAGCCAGTTCATAGGCGCTCTTCATCTTCCTGGTCACTGTTGAATCCTCCTCAGCCCCCAAATTCATCTTCGAGCACGGCGGAAATGAACCGTTCGATGGACACGGGGTAGTACCGGGCGTCTGGCGTAATAATCAGACCGGTGGTGATGTCTTCGTGCCGCTCAAACTCGTCGCGGGTGAGGGCGACCAGGCTGTCCATCGACTGGCGGAGGTGTTTGACCTCCAGGTGATCGGACCTGCATTCGACGGGCCGTCCCCGGAACCCCAGGAAGCCGAAAATCCTGCCCAGGAGCTGCACGTCGACATTCTCTTCACCGAAGATCTCCGCATAGCTGGGCTCGAGATGGCTGGGACGAATCAGAAAACGGGGCGAAACCTGGATCGTCCCGCGCACCCGCATGGTGTCGTAGCCGGATTCGAACGACTCGCCCAGGACCACGTACGGCAGCTCATGATAGCCGCTCACGATTCCGTAGGTGGGTTTCCTGAGCACCTGAGTCAATTCGTAAATCTGGCGAAGCTCTTCTTGACTGGGCATGTTGTCTAGAACCACTGTGAAAGGTCGAGTTTGGTGTACACCGTTTTCCAAGCCGTGGCCGGCGGGGCCACCGCGGCGTTGGCGATATAGGCCACCTGGCCGGCGGGATCAAATACGAACGAGTGGAGCGTGTTGTTCGCCGCAACCGGACCGTTGGAGAGCAGGCCGAGGGCCGCCGGCACGTCGATGGCGCGGGGCCGGGTCTGAATCTGCTCGCCAAGCCACTGGTACCGGTGGAAGGTATTCTGCTGTGCGAGAAACGCCTTCACCACCGGCTTCGCCGCGTCCCAGTCGCTTCCGTCGAGACCGATTTCGGCCCCGTGAGCCTTGACCACCTTCCGCTGCTGGATCTCGCCGCAGGGGTGATTGGTGCGCCGGATGGCGTCGGGGAGCGTCTGGTGGCCCATGTCGGGGGTTTCGTGGGGGTCACCGGGGGTGAAGACATCGACCGTATTGCGGTCCACTTCGAGCGCTCGGGCATCGGGAATCTTGCCGTCGCCGATCACGAAGTTCCAACCCAGGGTGCGGGGGCCCCGCTGGATGATCCCCACGGCCTCGTCCAGGGTGGCGGCCTTCTCGAGCGCCATGCGCATGATGATTTGGAGCGGGATGCCGTCGAACGATTCTTCGGGCGACGATACGGTCATCTCACCGAGGGTAATCTGTGAAGCATTCATGCCGCTGACCCCGCCGATCACCCCGGCGTACGCGAGCATCATGAAGGGAACGCCTCCCTCGGGACGCCAGATAAAGGTGACGGCGTCTTCCTGGGCGCCCTTGCCGGTGGTCCAGTCGAGGTTGCGGCCGTGCAGCAGGCGGCCGTCGGGGGTCCATTGGCCGAACACGGCGAAATTGGAGCAGCCGGGCGCGGCGCCGGGCGCATGGTGAAGCAACTCCGCCACGCACGCCGCGATCAGGAGTTCGTCATACGTCACGCCGGTGACGCCCGCGGCCGCGAGGCCGTCCAGGATCCCGTTGATTTCATCGAGGTATTCGGGCGGGAAATGACGGGCCATGCGGGTGGACTGTTCGACGGCATATTCGAGGCTGTACCCATTGTCGAACACGGCCCGCTGAAGGTAGCCCTCCTTCGTGATGTGCCGAATCCGGTCGGCCAGGAGACGGCCGTGCTGATACCCCATCTCCCGGTGGGTGCCTTCGAGGACGCAGACCAGCAGTTCGCCGGCCCGGTAGAGCTTCCCGGGGCCCTCTTCATCAAGCAGCTCGACGCTCTCCGGTTCCAGGATGACGGGTTGGTACGGCAGGGGTTCCGGGACTGCTCCCGGGGCTTCGGGCGCGGGGGAGGGGGCCTCCGTGACGGGAGCGGCGGGAGGCAACTGCGGTGTTTCCGGGACTTTCGGGCCTCCGCAGGCGGTAAGCGCGGTCACAACAAGTAGTGCGGCGAGCCAGATTCGCAAGCGGCTGTCCATAGCATGCCCTTTCCGTTTTACGTTTGTGCCCGTTGTCTGAGAGTGTACCGCAGAACAGAGGGGAGAGTAAATCGCGCCACGATGGAGAGCCCGACGAAAACGAGAGAGACCGGAGGATGACCCCGCGGGCCCGCGTGGTCCCATCCGGGAATCTTGTAGCGCAGGCGTCTCGCCTGCATCCGGATCACCCGCAGAACACAAAAAAGCTGGCGAGACGCATGCGCGACAGGAGAGAATGCCTCCGCGAAAGAAGGTCCGGTGGTTTCACACGGGAAGAGGGCAATATCTCGAAACAGCGTGGAAGATGCGGTGTTCCGGCGAGATTACGAACCCTGGCGAAGCCGGGTTCAGGATTGCTTCTTGCCCTTTTCCTTACCGACGAGGCGCAGGTCTTTTGCGTAGTCATACAGGCTTTCACGCAGGAGTTTGCGTCCGCGGTACAGGCGCGACATCACCGTGCCCAGGGGGCAATCCATCGCCTCGGCGATCTCCTTGTAGGACATGTCCTCGAGGTCCGCCATGATCACGGCCTGCCGGAAATCAGGGGGAAGGGTCTCGACAGCATGTTTCACCTCGTCGTCAAGCAGTTCCAGCAACTCCCTGCCCGAGCGGTCCGGCGGCTCATAATGGATGTCGGGGTCCGGCCCGGACTCCTGGGAAGTCTCCGCGCCGGACAGCTCGACGAAGGTGGGGCGGCGCGCCTTGCGGCGGTATTCATTAATGAACGTATTGCGCAGAATGGTCAGGAGCCAGGCCTTTATGTAGGTGCCCTTCTGGAACTTATCGTGGAAACGGAGCGCCTTGACTACGGTGTTCTGGGTGAGATCCTGCGCATCGGCGGGATTGCGGGTCAGACGCAACGCTACCGCGTACAGCATGTCCATGTGTTCGAGAACAAGCTGCTCGAATTCGTGCGAACGCTTCTTTGTGTTGTCCGCTGATTTCACCACCCGAACCACCCAATAAGAGAAAACCAGTGCCACCCTTGCGCGGCCCAGAATCCGGCCTCATACCCGCAGCGGGAATAGAGCGCCGTCCGTAGACCGCTTCCCCCAGAGGATTCAGACCGATGGCTCTGGCGCCCGAAGCTGACTCCCCTTGGCAGGCCATGCAATCCTGTTGACTGCACCATGTAGCATTCTGTATTCCCGGAGTTCAATTGTCAAGCAGGCGTCCCCGCGGAAAACGCGGCCGGAAGACGGTTGCACGTTCGTGCTACTACGAGCCCGGCACCTTTCGCCGGATATAGGACTGCCCGCTTCCCCGGAACGCTATCGCGCTAGTACGAAACAACTTGCACTATCAAAAACCGCCGATGGCCTTGTGGAAACCAACGGCGGTGAATCGGTCCAATGGTCGGGGTGAGAGGATTTGAACCTCCGACCTCCTCGTCCCGAACGAGGCGCGCTAACCGGGCTGCGCTACACCCCGACAACAGATGGCATACAGTACTCAACGCGGAGGGGCAATGTCAAATCGCTGTTCGAGCCGCGCCGGGAGGCGGGGCGATCGACGGCAAGTTGTTGCATTGCAGAGAATGTGTCACGGAATGTACAATAACACAGGATCGGGTGTATTCCCCGGTTGTACGTCATGGGGATCTTGGGTTCACGATTCAAACCAGTGAGCATAGGCGCCTGGGCAGGGGTCAGTACGTGGCAGGGCGCTGGGGGAACGGGGCTGGCATGGGCCGTGGCTTAGTCTGCGGGGCACGAAGGTCTGGAAGGGGATCCCGGGCCGCATCCTTTCGGTTGTTCTGATCTCGAACAAGGAGAATTGCATTCGTATGCCCCGCATGAGCCGACGAGACGTCACGGCCGGCATGGTGCTTGGCCGGGATGTGACCAACCCGCGCGGACAGCTCCTCATTCCCGAGGGAACGGTGCTGACCGAAAAACACATCAGCGCGCTCCAGCTTTGGGGCATTACCTTACTCCACATCCGCGGCCCTGAGGATGATGCAAGTGTGAAGCCGGCCGTGCCGGTCTCGAAAGAGGCGCTGGAACGCGGGAAGGAACGCGCGACGGCCATTTTTTTGCTCAACCGGGACCAGCTGCCCCATCCGTTTTTTGAGGCGCTGCTTTCCCACGTGGCCAATCGCTTTGCTCGTGAGGAGATGACTCAGCGAAAAGAAGAAGCGCCGGTTCCAGTGGAGGTGGTTTCCGTCGTGGGAGAACCGCGGGCACGGACGGCCGCGGAGATGGTAAAGGCGGTCGGCACGCTCGGTTCGCTTCCGATGGTGTACCACGAGTTGATCCAGGTGGTGAATCATCCCCTGAGTTCGGCCACGGACGTCGCCAACGTGATCAGCAAGGACGTGGGGTTGACGGCGCGGCTGTTGCGGATTGTCAACAGCGCGTTTTATGGGTTTCCGGGCCGGGTCGAGACGGTTTCGCGGGCCACGACGATCGTGGGCACCAACGAACTGTGCGAACTGGCCCTCGCGACGTCGGTAACGAGTGTCTTTGACCGCTCGTTGCGCGGCGTAGTGAACATGAGTCAGTTCTGGCTGCACAGCCTGTTCTGCGGGTCCGTGGCGCGGATGCTCGGCAAATTCCGGGGTGGGGCCAATACCGAACGCTGTTTCGTGATGGGGTTGTTGCACGACGTCGGGCGTCTGGTCATGTTTTCGGAAGCTCCCCGAAGGGCGCGCGCGACCCTGGACACTGCCGCGGAGTCGGGCCGGCCGGTATGCGATGTGGAAAAGGAAATGTTCGGTTTCACGCACGCTGACGTCGGCGAGGCGCTGTTGAAATCATGGAACCTGCCGTCCAGCCACCGCGAGGCGGTGCGCCGCCACCATGGGCCGCTGTCGAGCCGGGATCTGAACGTCGACGTGTGCATCGCCCACGTCGCGGAAATGATCGCCAACGCGGTGTGTATCGGGCGCAGCGGCGATCGGGCGGCGCCGCCGATGTTTGTGGAGGCGTGGGACCATCTGAATCTCAATCCCGATGATCTGCAGACTGTTATCGAAGAGGGGGAGACGCACGTGCGCGATCTGGCCAGCATTTTCGGCGTGGATGAATCATGACGCGGGGCGCGGGAGACGAATCGGTCCCGACCGTGGCCGTGAATGCGGAGGAACACAAGGCGCGCCTTGCCAATCGCCGGCTTCTTGACGGGATGGACATCGTGGCTGGCGCGGCCCTGAGGTTGCAGGCTACCAATGAGGCGGATGCCTATCCGGCGCACGTCGAAGACGTGACCCTGTCTGCAATCCACAATCTGGTTGATTTCCATGCGCTGGGAATGGTCTGGTTCGACCCGACGGGCCTGGAATGGAAAATCGGCGCGTATTTGCCCGAGGCCCACAAGGCGCTGCTGGCGGAGGAAATCCAGCATCAGATCGAGCACGACTTTGTGGGATGGGCGATTACGCAGAACAAGCCCGTGAGCGTTCCGTCACGGGCGCGCGGAAAACGCACCTTCATTCATCCGCTGGGCACCCAACGCCGGATCCTGGGGTTTTTCGTGGGGATCTCGAACGAAGGGTATATTCCGGACGTCTATCAGAAACTCATTTCGATCATGCTGATCTATTGCGTGAACACGCTGGAAGGCCACCGGCTGCACACCGAGAACCTGGAGCGGCGCGCGGAGGAAAAAAGGCTCTATAAGCTCACGCTGGAGGATCCGCTTACCCATCTGGCGAACCGCAGGCATTTCGACGAGGTGCTGGGCACGGAACTGCGCCGGGCGGCGCGGACCGGGAGTGCGCTGTCCCTCATGATGATCGATATCGACTGTTTTAAAGCATATAACGACGAGTACGGACACCAGCAGGGCGACGAGGCGTTGAGGCGCGTGGCCGATGCGGTGAGCGCCACGGTGTGCCGGGCGGGAGACCTGGCCGCGCGGTACGGAGGAGAGGAATTCGCGGCGGTCTTGCCCGCCACGGACGCGCACGGCGCCGCCGGAGTCGCCGAACGGTTGCGTTCGATGATCGAGCGCCTGCATATCCCGCACGAACGGTCCAGCACGGGCCCGTGCCTGACAATCAGTTTGGGCGTTTCAAGCGTTGTCGGCGGCCCCGAACTTGAGGCGGCCTCGCTGATCGCCTCGGCCGACCGGGCCTTGTACCGTGCGAAGCGTTTTGGGGGCAACCGTCTGGAGTGCGAGATCATCTGAACGCGCGGACCCGCACCGGCGGGACAATGTGCTGTTGCCGGTGGGGAGCTTGTTGACTCCTGTCGCAGAATTATAGGATGATTTCTGTTTCGCAGGGGGCGGAACAGATTGGGAAAGTGTGATGAACATATGCATTGCAGGCGGCGGGCGCGTTGGCTTTCACCTGGCCCGTCTGCTCGCCATAGAGAATCACGACGTGACGGTGATCGAGCGAGATCCGTCGCGTGCCGAACAAGTGGATTTTGCCCTTGACGTGCGGACAGTAACCGGCAACGCTTCCTCCATCCTCATGCTGAAAGAGGCGGGGGTGGAGGACGCGGACATTTTTGTGGCCGCGACGGGTACAGACGAGGTGAACCTCATCGCCGCCGCGACCGCCAAAGGCCTGATGGCCAAGAAAGTGGTTGCCCGGGTAGAGAATCCGGAGTACCTCGAGTCGACCATCCTTTTTGAATCCGTGCTGGGAATTGACTACCTGCTGAGCCCGGACGCCCTTACCGCGCTGGAGATCGGGCGCTATGTGGAGAATCCGGGGATTGTCGCTTCCGAAACGTTCGGGCGCGGCGTGGTCCAGCTCCAGCAGATCCGGGTGACAAAATCGCCCACAACCGGAGGGAAGCGGCTGCGCGATGTCGATATGCCGCCGGGCGTGCTGCTG
Source organism: Candidatus Hydrogenedentes bacterium UBA2224 (assembly GCA_002348185.1). Classification (GTDB taxonomy): domain Bacteria; phylum Hydrogenedentota; class Hydrogenedentia; order Hydrogenedentales; family SLHB01; genus UBA2224. The sequence goes on along the minus strand of DDYW01000181.1, from coordinate 100,206 downwards.
GGCGTGATCAGCCGGAAGGGCGCCACGCTGATTCCCCACGGTGATTCCATCGTGGAAGCGGGCGACCTGATCACGCTGATTGGCCGCCGGGAACAGGTCGAGTCCGTGAAAACGCTTTTTCACGGCACCGAACCGCGCCTGGACCGCATCGTGATCATGGGGGGCGACCGCATCGGGCTTCATCTCGCTCAGATGCTGGAGCGAGGCAAATACACCGTGAAGCTCCTGGACTGGAATGTGGAAAAATGCAATCAACTGGCGACGAAACTGAACCGTGCCACGGTGGTTTGCCGGAACGGCGCCAGCCGGACCGAGCTCGAGGAAGAGCATATCGAAGATGCGGACGTGTTTATTGCTACGACCGACGACGATGAGGTGAATATCATGGCCGGGGTGTTGGCGAAGGAGATCGGCGCCACGCGGGCGATCGCCGTCGTGCACGAACCTGATTTCGCGTCGCTGGTCGGCAAGCTGGGCATCGACCACGTGGTGACGCCCCGCGCCAGCCTGGCGAACCGCGTGCTGAAACTGGTTCACCAGGACAAGGTGCAGTCCATCGCTGTGCTGGAAGAAGGCCAGGTGGAAATCGTCGAATTCGTTGTGGACGGCGAGGCGCCGATCATCGGCAAGACCCTGAAAGAGGTTTTCGAGTCGCGTCGGGGGTATCGCGGCGCACTCGTGGGGACGATTATCCGTGGAGAAGAGGTCATCGTGCCTCGGGGTGACGATGAGATCCAGGCGGGGGACTCGATCATCATGATCGCCGCTCCGGATGCCCTGGACGGCGTGCTTAAACTTTTCAGAAAACGATGAATTACCGGCTCGTAACGAAGTACCTCGGGCATTTCTCCTTCGCCATCGGTCTGCTCATGCTGCCGTCGGCGCTGTGGGCGGCGGTGTATCGTGAATGGGGAGGGCTGGGGGCCCTGCTGGGGAGCGCGGCCGTTTCCTGCGTGACGGGATACCTCCTGACGCTGGCCGGGCGGAACGCGCCGTCCGAGTTTCACCAGCGTGAGGGTCTGGGTCTGGTGGGCCTTTCGTGGATTTTCCTGGCCGCTCTGGGCGGCTTGCCGTATCTGTTCAGCGGGGTGTTCAGCAACCCGGTGGACGCGTATTTTGAGTGTATGTCGGGCTTCACGACCACTGGCTCCAGTGTGATGACGGCGGAGTGTTTCGCGACGACGCCGAAGTGCATCATGTTCTGGCGGTCGTTCACCCATTGGCTTGGCGGCATGGGGATTGTCGTGCTGTTCATTGCCGTTCTGCCTTATCTGGGGGCGGGTGGAAAGCAACTGTTTAAGTCGGAGTCCCCCGGACCGGATCCGCGCGGCTTGAAGCCGCGGATCAAGGACACGGCCTCGGTTCTTTACAAGATCTATTTCGGCTTGACGATTGCCCAGACCGTAGCCTTAATGCTGTGCGGCATGAGCCTGTTTGACGCCCTGTGCCACACGTTTGGCACGCTGGCCACGGGCGGGTTTTCGACGCAGGCAGCGAGCGTTGGTGCGTATGAGAATGTGGCAATCGAGATCGTCATTATTCTCTTTATGATCTGTGCGGGTTCCAATTTCGCGCTCTATTTCAGCCTGCTGGGGGGGAACTGGAAAGCGGTTTTCAAGGACACTGAATGGCGTGTTTATCTGGCCATTCTTGTGGGCTGCACATTGGCTATTACCGTGAATCTCATGGGTTTTGAGGGCGCATTTCCCGTGGGCGATTCGCCGCTCCCGGCCCAGGAAAAGACCTTGTTCCTCTCCGCGGGAGAGGCCTTGCGCCATGCTTCGTTCAACGTGGTATCCGTCATGACCACAACGGGATTCTGCACGGTCGATTTCAATACCTGGCCCAACTTTTCACGGATGCTCCTCGTGGTTCTGATGTTTGTGGGAGGATGCGCCGGCTCGACCGGCGGTGGACTCAAGGTCGTGCGCGTGCTGATTCTCCTCAAGATGGCCTACGCCCGCCTCGAACAGACATTCCGCCCCAAGATGGTGCGTGTTGTGCGTATCAGCGGGCATGTCGTGGATGACGGGGTGCAGCGGACCGTGTACAGTTTTTTTGTGCTGTATCTTATGTGGTTCATGGTGGGCAGTCTGTTCATGTCGCTGCTGGGCCTGCCGTTTCAGACCGCCGTGACGTCGGTCGCCGCCACGCTGAACAACATCGGCCCCGGGCTTGGCGCTGTAGGCGCGGTCGAGAACTTTTCCCTTGTGCCCACCGCGGGCAAGTTGTTTTTGTCGCTCTGCATGGTGCTCGGCCGCCTGGAGCTGTTCAGCATCATGGTGCTCTTTGTTCCCTCCTTCTGGCGACGGGCGTAAGGGAAGGTGCCGCGGATTCGGCGCGGCCCCGAACGGGCTCCTGGGGTCATCGACTCCCCGCCGGTGCCCCGGGAAGCGTGGACAGAGGGGAATTCCGCAGCGTTTTATGTCGAAAAGAAACTTTTGACTATTAAACGTAAGCGTAGTATTCTCAATTGTTGGGTGCTCGAACGAGAGCACGTGCGTCTTGAATTGGAACAGTTTGGCGGGGGAGGCGGCGGGTGTCGCAGCCTTGGCGCCAACACAAACAGTGGAGGAGAAGAAAATGAAACGGGTATTGCTGGCGCTCCTTGCGGTCACGATGGTTTTCGGGTCGGTGTTCGTGGCGGGTTGCTCGAAGTCGGCGGATGCTCCCGCGGCGCCCGCAAATGCTCCGACGGACACGCCGGCTCCTGGCGCGGAAGGTTGATGATCGTAGCCGGATTTTGCGGGGTCCGGCGACGTTGGTTGTTTTTCTGAAAAGGGCCCGGTCGGGCTGATGCCGACCGGGCCTTGTGCTTTCGGGTGGCCGTTTTTGGCGTTCCGCGTGTGTCTTGCAATGGGCGAAATACTGATGTAATATTCAGATGCCTTGTGATGAAGAAAATGGGAGACCGCACCCGCTGCCATGAATGTTGCACAGACCATTGACCGGCTTCGGTCGGACTCCGATTTTACGCGGAATCTGACCGCGTGGCGCACTGTTCCAGCCCAGCCGGCGAGGTGCGCGGGATTTCCCGAGGCATTGGATGCGAGACTGGTTCAGGGCCTTCAGAGACGGGGCGTGCAGAGTCTGTACACCCATCAACGGGAAGCGATCGAGGCGATTCTTGCCGGGGAGAATGTCTGCGTAGTGACCCCAACGGCTTCGGGCAAGACGCTGTGCTACAACGTGCCCGTCCTGAACACGCTGTTGCAGGATCCTGAGGCCCGGGCTCTGTACATCTTTCCGACCAAGGCGCTTTCACAGGATCAGGTGCACGAACTGCAGGACACCATTGAAGACCTCGAGGTCAAGATCGGCACCTACACCTTTGACGGCGACACGCCGGGGTCGGCACGGAAAGCGGTGCGTCAGGCAGGGCATATTGTCGTGACGAATCCGGACATGCTGCACACCGGGATTCTGCCGCACCATACCAAGTGGCTCCGTCTTTTTGAGAACCTGCGGTACGTGGTGATCGACGAGTTGCATCACTACCGGGGCGTGTTCGGCAGCCATCTGGCCAATGTGTTGCGCCGGCTGACACGCATTTGTGCGTTTTATGGCAGCAATCCCCAGTTCATCTGCTGCAGCGCGACGATCCGGAACCCCCAGGAGATGGCGGAACGCGTCGTGGAACGACCGGTCCGGCTGATCGACAACAACGGCGCGCCGCAGGGCGAGCGCCATTTCCTCTTCTATAATCCGCCCGTGGTGAATGCGGAACTGGGCATCCGGCGCTCGTCCGTGAAGGAGGCGGTGCGGCTGGCGCGTCATTTCCTGACGCGGAATGTGCAATCGATCATCTTTGCCCGGAGCCGGCTGCGCGTCGAGATCATCGCCACGTATCTCAAGGAGGCCGTGCGTAAGGCGGGCAAAAGCGAACACCTGGTGCGCGGATACCGGGGCGGCTATCTGCCGAATGAACGCCGGGACATCGAGCGGGGCCTTCGCGACGGCGACATCATGAGCGTGGTGAGCACCAATGCGCTGGAACTCGGGATCGACATCGGCTCGCTCGACGCCTGCATCATGACCGGCTATTCCGGCAGCGTGGCCAGCACCTGGCAACAGGCGGGACGCGCCGGCCGCCGGTCGTCGGTGTCGCTCGTCGTGTTGATCGCCTCCAGCGCGCCCCTGGACCAGTACATCATCAATCATCCCGACTACTTTTTCGGGCAGCCGCCCGAAAACGCGACCGTGGACCCGAACAACCTGATTATCGTGGCGAGTCACATGAAGTGCGCGGCCTTCGAGATTCCCTTTGCGAAAGGGGAGGCGTTCGGGCTGGACCCGGTCTCCACCGGGGAAATGCTCGATTACCTGGCGGAACAGCATGTGCTGCGGCGCGTGAAGGACAAATGGCACTGGAGCGCGGATGCGTATCCGGCCGAGGACATCAGCCTGCGCACCGCCGCGCCGGGCAACGTGGTGATCCTCGACACGTCGGAGAATGGCCGGGTAATCGGCGAGGTGGACCTGTTCGCCGCTCCGGTGGAACTGCATGAAAACGCGATTTACATCCATCAGAGCGCCCAATACACCGTGGATATGCTGGATCTCGAGGACCGCAAGGCATACGTGCGGCCGGTGGAGACCGACTATTACACGGATGCGCAGATCAAGGTCGATCTGAAGACGATCAACACCTTCCGTCAGGAGACCATCGGCGAAGTGGCGAAATACTGCGGTGAGGTGAGCGTGACGTGGCTGCCGTCCATCTACAAGAAGATCAAGTTCGGCACGCATGAGAACGTGGGCTGGGGGGAGATCAAACTGCCTGAATCCACCATGCATACGTCGTCCTACTGGCTCGAATTCGCGGAGGAGGTCGACCAGCGGCTCGGATTGGAGCAGAATCAGCTCTCCCAGGCCCTGAGCGGGCTCGCCAACACGTTGCGGCAGGTCGCGCCGGTTCAGGTCATGTGCGACGTTAACGATATCCGGGCGGAGGCCATGCTGCGCGCGCCGTTTACCCAGTGTCCGACAATCTTTCTCTACGAGATCTATCCCGGCGGGGTGGGCTTCAGCGATAAACTCTTTACGCACCACAAAGCACTGCTTGAGGCGGCGGCGTCGCTGATTGCGGGCTGCGGGTGCACGGAGGGCTGTCCGAGTTGCGTGGGACCGGCGCTCGAGGTCGGCGAACACGGAAAGAACGGCGCCCTGAAACTTGCCCGGATTGCCCTGGGCCTGCCCGTCGAACCGCCTGAAACGGGCAAAGCGGCGGAATGACCCATGTCGGAGCTGCGCGATAAACTGCAGTCGCTACTCGGGAGGGAGGGCCTGATGAGCGGCGCCGAATGGCGCCGGAAGACCGAGGAAATTGCCCAGCGGCGCGCCTCGGGCGAATTCGAGATCGACCGCGTCGTTTCCGGCGAGCTGGTGGGGGAGGCGAACGCCGGTTTCTTTCTCGTGCGTACGGACTTCCCCCTCGACACCGCACACGGGAACGTCACGCTGGGCGAGGCTTTGCTCGCGCTGCCCGAGCACGTCGCCCTGTCGGCAAACGACGCCGACCTGCGGGACTTCACCGCGGAGACGGCGATCTTCCTGGACACCGAAACGACCGGGCTGGCGGGCGGCTCGGGAACCGTGGCGTTTCTAGTCGGCGCCGGCTATTTTGACGGCGCCGTGTTCCGGCTGGAACAGGCGTTCATGCGGGATTTTGACGACGAAGAGCCCATGCTGCGTTATCTCGACCGCCTGTTCCAGGGGCGCGACACCGTGGTGACCTACAACGGGAAGAGTTTTGACATCCCGTTGCTGCGGACCCGGTTCATCCAACACCGGATGCCATTTTGCCTGGATGCGGCGCTCCAGTATGACCTTCTGCATGCGGCCCGGCGTTTCTGGAAGCGCCGGCTTGGGGATTGCGGGCTGACGAACATTGAACGGGAGATATTGGCCGTGCGGCGGCACGGGGACGTCTCCAGCGCGGAAATCCCGGAGATCTGGCTGAACTACCTGCGCACCCGGGACGCCCGGGCGCTCGAGGCGGTCTTCTACCATCACAAAATGGACATCCTCTCGCTGGCGGCGCTGGCGGGCCGCATGTCCCAGAGCCTCAGTTTGCCGCAGGGCACGGGGTTCGCGCACCTGGAGGACCGGCTTTCACTGGTGCGGCTGCATTTCCTGCAGAAACACTACCGTGAAGTGACGGAGCACGGGCGACGCCTGCTCGACGAAGAGGCGGAACCGGGCATCCGCTGCGAGTGTCTGTATTTGATGGGGATGGCCTGCAAACGTCTCCAGCAGTGGTATGACATGGAGGAGGCGTGGACCCTGCTGCTTACGGAACGGCCGAGCGACCTGGTGGCGCGGCTCGAACTGGCCAAGCATTTCGAGCACCGCGCGCGCAATCTCCTGGAGGCCGAGCGCCTGTGTGCGGAGACCGTTCAGTTTCTCGAAACGCGGAGCGCCCTCGGCACGGACGAGCTTCCCTTGGGTCTGGAGGATTTCCGAATGCGGCTTGAGCGCATCCGGCGAAAGCTCGGCAGGGGATGAGCGGCCGTCCGCGTCATTCCGCCGCCGGAACGGGATTGGCAAGAATACGGTCCAGGATGGGCCGGAGAAGGTTGGTCCAGACCACATATCCCTCGTGGTTGAGGTGGAGGCGGTCCGGGAGAAAGTAGCGTTCGTCGGGTTTGCCCTCGGCGTCGAGCAGGGGCGTGTTGACGTCGAGGAAGGTCACCCGCGGGTCGGTCGCCGCGAATTCAGCCAATAAACGGTTGCTCTGTTCCATCTGCTCGTGGAACTCCCATCGGGCCATGCTGGTCTTGGTCGACAACACGACGACCGGGGTCTGGGGATTCGCGTGATGGATTACGCGCACCAGGGCCTTCATGTCCGCGGCGACCCATTCGGGTGATTTTCCCCGCGCAATGTCGTTGTCACCGTCGTACAGGACTACGGCGCGCGGCCGCAGGGGATGAATGATCCGGTCCGCATACGACAGGGCATCGAAGTACTCGGAGCCGCCGAATCCGTGATTGACCACGGGCAGCCCGGGGAAATCCCCGGTCACCTTCCATCCGCGGATCGAGGAGCTTCCGACAAAGAGAATGGGATGCGCGGGGACATTGGGGAAGTTCTTTTCCATGGTCTGGATGTCGTCTTCCCATTTTGCCAGCTCCCAATGCGCTATCACGACGGTCTCGGGCGAAGTGCGTTTCTCCGGGGCGACACGGAACCGAATCGCGCCGTTTTCACCGGACACAAACGGGACGGCTTCCCCGGACGGAAGCACCGAGAGGCGGTCCGGGGGCAGCACGAAACGCAATTCGACCTCTCCCTCATGGTCTGGCGGAATGTGCGCATACCAGTCTTTTCCCCGCACGGTCAAGGGGACGTTGGCCCGGTCGTCGCCCGGCGAGGGAAACGCGTCAGGCCCGGCGCCCGCGGACATGCACGTGACCACGAGCAAAATCAGACAGCGTGACAGCATTCGTGTTCTCCCGGTAAGGATGATGGTTCTGCGGTCCCGAGCATAGCATGATTCCCGGGCTCTTTTCGCTGGGGGGGCGAGCGCGACGCGCCAGGAAGCCAGCGGACCGCCGGCCGGCCGGTGCGTCAGAGGCGGGCGAGCTGGTCGTAGGCGTATTGCAGACACGCTTCCGTCATGCTCCAGCCCATGCAGGGGTCGGTGATGCTGACGCCGTATTTCAACTGGCTTTTGTCCGCGGGGATGGGCTGATTGCCGGGGTTGAGGTTGCTTTCGAGCATCATGCCCATCAGGGAGCGCGTCCCCTCGGCTCGTTGAAGAATGAGGTCGCGGAGGACCTTTTCCTGGAGTTCATACCGGCGGGTGCTGTTGTCGTGGCTGCAATCGATCATGATGCGGGGTTCGAGCCCGGCGGCGCGCATCTGTTCTTCCGCAAGGGCCACGCTCACGCGGTCGCAGTTTGGCCGGCCTCCGCCTCCGCGAAGGATGATATGGCCCCAGGGATTCCCGAGGGTGCGGACCACGCAGGTCTGGCCGTCCTGGTCGATGCCGAGGAAATGATGGGACTGGCGGGCGGAAAGGAGCGCGTTAATCGCCACCTGGAGGTTGCCATCGGTGCTGTTCTTGAATCCTATCGGCATGGAAAGGCCGCTGGCCATTTCGCGATGGGTCTGAGACTCCGTCGTACGCGCGCCGATGGAGGCCCAGGTGATCAGGTCGGCGATGTACTGCGGCACGATGGGGTCGAGGACTTCCGTGGCCGTCGGGAGGCCCATGCCCGCGATCTCGAGGAGCAGGCGGCGGGCGATGTGCAGGCCTTTTTCGAGATTGCAGCTGCCATCGAGGTTCGGGTCGTTGATGAGCCCTTTCCATCCGGTGGTGGTGCGCGGTTTCTCGAAATAGGTGCGCATGACGATGAACAGGCGATCCTTGTATTGTTCGTGGGCCTGATGGAGGCGGGTGGCGTAGTCGATTGCCGTGTCGGTGTCATGAATCGAGCAGGGTCCCACGACTACGAGCATGCGCTCATCTTCACCGGCAAGAATACGCACGACGTCTCTGCGGCCTGTCATGACCGTTTCCTGTACGCGCTCGGGCATGGGAACGGACCGTTTGATCTCCTTCGGAGAGATCAGCGGCAGCAGTTCCGCCACGTGCGCGTCGTGAATGTGCTCGAAGATCCGTTTTGTATGGTCTTGTTTCATAAGGCTGGCGTCTCGTATACCCGGCGTTCAAGTGCAGCAAATCGTGCGGCGCTATTATGACAGGGGAGGCGGGCAGGTCACAACAGGCGGCGTATCCAATCACAAATCCCCTGGAGCACGGCGTCGGCGTCGAGGTCGTGCCACAACTCGTGATACCCGCCTTCGCAGACCTCGAGGGTCTTGTCCGGCCCGGCATACGCGTCGAAGAAATGCTGGCTTCCGGAGAGGGGTACGATACGGTCCTCGCTGCCGTGCACGATATAGAGAGGGAGGGAAAGGCGGCCGGCATCGCCCAATGCGTCGGCGATAGCCTCTTGCATCTGGCTTCCCGTGCGCGCGAGGACGCGGCCATGGTAACCCAAGGGGTCGTTCGTGGCCTCCTCGACGACGTCCGGGCGGCGGGACAGGCCGTCAGGCGCAACCTGGCTCACGGGAAGCCAGGGGGCCACCTTCGCGATATAGCGTCCCAGCACCAGCAGGGGTTTGGGAATGCTCTCGGAGAACCCCAGGAAGGGACTGCACAACACCAGCCCGGAGAAGCGAGGCTGGCGCGTTTGCGCGTAACGCACGGCAATGAGCCCTCCAAAACTCTGTCCCAGGAGGAAGAGGGGCATCCCCTGGGTGTCCGGGTGGATGTGGTTCAGGAACCGGTCGAGGTCGTCCAGTAACACGGTGTAATCGGCCACGTAGGCGCGCCGGCCGTCGGAGCGGCCGAACCCGCGCTGATCGTAGCTGTGGACCGTCAGGCCCGCCAGGTTCAGGTCCTTTGCGAGTTCCCCGTAGCGGCCGCAATGATCGCCGTATCCATGAAGGAGCACGACATGGGCGTCTGGTGACCCCGGAGGGCTCCAGACGCGCGTATAGAGCCGCAGACCGTCGGGCGTAGTGAATGAATCCGCGTGTGGCATGGTTCAGCCTCCTTCGCCGCGCGGCTGGCGCTCACGGGGCCACTGGGTCAACACAAACCCACGGGCCTCTTCCCGCGTGGTTAACGTGCCGTCCAACTGGAGGTCTTCGACCCGCTGGAGGATTTTCGAGAACAGGGGTCCGGGGGGGTAGCCGAGGGCCATCAGGCCTTTCCCGTCTATCAGGGGCTCGGGGCGAAGGGCATCCGGCGGCAGTTGGGCCTGATAGTTTTCCACCCACGCGACGGTGTCCAGGTTGCCATGGCTGGCCAGGCAATCCACACGGCACAGTTCCTTGAGTTCATCGAACCCTTCCGCGCGTATTGTTCGTTTGCGCTTGCTTTCCCGCATGTCGGGGATGTGCTGAAACCGCATGTGCTGCGCGACGAGCCATACCACGCGCTCCGTTTCGCGGCGGGACAGGCGAAGGCGCTCGCAAACCTCGCGGGCGATCCGGGCGCCCGCCTTGTCGTGGTCGTTGAACCGGATGCGATCGGTCCGGGTCTGGGTGGATGCTTTGCCGGCATCGTGGAGCAGGACCCCCAGCGCCAGCGTGCGGCTGGGGTTCTCTAGAAGGTCGAACATGAGCAGGGTATGCGTGAACACATCGCCTTCGGGATGGAATTCGGGCGGCTGCTCAACGCCCTTCAGGGCCGCGATTTCGGGAAGGATCTCTTGAAGCAGGCCGGTGTCGTCAAGGAGTTCGAAGGCGCGGCGTGTGCCGCCTTCCGTGAGCATTTTAAGCAATTCATCGCGAATCCGTTCGGCACTGGTCGATGTAATGAGGGGGGCGGCCTCCAGTATGGCCCGATAGGTCTGTTTTTCGACAGCGTATCCGAGGCGCGCCGCAAACCGGATGGCCCGCAGAAGGCGGAGGTGGTCCTCCTGAAACCGTTCCCGGGGGACACCGACCGCGCGGACCAGTCCCGCCCGCAAATCGTCGAGGCCACCGACGTAGTCCAGCACGGTGCGCTCGACCGGATCGTAGAAGAGGGCGTTGATCGTGAAATCGCGGCGTTGGGCGTCCTCTTCTTCATCGGTAAAGGCGACGCTGCACGGATGGCGGCCATCGTGATACGGTCCGTCCTTTCGGAACGTCGTGACCTCGAAGGGGCCCTCCGGCAGCAGGACCACCTGGACGCCGAAAGCCGCGCCGACGTCGATGGTGCGATCGAAGAGTTCCGCGACCTCAAAGGGCCGGGCATTGGTGGCAATGTCGAAGTCTTTCGGGGGGGTCTTGAGGAGCATGTCGCGCACGCAGCCTCCGGCAAGGAGGGCGCGGAAACCGCGCTGTCGCAATGTGGCGCAGATGGTTTCGGCCGCAGCCTGACGCCTATTCATCAGGCGAGGGCCCGGGGGGTTCGGCTGCGGGCGGTGGAGCGGCGGGTCGCCGGCGGCGGTGCTCGCGAACCGTCAAGGCGACCAGGCCGGCGACGCCCAGGCCGGCAAACGCGGCGAACTGGTACAGCCATACCCGGTCTCCCGGGGAGGAGAAGACTGCCTGCAGGATGGCCAGCGTCAGAACGAGCGATGCCGCCCAGCGGTAACGGGCCTCGAAGAAAAGAAAACTCAGGGCAACGCCGGCCAGACCGTGCGCGAGCCAGTACAGGGCCAGGGTCTCCTCCGGGGCCCATTTGTTGAACGCGAGGAGGCCGAGCCCACCGCCCGCCGCGACGAGCAGCGTGCGGAGGGTGTCGTCCATCCGGTGGGTAACGGCGGGGCGCTTGTGGGCAAAATAGAGCAGGCGTTCGGAAACGGCGTACGCCACCAGAAATGGCACCAGGTAGAAGAGAAAGGCGGGTCCGTCAGGCAGGGCCGCCGCTGGGTCGTACAGCAGATTGGAGAAGTAGGCGGCGCCGATCCCGAACAGCGCGATGCCCGCGATCTTGAGCCCGGGGAACGGCAGCACAAGCGGGATCACCAGAAGGACGGTACCGATGGCGTTGTAGGTTGCGGGGATGTATACGGCGCCGTACTTGTACGCCACCAGCGTGGCGATCATGTAGGTGGCGCCCAGGTGCGGGAGGGGGGCGACGAGGTTGTGTTCCCAGGCACGGTCATCCCCAACGCGTTTCAGGTAGCGTTCCCACAGCATCCCGGCGAGATACGTGTAGAGCGCGAGCAGGATAGTCCCATAGGCGTAGCCCCCGCTCTGCTCAAACCCGGATTTGTCGACCAGCAGGAAGAAATGGAAGCTGACATGCGCGGCCACGAGCAGGAGCACGGCGGCGACTTCCAGTTGCGGCGCCGACGCGAGCACGCCCGCAATCGCCAGGGCCAGGCTGAGGGCCCCCAGGAGATACGGAAGGTCGGGCTGCTGGCCCCGGTCGGCGATCGTCAGCGTCATCAGAATCAAGGCGCCTATGGCGGCATAGAGCATGGCTACGGTGGCGCTGGGCGGGTCAAGGATGGAATCGGCGAGGAACCATTGGCCGCTGTGGTGGCGTTTTCGGGGGGGGCGGCGGCGCGTGGCCCGCTCGTAGTAGATGGCAATCAGGAAGAACACGAGGGCAGGAGCGGCACAGCCCAGCCACCGTGCGGGAATGGCGTGCGATCCCAACACCGCATATCCGGGCGCCTGAACGCTGAGGAACGCTCCTCCCGCAACCACGAACACCAGGAGTATGGCGCCCGCCTTGAGGATGACGGCCCCGGTTTGCTGATAGAATACGGCGAGCGCAAAACAGGTTAAGGCGAGGGCCGGCCACAGGGTGACTCCCGGATACAGCGAGATCATCGCCAGAACGGCCATCACGAACGCCTGGGCGATATACGCCTGGAAGAGGTAATTCCGCCTGGAGCCGCGCGTTTCGGCCAGAAGGGCCAGTGTGGCGAGCGCCACGGTAAAGGCGAGGCGGAATATCCACGCGTGAGGCGCGTGGAATGTCTGAATCCCGGACCACACGGTTGGGAAAAACAGCGCGGAATTCAGCAGGGATACCAGCAGCATGCCCCGGGACCGGATGTCTTCCCGCCGCACGTCGAGAACGGTGGCGAGCCCAAGCGCTACGAATACGAGCGTGAGCGTGCCGCGCGACAGCCAGAAATACGTCTCGGGCGCGACGGCGATGCCCTGAGGCTGGAAATACAGGAAGGGGAGAAACGTGGCGTAGGCGCCGAGCAGGACGATCCACACGAGAAAGCGCCAGTGGAATCGCGCGTGCAGCAGGACGGCGGTCGCCGATGCCAGAGCGAGGCCGCCCAGAACGTAGGCAAACCGGGACATCGCGGGCACATCGTTGGCCGCCAGGCCCAACGTGTAATACACGATTGACCAGGCCATGACGGCCGCGACAAGGCTGCGCCGCCAGGCCACGATGACGGTCATCGCCAGAATGGCCGTGAACAGAATCGGCAGGGCGTTCCAGGGGTCTGTAAACAATTGGAAATTCGGGACGAAGAATACCGCGTAGGTGGTGAAATAGCCCGTTGCGAGGCCGGCGCCGAGGGCGATGCTGGCCAGAAAACTGCGCCGGTCTGGGAAGGCCGCTCCCAGCAGGAGCAGGAGGGCGGCCAGGCTATAGGCGACCAGCGCCTTGCTCCGGGGATCGAATGCCGATGTGCTGGTGCTTTTGCCCGCCGCCAGGATGATGGCCACGGTCACGAAGACCACCGCCAGGCGGCTCGCCCACAACGTCCAGGCTCGGGTTTCGGCCGGCGGGACGGAAGGGGGCGTGCGGGGCACTACGGAGCGGGACGGGGCGGACGCGGGCACGCCAGGGCCCGTCATCTGCGGCGGGCGCGTCCCACGAAGCCGCTGCACCTCGCGGGTGAGCCGCAAAACCTGGTTTTCCAGTTCCTGTATGCGCTTATCGGCGTCCACACGCGCTCTCGATTCGTTCATCCAGAGGACACAGCACGGGAGACTCCGCCCCACATGCGCGGGTCTCTGCTGGGGTTTCTGCTGGGGTTATTGTATCGGCAGGGGTTGGGGCATTCCAATGGGCTTGACGCTGGAGCCGGATTCGAGGGCTGAGCGCACCGTGAATCGTTGGGGCACTTGCGGTCCAGGGCATCATCCTCCGCCTGCCCGTGCCTGCCCCGCGATTGGGTCTTCGGACGCCGCGCTGGGTGGAGGAATTGATATGCCGATCCGGTCAATCTATACTTTCTGCCAAATTTACTATCCCGGCGTTTTGCCGATTGAGTCGTGTATCCGCCTTCGGCGGTTCATCCCGCGAAGGTTCAGAGAGAGAGCATGCGTAAGGTTCTGTTTCCCAACCGGTCCATTGTGTGTGTCTTTGTCATAGCGGGCGTCTGTTGTCTCCATGCAGTCGCGGAGACGCGCGAGCCGGGGTCGATCCAGGTTCTGGACGAATGGGTGACGCGGTATGCGGACGGGACGGTCACGAACGCCCTGGCCGCTTCGGCGGGGCAGCTTGAAGGGGCGGACGGGGACCGTATGCCGGCCATCTTTCTGCATCCCGCCGGCGCGGACGATGCCGTCCTGAGCTTTCCTGAGATCGCTGTGCCCGATGTCTCTGAAGGGCGCCGGTGCCTCCTGTATTTCCATGTGGGACTTCGCCCGGGGTTCGATTGGGACGCGACACCGAATACGCCGAATGGCGTTCGCTTTTCGGTGTTTGTCGAAGGCGAGAATGTCTTTGAAGAAGAAGTGGCGGAGTTTGGCTGGAAACCCCGGTGCGTTGACGTGTCGTCCTGGGGGGGCCGGTCGATTGGCATCGAATTTCATACGAACGCCATAGCGGGCAACTCGAATTACGACTGGGCGCTCTGGGGCGAACCCCTGTTGCTGGATTTCTGGCCCGCCGTGGATCCCGCTGCGGTGCCCGCGGAGGCTAAAGGCCTGGCGCTGGTCGAGGTCGTGTGCCAGGAATCGGCCCGGGTCGTGCTCCGGAATGGGAGCCGCCCCGTAAGCGCCATGCTGGAACCGGGAACGCATCTCCTGCCGCTGGCGTTCGATGCGTTTCAGGCGCCGGCGATGGATGTTGAAACCGGGGCCGCGTCTATCGCGAATGTTTACGCGGGGGTATACCTTCCTGAGCTGGAAGTCGTGGCTGCCGAGCTCAGCTCTCCCCTGGTGACGGCGGGAAAGCCGTTCAGCATCATTGGGCGCGTGCGCAATACGGGCCGGGGCACGCACACCCGCCGGCTCTTGTGGACGTTGCGCACAGACGATGGCCGGGACCTTGCCGAACTCGGCCCTGGCGCCGCCGAGGCGATCCCGGTCGACCGGCTTCTGCCCGGCGAAGAGAGCACCCTGGCCTGGCGCGGACTCGTGGCGCAATCAACGGGGGAGTGGCAGTTTGATGCCGGTGCGAAGCTGCGCGTACATGTCTTTCCGGAGGAACGGGTGCCCCTGCATCCACGCACGGAGGAGCCCGTCGTCATTGTTGAGCGGAACGGCGACATTCGCGCCGTCGTGGCCAACGCCTGGTCACGGCTCGCGCTCGTCGTGGATGAAAACGGCGCCGCGTATGCCATGGCCGACACTTGGGACGGGGCTGCGTGGCGTCGTGTGGCGTCGTTGTATCCGCTATGCCGTCTGATGTTGCGCCATGCGGATGGTTCGCTCGAGGAGTTGCGGCTTCAGATCAGCAACATCCATCCGCTGCGTTCGACCTGGCTGTGCATTTACGGGATTGCCGAAAGCGAGACCGGTTTGTCCTGGCCGATCCTTCTGATGGCCTATGCGGAGGCTGACAGCGCGCGCATCCATCTGGAAGTGGAGACCATCGCGCCGGAAGACGCCGGGATTGCCGCGTTCTCGCTGCCGGATGTGCTGGCGGGAGACCGCGCGTTTGGCGCCCGGAAGGATTTTGCGCTGTTCCCGGGACTGGAGTACCTCGAGGGGGGCGAACCCTCATCGTCGACGCGTGATCTTGCGCCTCCTCTGCACGACCGGCGGGTGTCGGCCGCACACAAGATCACGACGCCGCTCATGGCCGTGCAGGGGGAGGACGCGCTGGTGGCGCTCCTGTGGGACGCGCAGCAGGAATGGGCCCCTGGTGTGCGGCGTCCCGCGGCGCGCTTCCAGGCGCCGGCCTATGACGCGGGCATGGAATACACGCACCTGTCGCTGTTTGCGCCATCCGTGGGCGACTATGTGCCCGAAAACCACTTCGAAGCGGCGGAAAACCCGTTTCCGATCAAGAAAGGCCAGCGGCTGCATCTCGAGGCCTGGCTCGTGCTCGATCACCGGGCGCGCTACGGGGCGGAGAGCATTGTTCACGGCCCGCATTCCGGCGGACTGGTGCTGCAGGCCATGCAGCAGTGGTTTGAGCTGTTTGGCCTGCCGGGTCCGGGCACGCCGCCGCGGGATTGGGAGGAAGAGAAGGCGCTGTGCCGGGAGGCCTATTTCTCATCGGTGTGGCACGAGGACCCCGCGGGCTGGAGCCATTGCCAGGGGTGGCCCAGTGGACCGTCCATCGGGCATGCAGTACCCCTGATGCTGGACCTGGCGGCTGGAGTCGCCCCCAGTGTTGCACCTGAGATTGAACGGCGTATCGACTCGGTTGCCCGGCGCACCCTCGGGGAACTGGGGCCGCGGCAGCTCTGGACGTCGTCCGGATGCCACATCCTGTGCGGCGAATTCCCGTTTCTCTATGGGTATCTGGCGGAGTCGCTCAAGGGTTTCAGAGACAGCGCCCACGCCCATCTGGCGGCCCGGAAAGACGGCCTCTGGGTCTGGGAACCCGCGGGGGACCAGCACCGGACTCTGGGGACGCCGGGGGATCACACGCTCGGCCAGGCTGCCGGGCCCGCGCTTCATGCGCTGCGCGCCGCGCGCTTGACGGGCGATCCGCAGCTTGCCGCGCAGGCGCTTGACGCCATGAAGCAGATGGAACGCTACGAAATCCCCCGGGGCGCTCAAGTCTGGGAGTGCCCGCTCTACCAGCCCGATGTCCTGGCCGCCGGGCAGGCGGTTCGCGCCTATTGTGAGGCGTACCGGTTGACGGGGGATCCCGCGCATCTGGCGCAGGCCCGGTATTGGGCGTGGACCGGTCTCCCGTTCATCTACATGTGGGAGATCGAGGGCATCCCCACCATGTCCCACAACGTCATTGCCGTGTTTGGCTCGACGTTCTACACCCATTCGTGGCTCGGCCTGCCGGTGGTGTGGTGCGGGCTGGTCTACGCCTACAGCCTGCAGGATCTCGCCGAGTTCGACGACTCGTTCCCGTGGAAAACGGTCGCGGAGGGGATTCTGATGTCGGCCATGCGCCAGCAATACACAAACGGCCCCAGCAAAGGCTGCTACCCGGACTCGTGGAACATGGTCCGGAACAGCCCCAATCCCACGGACATCAACCCTGAGAACATCCTGGTGAACGGGTTCCGGTTGCGGGGGCAATCGCCTGAAATCCGCTGTATCCGGTACGAGGGCCCGGGCGGTCAGCCGATGTTTCTGAATTCGCCCGCGGAGATTGTCCGGAGCGACGCCGGGCTGCAGGAAGGACGCCTTGAATTCACGTTACGCGACATGTACGCGCCCGCCACGCACACGTACCTTGCGCCGGTGGCCGAGCCGCAATCGGTCCGGGGGGCTGGGGCGCGCGTGTCCAGTTCCGAGGAAATGCTCGCCGCGGAAAGCGCCTGGCTGTATGACGCGGAACTCCAGGGCGTGATACTGAAGCATTCCACGAAGGGAGTCGAGGTCACGTGCGAAATCCTCTGGTGAGCGAGAGTACGTGATGCGTCCATACCGGAACGAGCTTTTTCTGCGCGCCGCTCGCGGAGAACGGACGAGCCGCCCGCCGGTCTGGTTGATGCGGCAGGCCGGCCGGACGGATCCCGAATACAATGCGCTCCGGGACGAGGCGGGGCTTCCGCTTGAAGCGTTGTTTCGGAATCCGGAATTCGCCGCGCGGATTTCCCTGCTCCCCAAACGCATCGGCGTGGACGCGATTATCTACTTTCAGGACATTCTGACGCCGCTCGCCCCCATGGGCGCGCCGTTCATCTTTCGCCCGGGCCCCGTGCTGGAAACGCCGTTCCGGGAAACGCGCGACCTCGAAAGGCTGCACGCCTACGATGCGGCGCGCGCGCTCCCATTCATTCCTGCGATCTTTCGGATCATCCGGCGGGAGCTGGACGGCGAAATGCCGGTGCTCGGCTTTGCGGGAGCGCCGTTCACGCTGCTGGTGTTTCTGGTCGAAGGAGGGAGCTTTGGGAAAGAGGCGCCCAGGGCCAGGCGTTTTCTGGCGGAGCGGTCCCAGTCCGCCCATGCCCTGCTCGAGAAGTTGACGCAGGTCACGATTGATTACCTGAATCTCCAGATCGAAGCGGGCGCGGACGCCGTGCAGTTGTTTGAATCCGCCGCGCCGGTTCTCGATGCCGCTGCCTACCGCGAATTCGCATTGCCGTATCAGCAGCAGGTGTTCGAAGCGATGCGCGGGACGGCGCCCACCATCGCGTTTGCGCGGGATATTGAAGACGTGCGTCTGCTCGATGCGTCCGGGGCGGACATCCTGAGTCTGCCGGCCCATCTGACGATTGCGGAGGCACGGAGGCGGGTAGGCGCCGAACGGGTGGTGCAGGGCAATCTCGATAACGGACTCCTCGCTGAGGGCTCTCTGGACGCCATCACGAGCGCCGCGCATGCGGTCATTGAATCCGGGGAATGCCGGGGGCACATCTTTAACCTGAACCACGGACTCCTGGGCCAGACGCCGTTTGAGCACGTGTGCCATCTCGTGGACGCCGTGCGGCGCTGGGGAGACGCGCGAACCTCTGAAGCATAAGGTGAGGCGTGCAGCCAGCGAAGACCCCCGGCCCATTGCGAAGTCAAGGCAAAAGGGTTCGTCCTCAACGAGTTATCTCTGGCAGCGCCGTTTGGGAATGGTCGCATCGGGAACGCCCCATCTGCTATGATACGCCATCGTGGGTTCCGGGTTCCGGCGGTTTCCGCGCGGCCTGCCCCGCGATGCGGAACCCGTGCTGCGCGCGAGTCAGACACGGAAGAGGCCGCAATACGGATTCCGGTTGTGAGACCAGGCGAAAACCAACAACGAGGCAGGGATGAAATCAATGGCGGAAGTAGGGTACGGCATCATCGGTTGCGGGAACATTGCCCCCATGCACGCAGAGGCGATTCAGAAGGTTGAAGGGGCACGGCTGGTCGCGGTGTCGGATGTGGTTGAACAAAACGCGCGGAAACTGGCCGAGCGTTTCGGGGCTGCCCCGTACAGCGACTATCAGGAGCTCCTGAAACGGGATGATGTCCATGTCGTAAACCTCTGCATTCCCAGCGGTATGCGGGCCGAGGTCGGCGCCGCCTGCGCCCGGGCCGGGAAACACATCATCTCCGAAAAGCCCCTTGAGGTGAATACGGAACGGATTGATGCGCTGCTCCGGGCCGTCGATGAAGCGGGCGTAAAGCTCGCGTGCATTTTTCAGAACCGGTTTGCGGACGGGGCGCGTCTGGTCAAAGAGGCGCTCGACGAAGGGCGGTTTGGCAAGCTTGTGCTGGGCGATGCGTACATCAAGTGGTACCGGTCGGACGACTACTACAAGAGCGGTTCGTGGCGGGGCACGCGGCGTCTGGATGGCGGCGGGTGCCTGATGAACCAGGGCATCCATCAGATCGATTTGTTGCTGTGGTTCTTTGGCCCGGTGAAAAGCGTGTTCGCGCGCACGAACCTCGTGGGGCACGAGGGGCTTGAAGTGGAAGACCTGGCGTGCGCCATCGTCGAGTTTGAGAACGGTTCCATGGGCGTCATCGAGGGCAGTACCGCGGTGTGGCCGGGACATCCGGCGCGCCTGGAAGTGCACGGCGACCAGGGCGGAGCCGTGCTGGAAGACGGAATCCTGCGCTTCTGGAAATTCAAAGAGGAACGCCCCGATGATGAGACCATCCGCGCCGGGATGCCCGTGACTGCGCCTGGCGCGGGGGCGTCGGACCCGATGGCCAACGTGACCTGCGAAGGCCACCGCCGGCAGATTGAGGATTTTACGGATGCCATCAGGCATAATCGTGCGCCGAAAATCGATGGCAAGGAAGGCCGGCGTTCCGTGGCCCTGATCGAAGCCATCTACGAATCGGCGCGTACGGGCCGGCCCGTCACCCTGTAACGGAGAGCCGCTCCATTCATTACCAGAGAACGACCAGATATCGGCAATCGGCCGCCCGTTAAACCGCTTCCGGTATCGTAAGGGTCCCGTTGGGACCAGGAGATAAAGCAATGCGTACTCGGTCTGTAGCGAAGATGTGGGCCATTGTGCCGGTTCTGGGAGCGATGCTGCTCGCCGTGCTGTCGGTGTCCGGGGCCTTCGCGGGTGAAGCGGAAGCTCCGGCGCTCGAGAGCCAGCCCCCGCAGATTCCCGAAATCGTGGCAAAAGTCGAAGGCGAGGAGATCACAGGCGAGGAACTGCAGCAGGCGATGGCTGCCGCGATGCGCATGAAGGCCGAGCGCGCCGCCTCGGATCCCAACCGCGATCCCAGTCAGCCGCCTGAACCTCTGAATCGGGAGGATGCGGAACGCGTGCTGCAGTCCCTCATCCGGGGCAAGGCCATCTACGTCCTCGCGAAACGGGCCGAGACCACCATCCCGGAGGAGGCGGTGAACGAGGAATTCGCCAAAGTCAAAGGAGGCATGCCGGAGGGTCAGCTTGAACAGATTATGGCGGCCCGGGGCATTACCGAGGAGGAACTGAAGGCGAAGATGCGGGAGCAGTTGATCTGCCAGAAGTTCTTCGACGAAAAGACCAAAGATATCACGGTGACGGATGACGAGGTGAAGCAGGCGTATGAGGAACTGAAGCAAGCGGGCCGCATGGAAAAGCCAGAGACCGCCGATGTGGCTCACATTCTGATTCTGGCGCCCCAGGAGGGCGCGGAAGAAGTTATCGCGGAAGCGAAGACGCGAATCGACGCGGCGCGCGACCGGGTTGTGAACGGGAAGGAAGATTTTGGCGAGGTCGCGAAAGAAGTTTCCGAGGACGAATCGTCCGCGCCCCGCGGCGGCGTATTTGAGGATGTGCCCCATGACAGAATGGTTCCGGAATTCGACAAGCTGATGTTTGAGCTTCCCATTGGGGAGGTGAGCGAGCCGTTCCAGACGCGCTACGGCTGGCACATCATGAAAGTCAGCGAACGTGACCCGGCCCGTCCCGTGGAATTTGAGGAAGTGCAGGACGAAATCCGCAATGCCGTGGAGGCGAGAGCGAAGAACCGCGAGTTCGGCGAGTTTCTTGAAAAGGCTATCGCCGACGTGAAGATCGAGATCCTGCTTCCCAAGAAGGAAGAGACGCCCGCGTTGCCGGATGCGCCGGCCGCGGCTCCCGGGGAAGAGAGCGGGAAGGCCGAGGAACCCGAGCTGCCCGACGAGCCGTCATGAGCTCGTTGGGCCACAGGTGAGCGCGCACGGAATACGCCGGTTTGCGCGCAGGGGATTTCCGGGAAACCACGGAAGGGGATAGGTATGGCCAATGCGAACGCATTTGATGTGACCATTGTTGGCGGGGGCATGATTACCAATGACTTGCTGCTTCCGTCGATCTATCATTTGCAGCGGCTTGGCGTCGTGGGCGAGATCAGCATCTGCGCGCTGAACAACCGTCCCCTGCGCGCCCTCAAAGAGAACCCGCAGTTTGCGAAGGCCTTTCCGGGACAGGATTTCGCGGCGCACCCCGCCCTGAACAAGGCGGGGGAGCAAGACTTCCCGGAGCTCTATAAGGAGGTCCTGGCCAAGATGCCGCCGTACAACGCGGTGGTGGTGGCCATGCCAGACCAGTTGCATTATCCCGTGGTGATGGAGGCTCTGAACAACAACCAGCACGTGCTGTGCGTAAAGCCGCTGGTGCTCAAGTACGTCCAGGCCGTCGAGGTCGAGGAACTGGCCCGGGAAAAGGGCCTCTTTGTCGGGGTCGAGTACCACAAGCGCTTCGACCGGCGCGCCCTGATTGCCCGCGGACACTACGAGCAGGGCCATTTTGGCGACTTCGTCATGGGGGAGGCCAAGCTGATTGAACCGTATCTGTACCGTCATTCCAACTTTCAGAACTGGTTCACCTGCGAAAACACCGACCCCTTCGTGTACATCGGATGCCACTACGTCGATCTGACCTATTTCATCACGGGTCTGAAACCGGTGGGAGTGTCCGTCCACGGAGTCAAGGGGACGTTCCCGAATGGCAACGTGGGCTACCTCTGGTCTCAGGGGCGTGTGGTGTTTGAGAATGACGCCGTGTTGTCGGTCATCAATGGCCTGGGCTATCCCGACGAAGGCGCGGGCCCGAACGAACAGGGCCTGGTGCTTTATTGTGAAGGCCCGGGGAAGACGGGACTGATCCAGCACAATGATCAGTTCCGCGGTGTGAGCCATTCCTACATGGAGGGCCTGGGTCCGGGCGGGACGGTCTTCAACTTCGTTAACCCGGATTTCTTCCAACTGGGGCCCTGGGAAGGGCCGGGCAACAAGCCCATGGGCTACGGGTACGATTCCGTGGCGGCAAACCTGGGGAGTATTGGCCGTATGCGCGCGGAAACGGCCGGCCTGCCGGAGGCCGATGCCCTCGCGAAACGCCGGGGAATAATCACCGAAATTGACGAAAAACGGCTCATTGCCACCCCCGCGAACAGCAGCATCAACGAATTGGTCACCGAAGCCGCTCGAATGTCCATTCTCAGTGAGGGGGAGTTCGTCAAGATCGTCTATGACGGGTTTCCCCGCATTGAGCCGAGAGGCTGAAGCCAACGGAGCGCATTGAGCGGTCGCGACTCGATGAAGAGGCGGCGAACGACGAAGTCGGTTCTGCTTGTGGGGGGCGTCGCCCTGCTGGCCGGGGCGTTTCTCGCGTTTCGCATTGCGCAGGAACGGCTGAATCAGTACCCGGACGGGCCTCCCTGGGCCCGGCGTGTTCTGGATGCCCGAATGGCCCGGGCGATTGCGTCGCAGCGCATTGTCACGCAGACTCTGGAGATCGAGATTCATCCCGACACGGGGCGCCTGCAGGGGCACGGCGTCCTCGACGTCGAATGCGGGGGCGCTGGCTTGGAGGCGGTTTCCTTCATCCTCAACCCCGGTTTGAGCTCGTTTTCGGCACTGTCTGCCGGTCAGATGCTCCCCGTTTCCCGGCAGGGGGGCCTTGTGCGTGTGGCTCTTCCGAAGCCTCTGGCCACGGGAGATCGCACCCAGCTCGCCATTTCATTTTCCGGGGGCATCACGGCGACGTCGCTGGCCGATGCGGAAATCCGCTACGACGAAGTCTGGCTCCCCTGGACAGCATGCTGGCACCCGGTGGACTTTGGCAGCTTCGCGGCGTTCGATTGCACCGTCGCCATCGCGGGGGAATTCCTGCTGGCCGGTGACGCGCAAGAGACGCATCCGTCCGCGGACGGCCAGCGCACCTACCGCATTCGTCCTGCGCGGAGATCCCTGGGAATTCCTTTGGTGGCCGGCCGCTATTCCAGCCGAGCCGGCGTCTACGGGGACGTCCAGTCCACCGTCTACTTCGAACCGGGCGACGCCTTGCTCGCGGAAGAACTCGCGTCCAGTCTGCCGAAGACGGAAATGGCGCTCCGCGCTTTACTTGGTGGGAGCGACCCGGCGACGCATGCCATTCTGAGCCGCCGCGTTGCAGCACCGGAGTATCTCGGTCTCAACGCGATTGGGCTTCCTCGGGAGCCTTTGCGCGAGGAGGACGCCGCACTGGCAGCCTCGGCCGCCGCGCTCGCGCACAAGTGGTGGGGCGGAACGGTCTCGCCCGCCTGGTATCCCCCGCGGCCGGACGGCGGCGCCTGGCTTCTTGAGGGCCTCGCGGTTCACGCGGGTTGGTCGGCCCTTCGCGAGTTGAAGGGGAGAGCGGCCGTGCAGGAATATGTGGAGACGCAGTTTCCAGGGCTCGTTGAGACGCCCCTGCGCACGGTGAGCGCTCTGGAGCTGGCGCGTTCGGACCCGGAGGTGGTATCGCGTACAGGGCGCCAGGGGGCGTTTCTGGCCCGATGGCTCGAGTCCGGCGCGGGACGGGAAGCGTACTGGGAAGCCTGCCGGAACGTCTTGCGGACGCACGGGAGCAGCGCCATTACCCTGGACGCATTCCGGCACGCGCTCGAGCTCTCGAGCGAGCGCGACCTGGGTGAAGTGTTCCGGGTATGGTTCGACCGCGCCGGGGGCTTTGATTACGGCGTGGACGACGTGAGTACGGTCGATGGGAGTGTCCGTGTCACCATTTCCAATCACGGCGACCTCCCGGCGCTTCAGCCCCTGACCGTGGGATTCGTAACCGCGCGAGGGGTCGACCTGCACGCGATCGAACCCGGGGTCAGCGGAGGGACGTTTACGTTCAACGTGGACAGCGCGGTCAGCCGGGTTACCCTGGATCCCTATTTCGAGACCCCCGACGCGGTGCGCGCAAATAATACCTGGCCACGGCGCGACTGGCCGGTGGCCATCTCGGCGAATTCCAGCGGGGTCATCGCAGTCGCCCAGATCAACGTGTGGGAATCCTGCGGCGCGGAGGCCATCCGCCTGGTGCGCGCGGACCAGAAGGGCGCCGAGAGCATCCGCCTCCCTGCGCCGTTGAGGGGACCGCTGCTGTGGTCTCCCGGGAACAGTCTTCTGGCGTTTGGCGCGGGACAGGCCTATGTCCGCGGGCAGGATGGGCACATCCGTGCCCTCGCGGAGCGTGCCGGAAGCGGTCCTGTGGGCTGGCTGGGCGAGCAGGCACTGGTGCGCCTGGATGGGGGAGAGGGCGCAGGATATGCCGTGTCCGCCCCGCCCTATACGACACGTGTTCCGGTGGCAATGCCTGAGAGTCCCGTGCCCGGTACGGTTGCCTGTGAGATCGCCGGCGGGCTCTGCGCGTTTGTCTCGAATGCCGGGGGGAAGGTGTGGGCCGGCCCGTTTCCCGGCGGCGCGCTGGACTGCGTGCTCGAAGAGGGCGGGGCAATGGGCGCGCCGGCCGTCACCGGCAACGGGACGGTGCGCGTTTTTACGCGGGCGGGGGCCGTGCTCGAGTTCACGAAATCCGGCGCCATCTGGAATCGCAGGACCCTGCTGGAACTGGGGCATTCCGTCGACAAGCCGCAGTTCGCCCCCGATGGGTCACGGGTGGCCTGGCAGGAGGCGCGCGGCCGCCTGATGATGAGTACTCTGGAGCCGTTTGCGCCGGTGCTTGTCCGCCTCGGCGAATCCTGCGTCGATTTCGACTGGCAGGACGCCGGCACGCTGGTTTGTCTTACCCGGTCGAATGAATGGTCGCTTCCCGGACGGTTTCACGCGGTCTACACGATTCACCGTGTCGACGCGTCCACCGGGGAGGGGTCGGCGGTAATCCGTTTTCCGGCATCCTGACGTTGGAGACGGCGTTAGAGCGCTGGATCAGCGCCGGATGATGCCGCCCCGGCCCTGGCTGAGGGTGATGCCCTGGAGGTTCATGGACAGCTCTTCGGGATTGTCCGACGCCGCCATGCCCTGATCTTCGGTGATGAGGCCCTTCTTGATGAGGTCGTAAAGGCTCATGTTGAAGGTCTGCATCCCGTCTTCCCTGCCGCCGGCGATCACGTTGGGAATCTGGCGCACGTTGTTTTCTTTGATGAGCTGGGCAATCGCCGGATTGTTGAACATGACCTCGACCGCCGGCACACGCCCGACCCCGTCCGCGCTGGGGATCAGGCGCTGGGCGATGCACGCCGTCAATTGAAGCGACAACTGAGACCGGATCTGGGTGTGTTGATTCGACGGGAACAAGTCCACAATGCGGTCGACCGTCAACATGGCATTGGTGGTGTGCAGGGTGCTGAACACCAGGTGCCCGGTTTCCGCGGCGGCCATGGCCGCCTGGAAGGTGTCGGCATCGCGCATTTCGCCGATGAGAATGACGTCGGGGTCTTCGCGCATGACGGCCCGGAGCGCGGCATGGAAATCGCGCGTATCGATGTGGAGTTCACGCTGTGTCACGATGCTCTTCTTGTTCGCATGAAGGAATTCGATGGGGTCCTCGATCGTGACGATGTGGAGCCGGCGGTCCGCATTGATCTTGTCGATAATGGCGGCCAGGGTGGTTGATTTACCGCTACCGGTGGTGCCGGTAATCAGCGCGAGGCCGCGGTGCATCTGGGTGAGTTTCTCGATCGCGGGCGGCAGGTTCAAGTCTTCAAAGCTGGGAATCTTGGCTTTGACGTGGCGCATGACGATGCCCACGGAATTGCGCTGCTTGAGGATATTGACGCGAAAACGGCCCAGCCCCGGAAAGCTGAGCGCCTGGTCCGAATCTCCAGTCCGCATGAACTCCTCCCGGTCCGCGGGAGTCATGATCTCCTCAATAAACTTCAGATTGTCGTCGTTGGTAATGGGGTCCTCCCCGATAAAGCGAATCGTGCCGTCGAGGCGGATTGCGGGGGGGCTTCCGACCGTCAGATGGATATCCGAAGCACCGTGCTTGACTGCATACGTGAGGATCTTTTGAAGGGAAGGCATTCGGTTTTCCTCTCTGCACCCGCCGCAGGGCGGGGTTGGATGTACGGACGGGCGGGCTTTCGGAATTACGATGTCCGGCAATCCGTTCGCGATTCCGCGGAATGAAAGTCAGGACGAAAGCCAATCGCCGTGGACCCTGAAACTATAGCAGATAGCCCGATTTCAGGGCAAACACCACGCGCGTTCAGGCATTGTCCCCGGCCGGCCGGTCCGTCTCGAGCCAGGGCCAGGGGTACCCGCAGATCGAGCACCGCGCCTCCCTGGCCGGGTACTCATAGCGGCAATGGCGGCAGGTCGTGGTTCCCTCCGGCGGCAGGGGAGGGGGCATCTCTTTCGGGGCAATGACGCGGTTCTTCCCTGCGCCCGCCTCCCGCGGCCGTGCATCGACCGGACCGGCCGCCCGTTTCCCGGCGGGCGGGTCGCCCGGGTCAGGCCCGGTCGAGCGCTTCAGCGTTCTTTTTGATCTTCGTGAAGATGGCGACAATGTCGTGCATGTCCGCCTCGGAACCGAGCAGGGCCGTGTGAGCGATCCAGATACCGCTCCGGCTGCAGATGTCGCGCGCAACGGGACATTCCTGCTTCGAATAATCCGGGGCATTGGGTGCGTTGGCGATGGACGGCTGCTCATAGAGCGGAATTCCGTAGCCCTCGCTGATGCCGGGCAGGCCCTCCGCTTTTGCGGCTTCGACGAGTTTCTCGCGGGAGCAGCCGAAGGTTTCCGGGTCGATGCGCAGGCAATACAGGTGATAGGCCCGGCGCGTGATGCGTTCGTCTCCGGGCTGGGGCGTGAGTCCTTCGATCCTCGCGAGAGCTTCGTTCAGGATGGCGGCGTTCTTGTCGCGGGTACGGTTGTGTTCCTCGAGGCGGGTAAGCTGGACGCTCAAGAGGGCCGCCTGAAACTCGGTCAGCCGGGCATTGGTGCCCAGATTGGGGTGGGAGTACCACAGGCCGCCCTTCAAGCGGCCGCAGTTGGTGATGGAACGGCAGAGCTCGGCCAGGTCTTCGTCATCGGTCACAATGGCGCCGCCTTCCGCCGCGTTAATGTTCTTCGAAGCCTGAAAACTGAAGATGCCGGCTTTCCCGAGCGCGCCGGTGCCTTTGCCCTTCCATTTGCCGCCCCAGGAATGGCAGGCGTCCTCAAGCACCAGGAGCCCATGTCTGGCGGCGATCTCGTTTATGCGGTCCATGTCGCACACGCGCCCACCGAGGTGCACGGGCATAATGGCCCGGGTTCGCGGCGAAATGGCCGCCTCAATCAGGTCGGGATTCATGCACCACGAGTCATCCACGTCCACAAAAACGGGGATGCCGCCGCGGCGAAGAACCATGCTCGCCGTCGCGTAGAACGTGTACGGCGGAACAATAACCTCGTCTCCCGAATTCAAGCCGATCGCCTGAAGCAGAACCTCGCCCGCCGTGGTGCCGCTGGTCACCGTCACGCAGTGCTTCGTATCCTGAAATGCGGCGTATTCACGTTCGAACCGGGCGACCCGTTCGCCATACCACCACTTGCCGCTTTCCAGCACCTCCACCAGGGCCTGTTTCTCCCTGTCGTCGAAGATGGGCCATGCAGGCCAGGGTTTTCGGGCGTCCCGCACGGGAGCGCCCCCGAACAGGGCGAGTTGCGATGAGCTTGTGGTCGCCATGGTGCTTCTCCTCCGCATGTTGGCTCACGGTACCGGGCTGATTCTCCTAAATACCGCATCCTAAGTCAAACAACAGGCAGGCGAGCTCTGTGCGAACCCGCTTCAGAAGAACGGGCAGCCGGTAGACGGACGGCAGCGGCCCTGACCCCGGATCCGGTTTCCAGGAGCGAGCCGGAAAAATCTCTTGACACAGATTGTTTAAAATGCTAAACTCCGTCATGAGTTGACTGAAGAGACGGGGATTTCCGTGGCAAATGACCCGGAAAGGGGAAATTCAGAACATAGTGCAAAGCGTGTAACGTTTGTGGTTACCGTTTGTAACGTAGCGTGTTTCGGTGAGAAGTGTCTAACGCAATGGAGAAGGAGAGTACCATGAATTTCATCAACACGATTCTCTGCTGGGTAGAGAGCATCATCGGCAGCATTTTCGGATTCCTGAATAACGCCCTCGGCGGAGTTCTGGGCATCCAGCTGCCCGTCCCGGATTTTGGTTGCGGCGAGGAGTAAGCTCCCGGCCCACCAGAAACTGCGCCGGGCTTCTCTTGCCGCCAAGACGCGGCGAAAGTCGGCTGGCGAAGCGTTTTAATGGCTAAGCCCTTCTAAGGAAGTGGCTTAGCCATTATTGTATTCAGACGTCACAACATGGCGAGGATGCGACTATACCGGTGGAACGGCGCGCGAGCGCAGTCCCTGGCCCGGCCGGAACGAAGGGGACGTCCGCGGCAGCCGTGGATTCAGTGATTTGCATCAGGCGGCCTCAAAGGGCGATACTTGAGTNNGCGAGCCACGCCTCAGGGCAGTTCCTTCCCCGGCGGCCGGACCTGTGCATGGGTCCGGGTATAGTAGACAAGGGCTTCTCCAGACAGGCCAGCCACAATCCGGATCTCAAATGGGTACAAGTATCTCAGATCGATACGCGGGAGAAACACGATGGGTAAAGGTATGTTGATGGAGCCGGGACCGGTTGTTTATTTCGAGGGCAATTATGTCCCGGTGGAAGAAGCCAAAGTCAGTATCATGACGCACGCCTTCAACTATGGCACGGGACTCTTCGAAGGAATCCGCGGGTACTATTCCGCGGACGAGGACAACATCCTCGTTTTCCGGCTGCCGGAGCATGTCGACCGCCTGGTTCGAAACTTCAATATCATGTGCATGGAGATCCCGGAAACCCCCGAGGATATCGCGAACATCTGCGTCGAATTGATCAAGCGGAGCGGGTTTCGCGAAGGCGTTTACATCCGGCCCCTGTGTTACAAGAGCGAATTGTCGCTTGGTCCGCGTTTGAGCGGTGTCGAGAGCCGGTTCTGCTGCTACATCATCAAGCTCGGCGAATACTGTGACATCGAGTCCGGTCTGGATGTCGTGGTTTCGTCGTGGCGGCGCCTGTCGGACAACGCCATCCCCAGCCGCGCAAAGAGCACCGGCAGTTACATCAATTCTTCGCTGGCGGCGACCGAAGCCAACCTGGCCGGGTTTGACGAAGCGATCTTCCTGCGCGAAGACGGCAGCGTCGCGGAAGGCAGCGCGATGAACATGTTCATGGTTCTGAATGGGCAGCTCATCACCACGCCGCCCACCGCCGACATTCTGGTCGGTATCACGCGCAATACCGTCATCGAACTGGCCCGGAACGAGCTTGGACTGGACGTGGTGGAACGGCCGATAGCCCGCACGGAACTCTATGTGTGCGACGAGGTGTTCTTCTGCGGTACCGGCGCTCAGGTCGCACCGGTGCGGTCTGTCGACCGCCGCGTGATCGGCGAAGGCAAGCCCGGGCCAGTCTCCCGTAAGCTCCAGGATCTCTATTTCCGGGTCGTCATGGGGAAAGTCGACACGTACCGTTCCTGGTGCACGCCCGTCTACTGAGCCGGGGCGATGGTTTTCTGCCCGGAAGGACACCCATGAACCGCGAACAGGCACTGCGAGAGGCAGTCTGCGAAGTAGGCCGCCGCTTGTGGCAGAAGAACTTCACGGCCGCGACCGACGGAAACATCAGTGTCCGTCTCTCGCCCGAGACCTTTCTATGCACGCCGAGCGGGGTCTCCAAGGGATTCATGGCGCCCGCGGACCTGATGCTGGCCGATGCCTCGGGCCGCAAAGTGGCCGGTGAAGGCGCAGTGACCAGCGAATTCTGGACGCACCTGGCCGTGTATGAAGAGCGTCCCGACGTCTGCGCCGTCGTGCATGCCCATCCTCCCAAGGCGGTAGCGGCGTCGCTGGCGGGCCTGTCTCTGGACGAACCTGTCTTGCCGGAACTGCTCTTGACCGTCGGCGGCATTCCCACGGTGGGGTATGCCACTCCGGCCACCCGGGAGGGAGGAGCGGCCATCCGGGAGATCATCCGTTCCTGCGACGCCCTGATCATTGCGAGGCACGGGTCCCTCACGGTGGGCAGGGACGTGTTCGATGCCTACTTCAAGCTCGAGAAGCTGGAGCATGCGGCGGAAACCCTTCTATGGGCCCATCTGTTGGGCCACCCCGAGCGCCTTTCGGAAGCGGAAATCGCGAAACTCTACCATCTCCAGAAAACCTACAATCCCGGCATGCGCCTGTTCAGGCCGGAATAGCCTCGCGGCGCTCCGACGGCCGGCTTCCCGCGGGCCGTGATACGGCCTGCGATGGGGCAATGTAGAATTGCGCACCCGCCGCGGCAGCACTGGGGTGGACATACCGGGCAAACAAGGCTAGGATAATCCCCACGGAATCTGGTAGAACTGTGGGGACGGGGGAATCACCGCGGCGGCGCCTGTGTCCGCGGAGGAAACCGCTTGAGTGTCCCGCACCCTTGGGCTATGCTGTCCACGTTGTGGGCACGACATCGGGCGAGGGAGAGTCAGCGTGACCGGACGTCAGGCGAACAACAGCGACAAGACCCGGGTGTGTCCCTTTTGCCGCATGGAAATCAGCATCTTTGCGACAAAATGTTTCCACTGCGGCGAACGCGTGGACCCGCCCAGAACGGATCAGCGCCATTTTTCCATGGAGGATCTCGGCGGGCGCAAGTCGACGAACTACGCTCCGTCCGAGAGCGTCATGGCCGCGCTGGAAACGTTCCGTGCTGAGTTGACCGGCGAGCTCCAGCACAGCAGCGGGGGGGCGGTCACGCCAACGAGCGCCGGCGGGGAGCTGCCCTCGGGGAGCGGGTTGCCCACGCTGGACGAACGCAGCCGGCAACTGGCCACCCTTCATGAGGAGTCGCGGCCGACGGGCGCGTTCGCGCAGGTCTATGTCCAACCGCGGGGATCGCTTGCACGCCGCCTCGCCACCTATCTGGCGTTCGTGATCGTATTGGCCGTGCTGGGCGTGGGGGGGTTCGGCCTGTACTCTTTGATCAAAGGACGCCACCCGGAACCGCCGCCTGTCGTTCAGGAGACCGTTGTCCCGCCCAACAAAGCGCCGCAGCTCCTGCGGGAAGGCAAACTTCTGGACGCACTGAACGCCGCCCGTGACGCCGTCGCCCTCCACGATACGCAGGAGAACCAGAATATCCAGGAAGAGATCCGGAAAGCCGTACGGCAGGAAGTGGAAACGC
This sequence comes from Candidatus Hydrogenedentes bacterium UBA2224, assembly GCA_002348185.1. Classification (GTDB taxonomy): domain Bacteria; phylum Hydrogenedentota; class Hydrogenedentia; order Hydrogenedentales; family SLHB01; genus UBA2224. Next base: position 69,089 of record DDYW01000181.1, on the reverse strand, counting down.
TCATCGAGGCCAATCCCTGGACGCCCGAGGACCTTCAGCGTGCCGTCGAGCTGGCCACGCAAGCGGCGATTATTGACCCATGCGACGATCTCGCCGGACTGGAACGCTACGCCAGGAGCGAAGAATATACCTACGGCATGATGCTGGTCCGGCCGGAACCCCGGGGGGTGGCAGGAAAGGCCCAGTTCCGCTTGAACGCCCTGTCCGAGGCGGCCGTCCAACTGGGCGACGACAAGATAAGCGTCGAAGTCGGCGACGAGTTCGCCAACAGGTTCGAGCTGCTCCGCGTCGGGCGCAGCGATGCGGAAGTGCGGGACACCCTGAGGAATCGGCGGCTCATCTACACCCTGGCCGGGTCGTATACCGCAGTCGAGTGATCGCCCCGCGGATCCGAATGCAGGCGAGAAGCCTGCGCTACAAGAAAGAAAGCGTTCTTGCAGCCCCGTAGGGGCGACCGAGAATAGCCCGGGGCAACGCCCTGGGATAGGCATCGCCAAATAGATACGCCCTGAAGGGGCAATCTAAGTTCCAATCTCACGCATGTTTTTCATCAAATCTCCGTCATTGGGGGCCATGGATGGCGATCCCTACCGGGATCCCGATTGCGATTTCGATTCCGATTCCGATATGGGGAGAATCTGAGAACGCGATCGAGGCAGGACCTGTTTCGTGGCTTCTCTGGTTTCGGGCTGCCCCTTCAGGGCGAAATGGGTTGGGGGATCCGATCCCGGGGCGCCGTCACGCGTTCCG